>DATGHG010000045.1:0-10432 GCA_035308185.1 Thermoanaerobaculia bacterium | reverse complement strand
GAGGTGCTGGCGCACGAGGGCTTCACCGGGCCGGCCATCGCCGGCAAGGTGCTCAACCGGATCGGCGATCTCGGCGTGCGCAGCGTGCTCGACGAAACCCTGGTGGACAATCCCGGCGGGATCCCCCGGCCCGCCGGCTGGAGGCTGTGACGATGCCCAACGGAATCCGCACCAACGAGAACTTCCCCGACATCACCCGCTCGGACGAATGGTACGCCCGCGCCGTGGGGCTGATCCCGGCCGGCACCCAGACCCTGGCCAAGGGGCCCGGCCAGTACGTCCGCGGCGTCGCCCCCAAGTACCTGGCGCGCGGCAAGGGCTGCCACGTCTGGGACGTCGACGGCAACGAGTACATCGACTACCAGATGGCGATCGGGCCGCTGTCGCTCGGCTACGCCTACGAGCCGGTCGACGCCGCCATCCGCGCGCAGCTCGCGGACGGCATCACCTTCTCGCTGACGCATCCGTTGGAGGTGGAGGTGGCGGAGCTGGTGCGCGAGCTGGTGCCCGGGGCCGAGGGGGTGCGCTACAGCAAGACCGGCTGCGACGCCACCACCGCGGCGGTGCGCCTGGCGCGCGCCCATACCGGCCGCGACCGGGTGCTGTGCTGCGGCTATCACGGCTGGCACGACTGGTACATCGCGGTCACCGACCGCAACGCCGGCATCCCCCGGGCGGTCGCCGAGCTCTCCGCCACCTTCGGCTACAACGACCTCGGCTCGGTGCTCGACGCCATCGACGACCAGACCGCCTGCGTCATCCTCGAACCGGTGACCTTCGAGGAGCCGCGCGACGGCTTCCTCACCGAGCTGCGGCGGGTCTGCGACCAGGTCGGCGCGCTGCTGGTGTTCGACGAGATGTGGACCGGCTTCCGCCTGGCGCTGGGCGGCGCCCAGGAGCGCTTCGGGGTGCGCGCCGACCTCGCCTGCTTCTCGAAGGCGATCGCCAACGGCATGCCGCTGTCGGTGGTCACCGGCCGCCGCGAGGTGATGGCGCGCTGCGACAAGGAGGTGTTCTTCTTCACCACCTTCGGCGGCGAGGCGCTGTCGCTGGCCGCCGCCAAGGCGACCATCGCCGAGCTGCGCGCCCATCAGGTGCCCGCCCGGCTCGAGCGCCAGGGCGACAAGCTCAAGGCCGGCTACAACGCCCTGACCGCCGAGCTCGGCATGGACTACACCCGCTGCGTCGGCTACGGCTGCCGCTCGCTGGTGGTGTTCGACGCCAAGGCGGGCGACCCGCTGGAGCTCAAGTCGCTGGCGCAGCAGGAGCTGATCCGTCGCGGCGTGCTGTGGGGCGGCTTCCACAATATGTCCTTCTCGCACGCCGACGCCGACGTCGAGTACACGCTCGGCGCCTGGCGCGAGACGCTGGCGGTGGTGCGCGACGCGGTGGCGGCCGGCGACGTGCGCGGCCGGCTGCGCGGCGAGCCGGTGGAACCGGTGTTCCGCCGGACCACCGGCTTCAACCTCAAGCCGCGGGCGGCGGGGGCCCGCGCCTAGATGGCGGCGACGGAACCCATGGCGCCGTCCGGGGCGCCGGCGGTGGTGGCGGTGGCGCCGGTGCCGGGCGCGGTGGACGCGGGCGCGGCGCATGCCGCGTTCTCGCTCGCCGGCCGGGTGGCGGTGGTCACCGGCGCCGCCGGCCTGCTCGGGCGGCGCCACTGCCGGGCGCTGGCGGCGGCCGGAGCGCTGGTGACGGCGACCGACCTCGACGCCGGCGCCTGCGCGGCGGTGGCCGAGGAGCTGCTGCAGCAGGGCGCGACGGCGGCGATGGGCTGGGCGGCGGACATCACCCGGCCCGACTCGGTCGGAGCGCTGCGCGAGGCGGTGCTCGGGCGCTTCGGGCGCATCGACGTGCTGGTCAACAACGCGGCGCTCAACGAGAAGGTGGAGAGCCCGCTGGCGGCCGGCGAGGTGCTGCGCTTCGAGAACTTCCCGCTCGCCCTGTGGGAGGACTCGCTCAGGGTCAACGTCACCGGCACCTTCCTCTGCTGCCAGGCGCTCGGCGCCGAGATGGCGCGGCGCGGCGCCGGCAGCATCGTCAACCTCGCCTCGACCTATGCCGTGGTGGCTCCCGACCAGGCCCTCTACCGCCAGCCCGACGGCACCCAGACGTTCTTCAAGTCGGCGGCCTACCCGACCACCAAAGGCGCGGTGCTGGCCCTGACCCGCTTCCTCGCCGCCTACTGGGGGCGCAGCGGCGTGCGGGTCAACGCGCTGTCGCCGGGCGGCGTCGAGAACGGTCAGGACCCGGGGTTCGTCGCCCGCTATGCGGCGCGCACGCCGCTCGGCCGGATGGCCGACCCCTCCGACTATGAGGGCGCGCTTGTCTTCCTGGCGAGCGACGCCTCGCGCTACATGACCGGCGCCAACCTGGTCGTCGACGGCGGCTGGACGGTGTGGTGAGCCAGGTGAGCCAGGTGAGCCCGATGAGCCAGATGAGCCCGACCATGCTCGACCCGCCCATGAACGACGGCGGCGCCCGGGGGGAGGGCGCCGCGCCGCCGCTGCCGCCGGCCGAGCTGCGGGCGCGCGCGCTGCGCCTGCGGCTGGTGCTGACCGACAGCGACGGCGTGCTCACCGACGGCGGCGTCTATTACTCCGAGCGCGGCGAGGCGCTGCGGCGCTTCTCGGTGCGCGACGGCATGGGCGTCGAGCGCCTGCGCGGCGCCGGCATCGCCACCGCCATCATCACCCGCGAGCGCAGCGGCTGCGTCGAGCGCCGGGCGGCCAAGCTGCGCCTGCCGCACCTGTTCCTGGGCGTCCGCGACAAGGCGGCGGAGCTGCCGGCGGTGCTCGCGGAGACCGGCCTGGAGGTCGGCGCCCTGGCCTATATCGGCGACGACGTCAACGACCTCGAGATCATGGCCCGGATCGGCGAGAGCGGCCTGACGGCGGCGCCCGCCGACGCCATGCCCGAGCTGCTGGCCGCCTGCCACTATCGCTGCGCGGCGCGCGGTGGGCACGGCGCCTTCCGCGACTTCGCGGAGTGGCTCCTGGGTTGGCGAGAGAAGGAGGAACGATGAGCGCGGGCGGCGCAGGGAGCCCGGGGCATGCCGGGGCGGCGGTGGTCGAGATCGGCGGCCGGTGGGTGGGCGCCGGCGAGCCGGTGCTGGTGATCGCCGAGATCGGCATCAACCACAACGGCTCGCTCGAGATGGCGCGCAAGCTGATCGACGGCGCCCACGTGGCGGGCGCCGATGCGGTCAAGTTCCAGAAGCGGACGCCGGAGCTGTGCGTGCCGAAGGAGCAGTGGCACCTCGAGCGCGACACGCCGTGGGGCCGGATCCCGTACATCGAGTACCGGCGGCGGATGGAGTTCGGCGACGCCGAGTTCGCCGCCATCGACCGCCACTGCCGCGAGCGCGGCATGCTCTGGTTCGCGTCGTGCTGGGACGAGGAGGCGGTGGATTTCGTCGAGCGCTACCGGCCGCCTTGCTACAAGATCGCCTCCGCCTCGCTGACCGATCACGGCCTGCTGCGCAAGGTGCGGGCGACCGGCCGTCCGGTGATGCTGTCGACCGGCATGTCGACGCCGGCGGAGATCGCCGAGGCCGTGGAGCTGCTGGGGCGCCGCGACCTGCTGGTCGCGCACTCCACCTCGACCTACCCCTGCCCGCCGAGCGACCTCAACCTGCGGATGATCGAGACCCTGAGCCGCCTCTACCCGGAGTGCCCGATCGGCTACTCGGGCCACGAAACCGGCCTGGCGCCGACCTGGGCGGCGGTGGCGCTGGGGGCGTCCTTCGTCGAGCGCCACATCACTCTCGACCGGGCGCTGTGGGGGAGCGACCAGGCGGCCTCGGTCGAGATCGGCGGCTTCCTGCGGCTGGTGGCGAACATCCGCGACATCGAGAAATCGCTGGGCGACGGGGTCAAGCGGGTCTACCCCGGCGAGCTGGCGCAGCTCGCGAAGCTGCGGCGGGTGAAGGGAGACCTGGCGGCGGCCAAGCCGGGTAAGGAGGTTTGAGCGCATGAATTTCACCAGCTGGACGATCCTGTCGGCGGCCGTCATCCTCGGCTCCGTCGGCGTGCTCATCCTGCTCGAACGGGTGCGGCCCTACGATCGCGGGGAGCGGCTGTTCCGCGAGGGCTTCTGGACCGATCTGTTGTTCTACACCGTGCTGCAGAACCTGATCCTGGCGGTGGTGATCGGCAAGCTGATCCAGTGGCTGGACGGCGCCACCCACCTGTCGCGGCTGCACCTGATCTCGGGCTGGCCGCTGTGGGCCCAGGTGGGCTTCTTCGTGGTCAGCCACGATCTCTACATCTACTGGTTCCACCGCTGGCAGCACCACAACCTCTTCCTCTGGCGGCTGCATGAGGCCCACCACTCGGCGCGGCACGTCGATTGGCTGGCGGGCGCGCGCTCGCACATGTTCGAGATCCTGATCAATCAGACGATCGAGGCGGCGCCGATGGTGCTGCTCGGCGCGGCGCCGGTGGTGCCGGTGATCAAGGGGATGATCAGCGCCGTCTGGGGGATGTACATCCATTCCAACATCGACGTCCGGAGCGGACCGCTGCAGCTGGTGATCAACGGCCCCGAGGCCCACCGCTGGCATCACGCGGTGGACCTCGAGCCGCCGGGCATGAACTTCAGCACCAAGCTGGCGATCTGGGACCACCTGTTCGGCACCTTCTACATGTCGCGCGAGCGGCGGCCGACCGGTTACGGTCTGACCTACGTCGATTTCCCGAAGAGCTGGCTGCGCCAGAACCTGTTCGCGTTCCGGCGCTTCCAACCCGAGGTGCCGGCGGTGGCCGCGCCGGCGGCGGGTGAACCTGCGACCCGGTCGTGACCGGGTGAAAGAGGAGAGCGATGAAATACGCGGCAATCGGATGCGTGGCGGTGCTGCTGCTGGGGGCGCTGATCGTGGGCGGCTCCGGGGTGGGCGCCTACAACTCGCTGGTGCAGCTCGACCAGGCGGTGCAGGCGCAGTGGGGGCAGGTGCAGAACGTCTACCAGCGGCGCAACGACCTGGTGCCCAACCTGGTGGAGACGGTCAAGGGCGCCGCCAACTTCGAGAAGGACACCTTCACCCAGGTGGCCGAGGCCCGCGCCAAGGTCGGGCAGGTGTCGAGCCAGGTGGCCGGCGCGGCGCCCACCTCGCAGGAGTCGCTGGACAAGTTCCAGCAGGCGCAGGCGAATCTAGGCGGCGCACTCGGGCGCCTGATGGTGGTGGTCGAGAAGTACCCGGAGCTCAAGGCCACCCAGAACTTCCGTGACCTGCAGGCGCAGATCGAGGGCACCGAGAACCGCATCTCGGTCGAGCGCATGCGCTTCAACGAGGCGGCGCAGGCGTTCAACACCAAGCGCCAGAGCTTCCCGACGGTGCTGATCGCCGGGTTCTTCGGCTCCCGCTTCGACGTCAAGCCCTACTTCAAGGCCCAGGAGGGCGCCGAGACCGCGCCGAAAGTGAAATTTTAGTGCGTAGCGCGGTAGGGGCACCGGCATCGGGCGGCCTGCTGGCGGGTGCGCTGCTGGTGAGCGCACTGCTGGCGGGTGGCCCGCTGGCGGGCGGCCTGCCGCCGGCGGGTGCGCTGCCCGGCGCGGGCGCGCCGGCGGCCGGCGCGGTGCCGGCGGTGCCGGCGGCGCCGGGCGCCGGGCCGGCAGCGGCGGTGCCCGCGGCGCCGGTCCGCTGGGTCACCGACCCGGTGGGGTTCCTGTCGCCGGCGGTGCGCGACGGCCTCGACGCGCGCCTCCGCGAGTACCAGGCCCGGACCGGCCACCAGGTGCTGGTGTGGATCGGCGGCTCGACTGGCGGCGTGCCGATCGAGGATTTCGCGGTGCGGGCCTTCGCCGCCTGGCGGGTCGGCCGCAAGGGGACCGACGACGGGCTGGCGATCTTCGTCCTCGCCGACGACCGCGCCATCCGCTTCGAGGTCGGCTACGGCCTGGAAGGGCAGGTCCCCGACGCCATCGCCTCGCGCATCATCGGCGAGGTGATGGTGCCTCGCCTCAAGGCCGGCGACCGCGACGGCGCGGTGACCCATGGGGTGGACGCCACCCTCGGGATCCTCGACGGCCAGCCGGCGAGCTCCATCGAGGCGCAGGCCGCCACCGGCACCGACCTCGGTGCCGCACCCGGCGCCGGCGCCCCGGAGGCGCAGGGTGCGCCGGCGTACCCGTACGATGGCGGCCGGCGGGGGCCGCGGCCGCCCGTGCATCACAGCCTGCTGTTCATCATCTGCCAGTGGATCCTGATCGCGGCGGTCCTGCTCTTCCTGATCACCCATCCGCGGCTGGCGTTCTGGCTGCTGATGACCATCTTCTCCCAGAGCAGCGGCGGCGGGGGCGGGGGTGGTGGCGGCGGCGGCTTCTCGGGCGGCGGCGGGCGCTCGGGGGGCGGCGGCGCCTCGGGGTCGTGGTGAGCCGGCGACCGGCGAGCGAGGAGGTCGAACCATGTTCCTGGCGCGCGCCCGGCTGCTGAAGAAGATCGACGTGGAGCAGGTGCGCGAGGCCATCGCCGCGGCCGAGCACCAGACCTCGGGCAGGGTGCGGGTGTCGCTGGCGCCGTGGTTCTGGGGCGACGTGCGGCGCGCCGCCGAGCTGGCGTTCACCCGGCTGGGGCGCCACGGCGTGCTGATCTTCATGGTGCCGGCGCGGCGGCAGTTCGCGGTGCTCGGGGACGAGGAGATCCACGCCCGGGTGGGGCAGGAGTTCTGGGACGACGTCACCGCGGCGGTGGCCGAGCGCTTCCGCTCCGGCGACTTCACCGGCGGCCTGGTCCACGGCATCGAGACGGTGGGCCGCGAGTTGGCGGCGAGCCTACCCTACGATGCGGCGACCGACACCGGCGAGGGCCCCGACGAGATCGACGTCGGGTAGGTCCTCGCGCCCCAGATCAGGAGCCAGAACATCATCGGCAGCTCCCCGACCTCGAACGGGAACGCGTACTGCGAAACCAGCGGCGCGTAGCGTGGCAGGACCAGGGTGGCGACGGCAATGGCCAGGTTGGCGGTGCCCGCGAGGATCAGCGGGACGCCGAGCCAGCGGGGGATGAAGCCCGAGCGGAAGACCAGCAGCGCGAACGGGAACAGCCAGAGCCCCCAGAAGATCGAGGCCACGAAGATCCCCTGGCCGTGCAGCCGGAGGAACAGGTACGCCAGGGCGTCCAGCTGGGGCTTCGCGAACACGGCCAGGAAATCGCTGCCGCTGACCAGGATCAGCGCCGCGATCTCGTTGAGCACGTTGACGAACACGATCGGCACCGACACCAGCGCGCCCAGGGTCACCAGCTGCCTGGCCTGGGCTTCGTTCACCGCCTTGAACAGGCCGTAGAGCGCCAGGACCAGGAACACCTGGACGGCCTGATGGAACAGCTCGCTGGCGATGCCGAGGCGGAGCAGCCCCTCGCCAGCCCTGAGGCGGTCGGCCGTCGCTGTCGCGTTCCCGGACACGATCAGCTTGCCGGGGACGTACAGGAGGCCGATGGGGGCGCTCAACCCCATGAGCACATACAGGAATCCGGCGACTCGTGCATGGTGCCGCGTTGAGCTCACCTCTCCTCCCTTCCTTGCAGCACGGCCGGTCGGGGTGCGACCCCGCCACGCGCCGGCCATCCGTCGCATGCGCCCCGGGCGCCCGGATACCCGGCGCGACCCGCCGGCCGGCCCGCCGCTGCTCGCTGACCTCTGCCCTACGCCGCCGCGGCGGGAGATGTTTCAGGACTCCTGGTGGAGGAGGGGCTTGACATATTCCGATATAGGAATGTATTGTCACTCCCATGCCGCGCGCCGCCACCACTTCCGATGCCTTCAACGCCGTGGCCGAGCCGCGCCGGCGCCAGATCCTGACCCTGCTCGCGCTCGGGGAGCGTCCGGTCGGCGACCTGGTCGCCGCGCTGGAGCTCGAGCAGCCTTCCGTCTCGAAGCACCTGCGCGTGCTGCGCGACGTCGGCCTGGTCCACGTGCGCCGCGCCGGCCGGCAGATGCTCTATCGCACCAATGCCGAGGCGATCCGGCCGCTGCATGAATGGTCGGGCCAGTTCCAACGCTTCTGGGGGCATCAGCTGCGCCGCGTCAAGGAGCGCGCCGAGCGCGAAAACCTATCCGCAACGAGCCGGACCGAACCCAAGGAGGAAAAATGATTGCGACCGCACCGACGATCGAGGATTTGACGCTCACCCTGACTCAGGAGATCCAGGTCCAGGCTTCGCTCGCGACGACGTTCGCCGCGCTGCTCGAACAGCTCGGGCCGCACAACGAGACCCATGACGGCAAGCCCATGCCGATGAAGCTCGAGCCGTTGCCCGGCGGCAGGTGGTACCGCGATCTGGGCGACGACAACGGCCATTTCTGGGGCCAGGTGCAGGCCATCAAGCGCCCGACGCTGCTCGAGATCTCAGGTCCGTTGTTCATGTCCTTCCCGGTCGTCTCCAACCTTCAGTACCGCTTGAGCGAGGCCGGCGGCGGCACGCTGATCACCTTCCGGCACACGGCGCTCGGCTTCATCCCGGACGACCACCGGCAGGGGATGGCGCAGGGCTGGACGCACCTGCTGGCGCGCGTCCGCCGGCGGGCCGAGGAGTGATTCGCAGGAGGATCGATCATGACGCAGAGCCAGATGGAGCACCCGAGAATCGTGTCGCAGGAGGAGTGGCTGGAGGCCCGCAAGGACCTCCTGGCCAAGGAGAGGGATTTCAGCCGGCAGCGCGACGCCCTGAGCGCGGAGCGCCGCGCCCTGCCCTGGGTCCGGGTGGCCAAGGAGTACGTCTTCGATTCGGCGGCCGGCAAGGCGACCCTGGCCGAGCTGTTCGCCGGCAGGAGCCAGCTGATCGTCTATCACTTCATGTTCGGCCCGGAATGGCAGGAGGGCTGCCCGAGCTGCTCGCTGCTGGCCGATCACTTCGACGGCGCCGCGGTGCATCTCGCGCAGCGCGACGTCGGCCTGGTGGTGGTGTCGCGCGCGCCGCTGCCCCGGATCGAGGCGTTCCAGCAGCGCATGGGCTGGCGCTTCCGGTGGGTGTCGTCCTACGGCAGCGACTTCAATCATGACTTCGGGGTGTCGTTCACCAAGGATGAGCTCGCGAACGGCAAGGTGCCCTACAACTACGGCGTCACCGCCTTCTCCGGCGAGGAGGCCCCAGGCGCCAGCGTGTTCTACCGCGACGCGGCGGGCGGGATCTTCCATACCTACTCGACCTACTCGCGCGGGCTCGACATGCTGATCGGCGCCTACAACTTCCTGGACCTGGCGCCCAAAGGCCGCGACGAGGCGGGCCTGCGCCACTCGATGGCGTGGGTCCGCCATCACGATCGCTACGCTGCCGGTTAGGGTCTTGCCGCGGGGGGAAGGGCCTGGGGGCCCCGGCTCGCGCCGGGGCCCTTTCAGCTGGTTGGCAGGGGTGCGCTGCTACTGGACGTTCAGCGCGAAGTCGTCCACCACGAACGAGGTCTGCAGCGAGGAGTCCTCGACGCCGATCAGGTAGACGCGGATGGTCTGGCCCTTGTAGGCCGACAGGTCGTAGGTGTGCAACGCATAGCCGGTGTTCTTGTTGAGGTTCGAGAACGTGGCCAGGGTCGCCAGCACCGTGTTGGAGCTGTTGCGGACCTGCACGTTCAGGGTGTCGAAGGCGGTGGTCTTGGTGGTCTCCGCCGTGTCGATGTGCAGCCAGAAGGTGAGGGTCGCGGTGGTGATCGTCGACGGGATGGTCACCTGCTGGTAGAGGGTGTCGGTGTGGTTGGTGCCGTAGCCGTCCAGCCACGCATCCCAGGTGCCGCTGTGTGCCGGCTCCGCCGGGCCGTTCTGGCCGATGACGGCGGGGGTCGCCACCCAGTTGACGCTGCCGCTCTCGAAGCCCGGGTTGAGCAGCAGCTGCTGCGGCGCCGAGGTGGTGACGGTGAGGCCGACGTTGGCGGTGTGGGTCTTGCCGCCACCGGTGCCGGTGACGACGATGGTGGAGGTGCCGGTGGCGGCCGTCGCAGCGACCGTGATGGTCATCGTCGAGGTGCCGGCGCCGGGCGCCGCGATCGAGGTCGGGTTGAACGCCACCGTCACGCCGGTGGGCTGGCCCGAAGCCGAGAGCGCGACCGCCGAGTTGAAGCCGCCCGAGACGGTGGTGGTGATCGTCACGTTGCCGGCGCTGCCCTGAGCGATCGAGATGGAGGTCGGCGAGGCGGCGATGGTGAAGTCAGGCACCGGGACGGCGGTGACCGTCAGGCTGACCGTGGTGGTGTGGGTCTTGCCGCCGCCGGTGCCGGTGACGACGATGCTGTAGGTGCCGGTGGCGGTGGTGGAGGCGACGGTGATGCTCATCGTCGAGCTGCCCGCGCCGGGCGCCGCGATCGAGGTCGGGCTGAAGCCGACGGTGACGCCGGTGGGCTGGCCGGAGGCCGACAGCGCGACCGCGGCGTTGAAGCCGCCCGAGACGGTGGTGGTGATCGTCACGTTGCCGGCGCTGCCCTGAGCGATCGAGATGGAGGTCGGC
>DATGHG010000044.1:0-10553 GCA_035308185.1 Thermoanaerobaculia bacterium | reverse complement strand
CGGGCGACAACGCCACCTCGCGCGGCACCACCACCAGGCGGCCGCCGTGGAGCAGCGCCCCCCACATCTCCCACACCGAGAAGTCGAAGGCGCAGGAGTGGCAGAGCGTCCAGACGTCGGCCGGGCCGGCGGCGATGCGCTCCCCGGCGGCGGCCAGCAGCCAGAGCAGGCTGCTCTCGGCGATGGCGACGCCTTTCGGGCGCCCGGTCGAGCCGGAGGTGAAGATGACGTAGGCGAGGCCGCCGGGCGCCGCCGCGATGGGCCGCGGCGCCAGACCGCCCGCCGCGTCCGCCGGCGCCGGCGCGGTCTCGGCGCGGGCCAGGTCGAGCACCGCCGTGCCGGCGCCGGCGAGGCCCGCCAGCGCCGCGCCGCGGATCACCAGCGCCGCCGCCCGGCTGTCGGCGACGGCCGCCCGCAGCCGCTCGGCGGGATGGGTCGGATCGAGCGGCACGTAGGCGCCGCCCGCCGCGACCACGGCGAGCAGCGCCACCACCAGCTCCGGCGAGCGGTCGAGCGCCACCGCCACCGTCACCTCCGGGCCGACTCCCAGGCGCCGCAGGCGCCGCGCCAGGGTGGCGGCCCGCCGCCACAGCTCGCCGTAGGTGAGCGACTCGCCGCCGCCGCGGTCGCCGCCACCGCCGCCGCCGCCGCGGTGCCCGCAGATGGCCACCGCGTCGGGACGGGCACGGCCCTGCGCCGCGATGCGCTCGGCCAGGCCGCCGCCCGGCGGTGGTGGCGATGGCGCGCTCGCGGCGCCCGACAGCTCGACCAGCAGCTGGTGGCGCTCGCCCGGTCCCAGGAGCGGCAGCTCGCCGAGCCGGCGGCCGGGGGCGGCGACGGCCGCGGCCAGCAGCGTCGCGAGCTGCGCCAGCAGCCGTTCGCCGGCCGCGCCGTCGAAGAGGTCGGAGCTGGATTGCAGCAACCCGTCCACCACCTCGCCGCCCTGTTCGAGCGACAGGGTGAGATCGAACTTGGCGGTGCCGCTGGCGACGGGGAGGGCGCGGAAGGCGACGTCGCCGAGGTCGAGACCGCCGAACAGCGCCGTGGGCTGGAGGTCGAAGACCACCTGGAACAGCGGCGTGCGCGCCAGGTCGCGCTCCGGTTGCAGCTCCTCGACCAGGCGCTCGAAGGGCAGGTCCTGATGGGCGACGGCCTGCAGCGTCGTCTCGCGCACCCGCGGCAGCAGCTCGAGCAGCGACGGCTCTCCCGCGAGGTCGCAGCGCAGCACGACGGTGTTGGCGAGCAGGCCGACGGTGCCCTCGAGCTCCTCCTGGTGGCGATTGGCGACCGCCGAGCCGATCGCCAGGTCGACCTGGCCGCCGAGGCGCCCCAGCAGGGCGGCGAAGGCGGCCAGACCGACCATGAACAGGGTGACCTCCTGGCGGCCGGCGAGCCGCTGCAGCTCGGCGACGAGCGGCGCCGGCCAGCGTGCCCGATGGTTCCGTCCGCGGTAGCTCGGCAGCGGCGGTCGGGGCCGGTCGGTGGGCAGCTCCAGGCTCGGCGGGCAGCCCGCGAGCCGCCGCCGCCAGTGAGCCAGCAGGCCGGCCAGCACCTCGCCGCGCAGCCAGCGCCGCTGCCAGGTGGCGAAGTCGAGGGCCTGCAGCGCCGGCTCCGGCAGCGGCGAGGAGCGCCCGGCGGCCGCGGCGCGGTAGAGCGTGCCGAGCTCGCCGGCCAGCAGCTCGAGCGACCAGCCGTCGGCGGCGAGGTGGTGGAGCGCGCAGAGCAGGGCGTGCTGGCCGCCGGTGCCGTCCAGCCGCAGCAGGGCGAAGCGCGCCAGCAGGCCGCGCTCGAGGTCGAAGGGGCGCCGCAGCCACTCGCTCCCCAGGCGCACCGCCACTCCCTCGGCGGCCCGCCCCAGCGCGCCGAGGTCGATCCGCGGCAGGGGCATGGCGCCGGGCGGCGAGACCACCTGCAGCGGCGTGCCGTCCACCTCGACGAAGCGGGTCCGCAGCGCCTCGTGCCGCGCGATCAGGCCGGCGAGGGCCCGCGCCAGCGCGCTCCGGTCGAGCGGGCCGGCCAGGTGCAGCGCCCAGCCCAGGTGGTAGTGGGCGCTGCCCGGCGTCAGGCGGTCGAGGAACCAGAGCCGCTGCTGCGCGAACGACAGCGGGGCGGGACCGCGCGACGCCTGCCGCGTCACCTCCGGCCGCGCCGCCGCGCCGCTGCCCTGCAGGCCGGCGATCCGCACCGCCAGGCCTGCCGGCGTCGGAGCTTCGAACAGGGCGCGCACCGGCAGGTCCACGCCCAGCAACCGGCGGATCCGCGAGGTCGCCCGGGCGGCCAGCAGGGAGTGTCCCCCGAGACGGAAGAAGTGGTCGTGGCGGCCCACCGGCCGGCGCTGCAGCAGCTCGCCCCAGATCCTGGCCAGCAACCCCTCGATCTCGCCGCGCGGCGCGGCGCCGAGCGCCGGCTCCGGCGTCGCCGCCAGCGCCGGCAACGCCGTCAGGCGTGCCAGCAGAGCGCCGCGGTCGAGCTTGCCGCCGGCGGCCATCGGCAGGGCCGGCACCGGCACGAACCGCGACGGCACCATGGGCTCGGGCAGCCGCTCGGCCAGCCAGGCGCGCAGCTCCGCCGCCGGCGGCGCCGCCACCCCGGGCGCGGCGGCCAGCCAGGCGACCAGGCGCTGCTCGCCGCCGCCGTCGCGCAGCGCCGCCACCGCCGCGGCGGCGATGGCCGGATGGCCGGCGAGCGTCGCCTCGATCTCGCCAGGCTCGACGCGCCAGCCGCGCATCTTGACCTGATGGTCGGCGCGGCCGATGAAGTCGATGGTGCCGTCGTGGCGGTAGCGCGCCAGGTCGCCGGTGCGATACAGGCGCCTGCCGGCCTCTGCCGGCGGCGCCAGCGGGTCGGGGACGAAGCGCGCGGCGGTCAGCGCCGGGCGCCCGGCATAGCCGCGGGCCAGGCAGACGTCTTGCTGGCCGCCGATGTGGATCTCGCCGGTCACGCCGATCGGCACCGGCTCGCCGCCGGCGTCGAGCAGCCGGATGCGGCAGCCGGTCACCGGCCGTCCGATCGAAGGCAGCGCCGGCCAGGCCGCCGGCGCGCCGCGCAGCGGCTGGCAGGTCACCACGTGCGTTTCCGCCGGACCGTACTGGTTGTCGAGCCGGCAGTGGGGCAGCCGCGCCAGCCAGCCGGCGATGGCGGGCGTCACCACCAGCTGCTCACCGGCGGTGACGATCTCGCGCAGCCGCGGCGGCGCGGCGCCCCGCGCCATCGCCTCCTCCGCCAGCTGCCGCAGCGCGACGTAGGGGACGAACAGGCGCTCGATGCCCTTCGCCTCGATCAAGGCGAGCAGCGCCGCCGGATCCCGGCGCTCCTCCTCGGAGACCAGCACCAGCGTGCCGCCGGTCCGCCAGGTCGAGAAGATCTCCTGGAAGGAGACGTCGAAGGCGAGCGAGGCGAACTGCAGGGTGCGGACCGGCCCGCGCAGCGGCGAGGAGGCCTCCTGCCAGGCGAGCAGGTTGGCCAGCGCGCGCCGGGTCATCGCAATGCCCTTGGGCTGTCCGGTGGTGCCCGAGGTGTAGACGACGTAGGCCAGCTCGCCGGGCCGCGCGCGCGGCGCGCTCGCCGCCGTCCGGCGGCCGCCGGACGGCAGCCGCCGCACGGGGGCGGCCGCCGCCGCCAGCAGGCCGGCGGGGCCATCGAGGCACAGCACCTCGCGGCTCCCGAGGGGCGGCGGCGGCAGGCCCGCGAGGCGGTGCAGCTGCCGCTCCTGCGTCAGGATCCACGCCACCCGCGAGTCCTCCAGCACGAAGCGCTGGCGCGCCGCCGGGTAGGACGGATCGAGCGCCAGGTAGGCGGCACCGGCCTTGAGCACCGCCAGCACCGCCGCGAGCATCTCCGGCGAGCGCTCGGCACAGATCGCCACCACCTCGTCCGCGGCGACGCCGCGGGCCAGGAGGTGGTGCGCCAGCCGGTTGGCGTGGGCGTCGAGCTCGGCATAGGTCCAGCGCCCGCCGGGTTCGCCGGCCGGTCCGCCAGCCGGTTCGCCGCCGAGCTCCACCGCCGCGGCATGCGGAGTGAGCGCCGCCTGGCGCTCGAAATCCACCACGCAGTCGCCCGGTCGGCCCCCGATGCCGGCGGTCTCCCGGGCGGGGTTCCATTCGTACAGCAGCTGGTGGCGCTCGGCGGCGCCGAGCAGCGGCAGCTCCGCGAGCCGCCGGCCCGGCTCGGCGGCGGCTGCCGCCAGCAGGGTGGCGAGCTGGGCCAGCAGGCGCTTGACGGTGACGCCGTCGAAGCGGTCGGCGGCGTACTCGCAATCGCCCGCGACCTCGGCAGGGAGGTCCTGGAGCGCCAGCAGGAGATCGAACTTGGCGGTGCCGGTGTGCAGCGGCCGCGGCGTGAGCCGCAGGCCGGAGAGCACGAGCGGCGGCGGCGGCGGCTCGTCGAGCAGCAGCATCACCGGCGACAGCGGGTTGCGGTCGGCCCGGCGCTCGGGTTGCAGCTCGGCCACCAGCCGATCGAAGGGCAGCGGATGGGCGAGGGCTTCGCGGACGGTGCCGCGCGCCCGCGCCGCCAGCGTCGCGAAGTCCGGGTCGCCGGCGAGGTCGAGCCGCAGCACGAGGGTTTCGACGCACATGCCGCAGAGGCCGGCCCAGGCGGCGCGCGGGCGGTTGGTCATCGGCGTCAGCAGCAGCAGGTCGGTGGCGCCGGTGAGGCGCTGCAGCAGGGCGGCGGTGCCGGCCAGCAGGCAGACGAACGGCGTCGTGCGCCAGGCGCGCGCCCGTTCGCGCAGCAACCCTGCCGGCAACGCCGCGAGCTCGAAGCGGGCCAGGGCGCCGCGCCCGCTGGGCACGGCCGGCTCCGGCCGGTCGGCGGGCAGCTCGAGCCGGGTCGGCGCCCCGGCCAGCCGGCGGCGCCAGTGGGCGATCTCCTCGGCCAGGCGCTCGCCCGCCTGCTCCCGGCGCTGCCAGGCGACGAAGTCGGCGTACTGCGCGAGCGGCGGCGCCAGCGGGCAGGGGCGGCCGGCCGCCTGCGCCTCGTAGAGCGCGGCGAGCTCGCGCAGCAGCAGGTCCAGCGACCAGCCATCCGCCACGATGTGATGGACGGTCAGCAGCAGCACCGCCTCGCCGGGAGCGCGGCGCAGCAGGGTGGCGCGCAGCAGCGGCGGGCGGGTGAGCGCGAACGGCCGCCGCGCCAGGGCGGCGGCAAGCGCCTCCGCCTGGCACGCCGCGCGGGCGCCAGAGAGCCCCTGCAGGTCGATCTCCGGCAGCGGCAGCGCGACCGCCGGCGCCACCGCCTGCACGGGCTCGTCGCCGGCAATCATGAAGTGGGTGCGCAGCGCCTGGTGACGCTGCGTCAGTGCGGCGAGCGCGCGGCCCAGGGCGGCGGCGTCCAGGGTGCCTTCGAGGCGGACGCGGCGGTTCACGTTGTAGGCGGCGCTGCCCGGATGCAGCTGGTCGAGCCACCAGAGGCGGTGCTGCGCCGCCGACAGCGGCAGGCTGCACGACTGCCGGGCACGGTCGGCGAGGAGCTGGGCGAGCAGGGTGCGGCGAGCCGTCGCGTCCAGGCCGCCGGGAACCGGTTCGGAGTCCGCCGGCGGGTGGTCCGCCGGCCGCTCCGGCGGCCGGTCCGGAGCCATGCCGCTCACCGGCTCTCCTGCCGCCGTTCGGCCAGGAGCTCGGCGAGCATCCGGTCCACCTCCTCCTGCGGCAGGCCATCCAGGAGGGTGTCGCCGGCCGGCGGGTTGCCGCCGCTCCCGGCGGGAGAACCGGAGAGCGGAGAGGACGCCAGGCCCGCGATCTGATCCAGCCGCCGCGCGAGCCCGGCCGGCGTCGGCTCGTCCAGCAGCTGCGCCAGCGGCACCTCGATCCCGAAGGACGCCTGCACCCGGTGCAGCATCCGCATGGCGAGCAACGAGTGGCCGCCCAGGGCGAAGAAATCGTCCTCGACGCCCGGCGCCGCGATCTCCAGCACCTGGCCCCACAGCTCCACCAGGCGGCGCTCGCTGGCGGTGCGCGGCCCGACCGACCGCGCGGCCTGCCCGCCCTGCCCGCCCTGCCCGCCGATACCGCCCGGCGCCGGTCCGGGCGCCGGGAGCGCGGCGCGATCGAGCTTGCCGTTGGCTGTAAGCGGCAGCGCCGCCAGCGCTTGCCAGCCGGTGGGCACCAGCGGTTCGGGCAGGCGCTTGGCGAGGAAGGCGCGCAGCTCGGCAACCACCGGCGCGGCCCCGGCGGCGGGCACGTAGTAGGCGACCAGCCGCATCTCCCCCTCGGCATCGGGCCGCGCCACGACCGCGCTCTCGCGCACCCCGGGGTGCGCGGCCAGCGCCGCGACCACCTCCGCCGGCTCGATGCGGTAGCCCCTCACCTTGACCTGCTGGTCGACGCGCCCCAGGTATTCGAGGTCGCCGTCCGGCCGCCACCGTGCCAGGTCTCCCGAGCGGTAGAGACGCGCCCCGGGCAGGCTGCCGAAAGGATCGGGAACGAAGCGCTCGGCGGTGAGGTCCGGCCGGCCGAGGTAGCCGCGGGCGAGGCCGGCGCCGCCGACGTGGATCTCGCCCGCTACGCCGGCCGGCACCGGCTGCCCGGCCGCATCCAGCAGCCGCAGCTCGAGGTCGGCGAGCGGCCGGCCGATGGCGCTGACCGGGCGGCCCACCTCGGCGGGCTCGACCCGCCGGAAGGAGGAATGGACCGTGGTCTCGCTGATGCCGTACATGTTGGCGACCGCCGCGCCGCCGCCGTCCTGACAGGCGAACCAGGGAGCGAGCAGGCTGAAGTCGAGGGCCTCGCCGGCGAAGATGACCCAGCGCAGCCGCAGCTCGCGCCGCTCGCCGGCCGGGGCCGCGGCGACTGCGCGGACCAGCTGGCGGAACGCCGAAGGGGTCTGGTTGAGGATGGTGGCGCCGCTCGCTCGCAGCAGCCGCAGGGTGTCGAAGGACGACCGCGCGGTGGCGTGCGGCACCACCACCAGGCGTCCGCCGTGCAGCAGGGCGCCCCACATCTCCCACACCGAGACGTCGAAGGCGTAGGAGTGGAACAGCGGCCAGACGTCCGCCGGGCCGAAGCCGTAGTGGCGGCGGGTGGCGTCGAGCAGGCGGACGACGTTGGCGTGGGTGATCAGCACGCCCTTGGGGCGCCCGGTCGAGCCCGAGGTATAGACGACGTAGGCCAGGTTCTCGGGCAGCGCGCCGGCCGCCGCCACCGCCGCCGGCGCGCCGGCATCGCCGACCAGCTCGTCGCCGTCGATGCGGAGCACGGGGACCGCGCCGGCAGGCGCCGCGGCGGCGGCCAGGCGACGAGCCAGCGGCGCGGCGGTCAGCACCACCGCGGGCTTGCTCTCGGCGAGCAACAGGGTCAGGCGCTCGTCGGGCAGGCCGGGCTCGAGCGCCAGGTAGGCGCCGCCGGCGGCGAGCACCGCCAGGATCGCCAGCACCTGCAGGCGCGAGCGCTCGAGGCAGATCGCCGCCAGCACCTCCGGGCCGACGCCCAGGGCTTGCAGCCGGCGGGCCAGCTGGCCGGACCGGCGGGCGAGCTCGGCATACGTCCACTCGCCGTCGCCATCGGACACCGCCACCGCCCATGGGGTGCGTGCCGCCTGCTCGGCGAAGCGCTCATGCAGGCAGCCGGCCGGCGGCAGGCTCTCGCCTCCCACCCACTCGATCAGCAGCTGCTGGCGCTCGGCCGCGGCCAGCAGCGGCAGCTCGGCCAGCCGCCTATCCGGCGCGGCGGCGGCGGCGGCGAGAAGGCGGCGAAAGTGGCCGAGCATGCGCTCGGCGGTCGGGCGGTCGAACAGGTCGGAGGCGTACTCCCAGCAGCCGGTGATCCCTGCCGGCCCCGGCCCCGGCCCCGGCGCCTGCCGCCGGCCTGGCGCCGGGGCGGCGGGTTGCAGCGCCGCCGCCAGCCCGGGAGCCTCGGCGGCGTCCGGGATCAGCGTCACGTTGAGATCGAACTTGGCCGAGCCGTTGCTCTGCAGCACCAGCTGCTCGGTCGCCAGGCCGGGCAGGTCCAGCCGCGGCAGCGGCGAGTCGTGGAAGCTCACCATCACCTGGAACAGCGGGTTGCGACTGCGGTCGCGCGGCGGGTTGACCGCCGCGACCACCTGGTCGAAGGGCAGGTCTTGATGGGCGTAGGCCGCGACCGCCGCCGGCATCACCCGGCCAAGCAGTTCCGCGTAGCTGGGGGAGCCGCCGAGGTCGGCCCGCAGCACCAGGTTGTTGACGGTCATGCCGATCAGCTGCTCGCTGGCTCGCAGGCGGCGGTTGGCCACCCCGGTTCCGACCGCCACGTCGCACCGGCCGGTGAGGCGATGGAGCAGGGCCTGGAAGCCGGCCAGCACGGCGACGAAGAGCGTCGCGTCGTGGCGCCGGGCGAGCGACCGCAGCTCGCCGGCCAGCGCCGCCGGCAGCGCGAAGGGCAGCGCCGCGCCGCGGTAGCTCGGCGTCGCCGGCCGCGGCCGGTCGGCCGGCAGATCGAGCGGCAGGGTGCCGGCCAGCGTGCGCCGCCAGAAGTCGAGCTGCGCCGCCGCCTCCGCCGTGGCCAGCCAGGCCCGTTGCCAGCAGGCGAAGTCGGCGAACTGCACCGGCAGCGGCGCGAGCGGCGACGGCCGGCCGGCGGCGACGGCGCGATAGAGCGCGAACAGCTCGTCGGTCAACAGATTGGAAGACCAGCCGTCGTGTATCAGGTGGTGCTCGACGAGCGCCAGCAGGTGATGCCCCGCGTCCAGGCGCAGCAGCGTCCAGCGCAGCAGCGGCAGCCGCTCGAGGTCGAAGGGGCGTTGCAGGTCGGCGGTCAGCAGGCGCCGCGCCACGGGTTCGCGCCGGGCCGGCGGCAGGGCGGCCAGATCGACGATCGGCAGCGCCGTCGGACCCGCCGGATGGACACGCTGCACCGGCTCGCCAGCCACCGCCGGGAAGGTGGTGCGGTAGATCTCGTGGCGGTCGGTCATCGCGGCGAGGCTGGCGGCAAGCACGGGCACCGCCAGCGGCCCGCGGAAGCGGTAGGCGCATTGCGTGTGGTAGGCGCGGCTGGCCGGCGCCAGCCGGCTGAGGTACCACACCCGCTCCTGGGAGCACGAGACCGGCAGCTCGAGCCCCGGACGGCGCTCGACCCGCACCAGCTCCGGCTCCTCGTCCGGCGCCGCCGGGACCCGCGCCGCCGCCGCCGGCCCGCCGCCCGGGCCGCGAGCCGGCCGCATCGCCGTCTCGACCGCCGCCGCGAGCGCCGCGGGGGTGGGGGCGGCGAACAGCTGCGGCAGCGACAGCTGGACCCGGAACGCCTCGCGCACCCGCGCCAGCATCCGGATGGCGTCGAGCGAATGGCCGCCCGCGGCGAAGAAGCCGTCGTCCAGGCTCACCTGCTCCACGCCGAGGACCTCGGCCCAGATCGCCGCCACCCGCTGCTCCACCGGCGTCACCGGCGGCCGGCGCACCGGCGGCAGGCGCTGGTTGTCGCGGTCGGGCGCCGGCAGCGCCCGGCGGTCGAGCTTGCCGCTTGCCAGGCGCGGCAGGGCGTCGAGGAAGACGAACGCCCCCGGCACCATGTGGTCGGGCAGGTCCCGCGCCAGGAAGCGGCGCAGCTCCTCGCCGGGCGGGGCGCCCGCGAGGCCGCCGTGCGGCACCACGTAGGCCACCAGGCGGCGCTCGCCGTGGGCGTCGGCGCGCGCCATCACCTCCGCCTGGCGCACGGCGGGGTGGCGGCCGAGCGCGGCGCCGACCTCGCCCGGCTCGATGCGGAAGCCACGGATCTTGAGCTGATGATCGGCGCGCCCCAGCAGCTCGATCACCCCGTCGGCGCGATGGCGCGCGCGGTCGCCGGTGCGATAGAGCCTGGCGCCGCGCTCGGCGCTCCACGGGTCGGGCGCGAAGCGCTCGGCGGTGAGCGCGGGGCGGCCGAGATAGCCGCGGGCCACGCCGGTGCCCGCCACGCAGACCTCGCCCGGCGCTCCGCTCGGCACCGGCTGGCCGCCGTCGTCGAGCAGGTACACCCGGGTGTCGGCCAGCGGCCTGCCAGCCGGCAAGTCGCGGGTGGGGGGCCAGGGCGCCGCCGACGGCTCCAGCCGGAACAGGGTCGAGTTCACCGTCAGCTCGGTGGTGCCGTAGGCGTTGAGCAGCGGCAAACCGAGACGCTGCCAGCGTGCCGCCCTGGCGGGCGCCGCCCGTTCGCCGCCGACCACCAGGAAGCGCAGGCAGCTCGGCGGCGCGCTGCCGCTGGCGTCGAGCTCGTCGAGCCATTGGTGCCAGTAGGCGACGGGGATCTCGGCTGCCGTCACCGCATGCCGCGTCAGGAGCTCCGTGAGCTCCCAGGGAGCCGCCAGCCGGTCGGCCCCGGCGAAGACCACCGTGGCTCCGGCCAGCCAGGTGGGGAACATCTCCTCGACCGAGATGTCGAAGGCGATCGCCGCCAGCTGCGGGAAGCGGTCCGTGGGCACGAGGCCCCACCGCGAGACGGTCTCGCAGGCGAAGCTGGCGAGCGCCAGGTGGGTGATCGCGACTCCCTTGGGCGCGCCGGTCGAGCCCGACGTGTACACGACATAGGCCAGGTTGTCCGGCACGGCGCCGGCCGGCGGCGCGGTGTCGCCGCGGCCGGCGATCGCCTCGTCGAGGTCATCGAGGTCGT
>DATGHG010000043.1:0-16917 GCA_035308185.1 Thermoanaerobaculia bacterium | reverse complement strand
AGAACGACCGCCCCGGCAGGAAGCCGCGGCCCGAGGCGCCGGGGCGCGCTGGCCGCCGGCCGGCGCCGGCCCCCGCCGGTGTCGCCGGCGCCACCGCCGCTGGTCGGGCGGCCTCCGGTCCCGCCGCCGCGGTGCGGCCGCGCCTGCGCCGCACGGCCAGGTAGGGCTGGCCAATGCGATCCGACGCCAGCCTGGTCGAAAAGCGCCGCATCCTGCAGCTCGAGACCCTCTACGACCTCGCCCTGGCGCTGCACGCGCAGCGCGCCGAACAGGAGCTGGTCGAGGAGCTGTTGGGTCGGGTCTGCGCCGTGCTCGATCCGGCGGCGGCGGTGGCGGTGACCCGCGACGCCTACGGCGGCGCCCGCGGCGTGGCGGTGGTGGGCTGGACGGACGCGGCGCCCGACGGCACCGCGCTGCTGGCCGCGCCGCTCTGGCGCGAGCTGCTGGCCGAGGGACACCAGCTGGCACGCGCCGGCGGCGATCTCGCCGGCCGCCCCTATCACCACCTGCTGGCCACGCCGCTGGCCTACCGCGGCGTCTACCTGGGCTACCTGGCGGTGCTCGACAAGGAGGTGCGGGGCGACCCGGACGCCTCGTTCACCGTCGACGACCGGCGCTTCCTGGAGTCGGTGGCGGCGCTGGCCGGCGTGGCGCTCGACGCCGCCCGCCAGGTGGAACGCCTGGAAACGCAGCGCGAGCGCCTCGAAGAGGAGAACAAGACGCTCAAGGGGCGGCTTGCCGACGAGGTGGCCGGCCGCCGCATCGTCGCCTACGCGCCGCCGATGCGGCGGGTGCTCGAGATCGTCGAACGGGTGGCGCCGCGCGGCGTCAACGTCCTGGTGCGTGGCGAGAGCGGCACCGGCAAGGAGCTGATCGCCAAGCTGCTGCACCTGCGCTCGGGCCGCGAGGGGTCGCTGATCGCCGTCAACTGCGCCGCCCTGCCCGAGTCGCTGCTCGAAAGCGAGCTGTTCGGGATCGAGGGCGGCGTGGCGACCGGAGTGCAGGCGCGCCCGGGGAAGTTCGAGCTTGCCGACCACGGCACCCTGCTGCTCGACGAGATCGGCGACATGCAGACCTCGTTGCAGGTCAAGCTGCTGCGCGCCCTGCAGGAGCGCGAGGTGGTGCGGGTGGGCGGCCGGCGGCCGATCCCGGTGGACGTCCGGCTGGTCGCCGCCACCCACCAGGACATCGAGGCGCTGGTCGCCGCCGGGCGCTTTCGCGAGGATCTCTACTACCGGCTGAAGGGCGTCGAGGTGGAGCTGCCGCCGCTGCGCGAACGGCGCCAGGACATCCCGCACCTGGTGCGCACCTTCGTCGAGGAGTTCTGCCGCCGCGAGGGGATCCCGGCGCCGCCGTTCCGCCCGGAGGCGCTGGCGCTGCTCATCGCCCACGATTTTCCGGGCAATGTCCGCGAGCTGCAACACCTGGTCGAGGGCGCGGTGTCGCTGGCCGAGCACGAGATCGACGCCGAGCTGATCCGGTCGCTGCTGGGCACGCCGGCGGCGCAGTCGCCCGAGCCGCTCGACCTCGGCGCCATGGAGCGGCGCCACATCGGCCGGGTGCTCAAGCTGGCCGGCGGCAACAAGAGCGAGGCCGCGAGGATCCTGGGCGTCGACCGCAAGACTTTGCAGCGCAAGGGGTTCTAGGTCAGAGCGACTTTCTGACCCGGCCGCGACAATTTGCCGCAAAGCCTCATGGACAGGGGCGGCAGCATCACCAGCCCGGTGCGGGGGCGCCGGCGGAGGTGAATCCCTGGGACATTTTGCCCCGCTGGGCTTTCGGCAGGATGTCGCGCCGGGAGCGGTGCTCTGCGGTAAAATGTTGATCTACAAGGGCTTACGGATGTCGTCCCAGGACGCGGTGCGGCCTGGCAGGGGGCTTGCGACGATCCATGCATCGAGGATGAGGAGAACTCGAATGCACGATCTGGTCCGCAAGTCCGTCGCTATCGTCCCGCAGGTGTCGGCGAAAGTGCTACTGTCGGCGGCAACCCTCGCCAGCTTCGGTTGGTTGCTGGCGCACGGTATGGTGCACCCCGTGGTGATCTACGCCCTGCAGCTCTATCTGACTTTCTGAGCCAGCCCCCTCCCTCCCCCCGCGACCGCATGGACATGGCAGGTGACGCTGTGCTGCGAGAAGTGACTCTGGCCCTGCCGATGGTGCCCGAGATCGAGATCGAGGCCAGCAGGACCGCGACCGCCGTGGCCGAATCGATGAAGATGAGCCCGGATAGGATCGACGAGGTGCGGATGGCGGTCGTGGAGGCCTGCATCAACGCCATCGAGCACAGCCAGGCGCGCGAACGCGAGGTCTACGTCACCTTCGAGGTGCTCGGCGCCAAGGACCCGGAGAAGCTGCGGATCACGGTGCGGGACAACGGGGTGGGATTCGAGCCGGAAGATATGGCGGAGCCCAGGATCGAGGATAAGCTCAAGGCGCGCAGAAAGCGTGGCTGGGGTCTCAAGATCATCCGCGGCCTCATGGATGAGGTCGAGATCCACTCCGGGGCCGAAGGCACGATCGTCGTGATGAGCAAGCTGCGATGAAAGCGGGGACGTCGATGACCGATAGCCTGAATCTGACTGTCGACCGCCGCGACGGCCTGGCGGTGATCTACACGGAAGGGTACATCAACAACCAGGGTGGGGAGGAGATCGCTCGCGCCGCCTACAAGCTGCTCGACGAGGGTTTCAAGGTGCTGCTGCTCAACCTCGCGGGCACCAAGATCGTCAATTCCATCGGCATCTCCATCCTTATCGAGATCATCGAGAAGATGATCGAGATCAACGGCAAGCTCGGCTTCTGCTGCCTGACGCCGACCATCGAAAAGACCTTCCACATCATGGGCCTCGCGCAGTACGCGCCCATCTTCGCCGGCGAGGCAGACGCGGTTGCCCAGCTCGGCGAGCACCGTGGCTGAAGAGGCCGCGGCGGCAGTCGCCGCGACGGAGCTCGCCGCGGCAGGCGGTTCGGCGGCGGTGCAGGCGTCCGTTGCGCTGACGCCGGAGGCGTGGCAGGAGCTGCTCGCGCTGTGCCAGGACGAGGGGGCCGACCGCGCCCTGCTCGAGCGCCTGCTGGACCACTGGCGCGCCGCGCACGGCGCCGCCCACGCCGCGCTCTACCTCGAGCAGGACGGCGGCTTCGAGCTCGAGCTGATGGCGCCGGCGGGCGCTCCGCCGGGAACGGCAGGGGCGGCGCCTCCGGCGCACGCGGCGAACGCACCGCATGAGGTGAACGCGGCGCCGGCCACGGTCGCGACGCTTGCAGCGAGCGCGGCGCATGCAACGAACGCGACGCCCGAGGCGAACCAGGCGAAGACCGCCGCGCGCTCGGCAGTCCCGGGCGCCGCGGCCTTGGCCGCGGCGCCGGCGCCGGCCGGCGACACTACGCCCGCGGTCACCGCATTCCAGAGCCTCGGCCTGCTGCGCTTTGCCGGCGGCTGCCTGCTGCTGACGGCGGCCGGCTCGGCCCCGCCGGCCTCCCTTGCCCTCTCGGTCGGGCAGGTCGCTCCGGCGCCGGCTGCCTCGCCGCCGGCAGCGTCGGCAGCAGTCTTGCCGCCGGCCCTGCCGGTAGGCTCATCGCCGGCTCCGCCGGTAGGGCCCGCCGCGGGCATCGCGGACGGGCCGCTGGCGCTGCTGCTGCTCTCGTCGCTCAAGATCGTGCGACTGCGCCAGGAGATCAAGGACCAGCAGTTCCAGGTCAACTATCGAGTGGTCGAGCTCGAGTCGCTCTACGACGTCGGGCTGGCGGTCGCCGCCACCCTCGATCTCGAAAAGCTGTCGGAGGAGATCCTGCTGCGCGCCGTGTCGCTGCTCGACGCCCGCCGCGGCGCGCTGTACATCTTCGAAGGTGGTCGCTACCGGCTCGAACGGACCTTCGGCGGCGAAGCCGCGCCTTGGTTCGAAGGTGGCGGCGCCGGCAATACCGCGCTGTACGCTTTCCTGACCGGCCAGGGACCGGCGCCGTCCGAGCTGCTGCCGGGGGCGCGCTACCTGCTGGGCGTGCCGATCGACATCGACGGCAGCCCGCGCGGGCTGCTGGCGGTGGGCGACAAGGAGAGCCGCCGCGGCGTCGGCCCGTTCCCGGCCTCCGACCGCCGCACCCTGGGGCTGTTCGCGAATCAGGCCGCCATCGCCCTCGAGAACGCCCGCCTCCACCTGCAGGCGCTCGAAAAGGAGCGGCTGGAGCGCGAGATGCACCTCGCCTCCGAGATCCAGCGCCGCATCCTGCCGCGCGAGGCGCCGGCGGTGGCGGGCTACGAGTTGGTGGGCTGGAACCGCCCGGCGCGCCAGATCGGCGGCGACTACTACGACCTCTTCCTGCGCCCCGACGGCCACGTCGGGCTGGTGGTGGGGGACGTTTCCGGCAAGGGCATGCCGGCGGCGCTGATGGTTTCGACGCTGCACTCGGCGCTCCATCTGCTGCTCGACCAGGTGGGTTTCGGTCCGGCGCTGCTCGAGATGCTCAACCGCCACGTCCTGGAGTCGAGCGCCGCCAACAAGTTCATCACCATGCTGCTGGCGGATCTCGAGCCGGCGAGCGGCCGCCTCGCCTACCTCAACGCCGGCCACAATCCCGGCCTGCTGCTGCGCCGGGCCGGCGATGGCGCCGGCGCGTGCGAGCAGCTGGGAGCCTCCGGCCTGCCGATCGGCGTGCTGCCCGGCAGCCGGTTCCTGGCCCGCAGCATCGACCTCGAGCCCGGCGACCTCGTCTGCATCTACAGCGACGGCATCACCGAGGCCGAGTCGCCGGACGAGGAGGAGTTCGGCACCACCCGCTTGCAGGCGGTGCTGCACGAGCACCGCGACGACGACCTGGCCGCGGTGCTGACGGCGATCCAGGAGGCGACCGGCCGCTTCACCGCCGGGCTGCCGCAGGGTGACGATCAGACGCTGGTGCTGCTGCGCCGGCAGTTGGGCTAGCCGGCGGCCGGATTCGTTGGCGGCCGGACGCCTCGCCGACTCTGGCGCGATCTCCTGAGACGGGATCCTAGCGGGCAGCGACGCCGAGCCGCTCGGCGCCGCGTAGCGCCAGCAGCGGCGCGGCGGTCGCGCCGAACAGCATGTCGCGGCCGGCGATGGCCACCGGCCGATCGCCGAGCGTTTGGACGCGCGCCAGGGCGCCGAGCAGACTGTCCTCCCACACCAGGTCCGGCAGCGGCGGCCCCAGGACGCCCCCGGCGATCCGGCGCACCCCCAGCGCCAGGGCGCGGAAGCGCAGCCGGCCGAGATCGAAACATTCGAGGCCGCCGAGCGCTCCGATCCAGATCCCATCCTCGGCCTGGCGCAGCAGCTCGGCCTCCGCCAACGGCTCGCCGGCGCCCGGCAGCAGCAAGAGGTTGGCGGCGATCGACTCGTCGGGCGCCATGGCATGCGGCGTCGGCTGGCGCCCGATCTCCTGGGCCAGCTGGACATCAACCGCCGGCGTCGTGAAGACGCCCTCGACGATCAGGTCCACCCGCCGCTTGCGCCAGCCGGCGAGGTCGAAGGGGAACGGCAGCGCCCGCGGGTCGTTGCCGTCGTCGCGCAGGCTCAGGCAGGGGGCGAAGAGCAGCTCGCCGAGCCTGCCGTGGAGGCAGCACCCGGCGTCGCGCTGCGCCGTCGCCGACAGGCCATGCAGGTTCAACAGCTCGAGCAGTGCGGCGGTGCTCTGCTCCGACAGCACCAGGGTGGGCGCCGTCGCCAGCGCGGCGTCGGCGTCCCACGGCAGCGGCGGCGGCGCATCGCCAGCGCTGCCGGCACCGCCCGCAGGCGTGGCCGGGCCGGCGCCGGCTTCGGCGCCGCCGTGGCGGGCGCGGGCGCGATCGAGCAGGTCCTGGATGCCGAGGGCACTCAGGTGCCGCGCCGCGCCGGCGGCGCTGCCGGCGCCGGCGCCGGTGCCGCAGCTGACCTCGAAGCTGGCGGCGGTCACGCGGGCGGCCCGGCGCAGGCCGGCGCTGTTGGCGACCACCACGCGGCCTTCGAGCCAGGCGAGCCGCAACCGCTCGCGGCGCCCGGCGGCGCGGTCCAGGAGCCCGCGCGCCTGCCCCGCTTCGAGCTCGGCGAGCTCCTGATCGAAGAGGGCGCCGTCCAGGTCCGGACCGCCCTGGACGGCAAGCGCCGGGTCACCGCCGGCGGCCCGTTCGCCGGTGGGCCGTTCGCCGGAGGGCCGTTCGTTGGCGGCCCGTTCACCGGCGGCGGTGGGCAGCGGCTCGGCGGTCGTGGCGGGCGCCAGTCTCGCCTGGGCCATGGCATCACGCACCGCGTTCTCGAGATCGGAGGCGCCGGCCCCGCCGGTGCGGTGGAGGCCGGTGCGCCCGCTCTGCCGGACCCTGATCAGCAGGCTGCGCTCGCGGTGCGGTGAGCTGGCGGCGGCGCTCGCGGCGCCGGCCCGTCCGCCGTCGGCGGCCGCTTCGGGCGCTCGCGCGCCGTCGCGCCGCCCGCGCCCGGCGGCCACCTCCGACCGCCGCGCCTCGATCCAGAGGATCTCGGTGCTGTCGGCAGGCGAGCTGGCCAGCGCCCGCTCCAACCTTGCGGTCATCTCGTCGAGGGATACCAGCTCGTCGCCAGGCATGCAGCCGCAGTGTAGCCCGCATTCGCCGCGCCGGTTCGCACGGGCAGGCGGCCGGCGAGGGCGAGCCGGGAGCTACCCGATTCGTCAGGCACGACCACGGGCCGCTCACGGGTCCGGCAGCCGCCGCTCGCTCGTCGCGGTTTGGCCGCCAATGGCTTGGACTTTGCACCCTGCGGCTGGCAGAATGTGCCGGTTCGGCTTGACTAAAACGCCATGATTTCAAAGCTTTCCCTCGGATTTGCCCTGATCGGGGCGCTGCTCGCGGCCGCCCGCCCATCCTTTTCGGAGGACGGCGCCGACCTCATCCTGGTCCACGGCGTCTTCTATCCGGTCCAGCCTCCGGGGCGGGTCGACGGCAGCCTCGCGGTGCGCGGCGGCCGCATCGTCTACCTGGGCGACGACGCCGGCGCCAGCGGTCTGCGCGGTCCGGCGACCCGGGTGATCGATCTGGCCGGACGCGCCGTCACCCCCGGTTTGATCGACGCGCACTCGCACCTCGCGGGCCTGGGCGCGGCCCTCGAACAGGTCGACCTGGGCGGTGCCGCCACCTACGACGAGGTGGTGCGGCGGGTGCGCCTCGCCGCGGGCAAGACCGGCGTCGCGGCGCCGGCGGCGGGAGCCTGGCTGTTCGGTCGCGGCTGGGACCAGAACCTGTGGCCGGACAAACGGTTCCCCACCCACCAGGCGCTGTCGCAAGCGGTCCCCGATCACCCGGTCTGGCTGACCCGGGTCGACGGCCATGCCGCGCTGCTCAACGCCCGCGCCATGGCGGAGCTGGGCATCACCGCCGCCACCCGCGACCCGCAGGGGGGGCGGCTGCTGCGCGACGCGACCGGGCAGCCGACCGGCGTGCTGATCGATCGCGCCATGGAGCTGGCGCGGCTGCCGCCGCCGACCCCCGCCGACCGCCAGCGCCGGCTCGCCGCCGCGGCGCGCCATTGCGTGGCGCTCGGCCTGACCACGGTCACCGACATGGGCATCGGCGAGGAGGACTACCAGGCCTACGGCGAGCTGCGCCGCGGCGGCCGCCTGCCGCTGCGCGCCGCGCTGTTCGTCGCCGACGACGCGGCGCTGCTGGCGCGCTGGTTCGCACGCGGGCCGGAGATCGATCCGGCGGCGCGGATCACCGTGCGCGGCGTCAAGCTGTATGCTGACGGCGCCCTCGGCAGCCGCGGCGCCGCACTGCTCGAACCCTACAGCGACGACCCCGGCAACCTGGGCCTGATGGTGTCCACCGGCGCCCACCTGGAGGCGGTGGCGCGTCAGGCGGTGGCCCATGGTTTCCAGGTGGCGATCCACGCCATCGGCGACCGCGGCGGCCTGGTGGCGCTCGACGCCATGGAGCGGGCGCTCGGCGGTCCGCGCCCGCAGCTGCGCTTCCGGCTCGAGCACGCGCAGGTGCTGCGGCTGCAGGACATCGAGCGGCTGGCCAGGCTCGGCATCGTCGCCTCGATGCAACCGACTCACGCCACCTCCGACATGCCCTGGGCGCAGGACCGGCTGGGGGAGGCGCGTCTCGCCGGCGCCTATGCCTGGCGCAAGGTGCTCGCCGCCGGCGGCCGCCTGGCGCTGGGCAGCGACTTCCCCGTGGAGTCGGCCGATCCCCGCCTGGGGATCTACGCCGCGGTCACCCGCCAGGACCAGGCCGGCCGGCCGCCGGGCGGCTGGCTGCCGGGCGAGCGCCTGAGCCGCGAGGAGGCGCTGCGCGGCTTCACTCTCGACGCCGCCTGGTCGCTGTTCCTCGATTCCGAGGTGGGATCGCTCGAGGTGGGCAAGCGCGCCGATCTGGTGGTTTTCGCCAGCGATCCGATGACGGTCCCGGAGGCCGCGATCCCCAGGGCGGCGGTGGACCTGACCCTGGTGGACGGGCAGGTGGTGTACCAGCGCCCCGGCGCCGGCGACGACGGGGAGCCGCCGCGGTGAGCCCAGGCTTCGGACCACCGCGCCGGCTGGCGGCGGCCGGCCTCGCGCTCGGCCTGATGCTGGGCGCCGGGGTTACCGGCGCCGGCGCCCAGCGGCCGTACCGAGTCGCCGGTCCGGCGAGGGGCGCTCCGATCCGGGTGCTGCACGGCAGGGTGATGCGCCTGCCGCTGCCGCCCCGCCACGCCGGTCCGCCGCCGGCGGGCGCGGCCCTGGCCACCGCCCGGCAGGTGCAACCGCCACCCCCCGGCTTCGCGGTGCCGGGGCCGCATCCGCCGCGTCCGGCGCACCCGCCCCGGGTGCTGCCGCCGACGCGCGGGCGGGACTTCTACCGCGTGCAGCGGCTCGACATGGTGAACCTGCAACTGCGCCAGCGCGGCATCAGCCAGCCCGAGGTGCTTGCCGCCATGGAGCAGGTGCCGCGGCACCTCTTCCTGCCCGAGCGCATGCGCGCCGAGGCGTATGCCGACCGCGCCCTGCCGGTGGGCCCGGGCCGCACCATCTACCAGCCCTACGTGGTGGCGCTGATGACCTCGCTGCTCGACCTCAAGCATGGCGACAGCGTGCTCGAGGTTGGCACCGGCACCGGCTACCACGCCGCCGTGCTGTCGCGGATCGCCCGCCAGGTGTACTCGATCGAGATCGATCCGGTCGCCGCCAGCCAGGCCGGCAAGGCGCTGTCGGCGATGGGCTACCACAACGTCGAGGTGTGGCTGGGCGACGGCTATCGGGGGTTGGCGGAGCGCGCGCCGTTCAACGCCATCCTGCTGTCGGCGGCGCCGCCGCGCATCCCCGCGCCGCTGGTCGATCAGCTGCGGGTGGGGGGTAAGATGGTGGTGCCGGTCGGTGGCGGCGTCCAGGACCTGCTGGTCATCACCAAGACGGCGCAGGGCATCGAAAAGCGGACCGTGGCCCCGATCCGGGTGTCGCCCATGACCGGCCAGGTGCAGGATGGCCAATGATCCGCCGCCCCCTCACTCCGCGCACCCCGCGGTCGGTGGCCGGACCGCCCTCGCCGGCCTGACGGCGCTGGCGGTTCTCGGGGTCCTGGGGGCGGCAGGGTTCATCGGCACGACCGCGCCGGCAGCCGCCGCCGACGGAGCCACCGCCCAGGCCATGGCCGCGACCTCGCAAGCAGACGCCGCCGCCGATCTGGCGTTGCAGCACCGGCTGCGCCTGCAGATGGTGGCCGAGCAGATCCGCGCCCGCGGCGTGACCTCGCCGCGGGTGCTGGCGGCGATGGAGCAGGTGCCCCGCCATCTCTTCGTGCCGGCAGCCGAGCGCGGCCAGGCCTATGAGGACCATCCGCTGCCCATCGGCGGCGGCCAGACGATCTCGCAGCCCTACATCGTGGGCCTGATGACCGCGCTGCTGGGCCTGGAGCCGGGATCGCGGGTGCTCGAGATCGGCACCGGTTCGGGCTACCAGGCGGCGGTGCTGTCGCGTCTCGCCGGCCAGGTCTACAGCGTGGAGATCGTGCCGGCGCTGGGCATGCAGGCACGCGAGACGCTCTCTCGGCTGGGCTACGACAACGTCCAGGTGCGCATCGGCGACGGTTACCGCGGCTGGCCGGAGGCGGCGCCCTTCGACGCCATCCTGATCACCGCCGCTCCGCAGGTGGTACCGCCGCCGCTGATCGCTCAGCTCAAGCCCGGCGGCCGCCTGGTGGCGCCGGTGGGCGGCTTCGAGCAGGAGCTGGTGCTGGTCACCAAGCAGCCCGGTGGCGCCGTCAAGGAAGAAAGGATCTTGCCGGTCCGCTTCGTGCCGATGACGGGCGAGGCCGAGGGCAAGCCCTGATCGCCCCGATTTCGTCGCATTGACGCGCGCTCCTGCCAGCACGTAGGCTGTCGCGGGCCTCGATCGCCGAGAACGGACGCGGATCTGACGGAACTCGATCGCGAGAGCATCCTCGCGCTGGACAACATCCGGCTCGACCTGCCGGTGGCGGGGCTCGGCAGCCGCTGCCTGGCGGCGCTTATCGACGCCGTCGGCGTGGCCGTCCTGCTGCTGCTCTGGGTGTTGCTGTGCGCGGTGCTGGCGATGTGGGCGAGCCGCAGCTGGGGGCTGGCGATAGCCGTGGCCGGCATCTTCGCCGTCGAATGGGGATATTTCGCCGGCATGGAGATCGCGACTGGCGGGCGCACCCTGGGCAAGCGGGCGATGCAGCTGCGGGTGGTCGCCGCCGAAGGCGCGGCCGCCGGCTCCGGAGCGCTGCTGATCCGCAATCTCGTCCGCGACTTCGACTACCTGATCGGCGTGCCGCTGATGGCCTTCGATCCGCTGGCGCGGCGCCTCGGCGACCGCCTGGCCGGCACGCTGGTGATCCACGAGGGGGCGCGGCGGACGGTGCTGCTCGGCCGCGTGCCGCCGGCCTGGGGCGCGCGGGAGGTGGCGATCGTGGAGACCTTCCTGTCGCGCGCTGCCGAGCTGAGCGACGCCGCCGACCGCGACGAGATGGCGCGGCGCCTGCTGCGGCGGCTGCAGCAGGACGCGCCGGAGCTGCTCGCCGGGCTGGGCCCGCCGGCGACGGCCGAGCCGGTGGCGGCGCTGCGGCAGGCCCTGGCGGTCGAGGAGCGGTGATGGACTACTCCCGCTTCCTGCGCCAGCGGCGGCCGCGCTGGGACGATTTCGCCAGGCGTCTCGACCGCCTGGAGGAAGCCGGCGCGCGCCGGGCCGGGCCGGCCGCGGCGAGCTACGGCGAGATCGAGCAGCTGGCGCTCGCCTACCGCCAGGTGCTGCACGATCACGCGCTCGCCGCCACCCGCTTCCCCGGCACCGGCGCCGCCCGCCAGCTGGCGGCGCTGGCGCTCGCCGGCACTCACCGGCTGACCCACCCGGGCTCCCCCTGGCGCGGCCTGCGCCACTTCGTGCTGCGGACGTTCCCGGCCGCCTTCCATCGGCAGCTGGGCCTGCTCGGCCTGGCCGCGGCGGTGTTCGGCGTCTCCTGCCTGCTGGGGCTGGTCCTGGCGGCGGCTCAGCCGGAGCTCGGCATCATGCTGCTCGGCCCGCGGGCGATCGCCGGCCTCGCCGAGGGCCGGCTGTGGACCGAGAGCCTCGCCACCACGGTGCCACCGGCCGTCGCCTCCTCCGGCATCGCCACCAACAACCTCGCCGTGGCGCTGATCGCCTGGAGCGGCGGCGTGCTGGCGGGCCTGGTGCCGCTCTACCTGCTGCTGATGAACGGCGTGCTGCTGGGCGGGGTGATCGGCATCACCATGCGCTACTCGATGGGCGGCGAACTGCTGACCTTCGTGGCGGCGCACGGTCCGCTCGAGCTCACCCTCATCATGGTGGCGGCGGCGGCGGGGCTGGCGGTCGGCCGCGCCCTGGTGACGGCGGGCGACCTGCCGCGCGCCGAGGCGCTGCGCCGGGCCGGGGGCGACTCGTTGCAGGTGATGCTCGGCTGCCTGCCGTGGTTCGTGGTGCTGGCGGTGGTCGAGGCGCGGATCTCGCCCGACCCGTCGCTGCCGGTGGCGCTCAAGGCGGCGCTGGGTCTGGGTCTCGAGCTGCTGTTCTTCGGGGTGGCGCTGGCCCCCTGGCGCGCCGGAGCCGAGGCCGATGCCGCCGCTGCCTGAGGCGGCGGGCGGCGCCGCGCCGCCGACCGGCGGGCCATGGTCGCCGATCGCGCCCAGCTCACCGATCGCGCCCATCGCGCCGATCGCGCCCATCCCTCCGACGCCGTTTGGGATGCTGCTCGACGAGGCGGTGCCGTGGACCCGCCGGCACCTGCGCACGATCTATCCACCCATCGCTCTGCTGATGGCGATCGCGACCGCCGGCGTGGCCGCGGCGCAGGCCCGCTGGCAGATCCCCATGAACGCCGTCGATCCACGCCAATCGCTGGTGCGCCTGTACGCGGTGCTGGGGGCGACGGTGCCGTTCGTGCTGGTGGTCGGCCTGCTCCACGGCGCGATGACGGTGGCCGCGGTCGATGCGGTGGCCGGCCGCGCCGTCGACGTCCGCCGCGCCCTGCGCTTCATGGTGCGGCCCGGGGTGCTCGGCGGGCTCATGCTGGCGCTGCTGTGCATCCTCGGATCGTGGCTGTGCTGCTGCTTTTTACCGGCCCTCTACGTCTGGCCGCTGCTCGGCATGACGCTGCCGGCGATGGCCGCCGAAGGGGTTACCGGCATGGCGGCGCTGCGCCGCAGCGCCCAGCTCACCCGCCACAACCCGCGGCGCCGGTTCCTCACCAGCCCGATCGTCAAGATCCTGGCGCTCAGCCTGACGGTAGGCGTCCTGTCGTACCTGGCAAGCCTGGTGCTGCAGCTGCCCCTACAGGTGCTGCAAGGCCTGGTGTTCCTGCGCCGAGCGGCTTCGGGAGAGGACCTGCCGGCCTGGCTCTCGGGCGCCGCCTGGCTACAGGTGCCGTTGAGCTTCCTGGCCGCGCTCGTCACCTCGGCGGTGGCGCTGTATTCGAGCTTCGCCACCGCGCTGCTGTTCTTCGACCTGCGGGCGCGCCGCGAGGGGGACGACCTGCGGCAGGCGATCGCCGGGATGACCGGCGCCGGCCCGGAGCCGCCTGCCGCGCCGCAGGATCCGCGGTGATGAACGCCGCGACGGGGTGCGTCGCTTTCCGAACGCCGCCGAGCGTCGCTTTCCGAGCGACGGTGAACGTCGCTTTCCGAGCGCCGGCGAACGTCGCTTTCCAAACGCCGGTGAGCGTCGCTTTCCGAACCACGGTGAGCGTCGCTTTCCGAACCCCGGCGAGCGTCGCTTTCCGAACCCCGGCGGCCGTCGCCTTCCGAGCCCCGGTGGCAGTCGCCGTCCACGCCCCGGCGGCCGTCGCCTTCCGCGCCGCGGCGGCCGATCGCGCGCTGCTGGGACGGGTGCTGGCGGGCAGCGGGGTGGATCGCCGGCCGGAGCCGCCGGACGCCTCCTACCTGCGCGACCTCCTGGCCCGCCTGCTCGCCGCCCTGGCCGAGCTCCTCGATCGGGCGGGCAGCGGCCTGGGTCTGCCGCCATGGCTGCTGGCGGTCGTCGCCGGCGTGCTGGCGGCGGCGGCGGCCGTGTTGCTGGCGCGGTCCTGGTGGGCGCGCCGCCGCCGCCGCGCCGGGCGGCGGCCGGCGGACCCGTCGGCGGGTGGCGACGAGGCGGCCGGCGGCGAGCGGTGGGCGGCCGGCGACGACCGCCGGGACGCGGCGGCCTGGCGGCTCGAGCTGGAACGGCGGTTGGCATCGGGCCAGGTGCCGGAAGCGCTGCGCGCCACCTGGTGGTGGCTGGCGCGGTCGCTGGCCGGCGCCGGGGCGGACCCCACCTGGACCGGACGCGAGCTGCTGTCGCGGTACCGTCGCGAGGACCTGCGGGAGCTGGTCCGGCAACTCGACGGCATGACCTACGGCCCGCGCCCGCCGGTCGCCGAGCAGGTTCGGCGGCTGGCGGCGAGCCTGCAGGCGGCCCTGACGTGAGCGGCCTGCCGGGGGCACGGGCGGCGGCGGCGGCCGACGGCCGGCAGTGGCTGGTGGCGGCGGTGGCGCTGGTGCTGGTGGTCGCCGTGGTCGCCGCCCTGGTCGGCGGCGGCGGCGGCAGCCGCGGCAGCACGATCTCGCGCGGCCCGGGCGGCTGGTTGGCGGCCCGCCGGTATCTGCTGGCGCGCGGCGCCCGGGTGACCTTGATCGCCGAGCCGCTCGCCGGCTATGTCCGCGGGGAGCCGGGCGAGCCGTCCGTGGCGGGTGCCGGCGAGGTCTCGGTCCGGCGGCTGGCGGCGGCCGGCCGCCGCCCGGCGAGACCCGGGGTGCTGGCGCTGGTGTTTCCCTGGCAGGGCCAGGCGGCGGGCAGCTTCGACGAGGCGATCGACGCCCATTTGGCGCGCGGCGGCGACCTGGTGCTGGCCTATTCCGGCGAGGAGGCGGGGTTCGAGCAGCTGCTCGGCGTCTGGCGCTCCCGGCCGGTGGGCGAGGTGCCGCTGGCGCCCTGGCGCTGGCGGGCATTCATGCGCCGAGAGTGGGACCTGCAACCGGTCGACCGGCCCGGCGCCTTGCCAGGTGCCCCTACGGGAACCGCCAAAGACGCCGCCGCGGGCGCCGCGAACGGCGCCGGCACGCACACCGCGAACGGCGCCGGCACGGGCGCCGCGAACGGCGCCGGCACGCACACCGCGAACGGTGCCGGCACGAACACCGCGAAGGGCGCCGGCACGGGCGCCGCGCCTGGCGCCGCGCCGGCAAGCGCGGGAGGCTCCGGCGCCCGCCGGCCGCTGCGGGTGTGGGCGCCGCGGGTGCTGCCGGAGCTGGGCGCCGGCTCGCGGGTGCTGTACACGGCCCCGGGCGGCAAGGCGGCGGTGGCGGTCTTCCGCTACCACGGCGGCCGGGTGGTGATGCTGCCGGCTGACGCGCTGTCCAACGCCCGGCTGGGCGAGGCCGGCAACGCCGACCTGCTGGAAACGCTGCTGCGCAACCTGGGGCGGCGCTGGGCCTTCGACGAGTATCATCACGGCCTGGTCGCCGCCGGGCCGGCGAGCGGCGGGCTCGGCCGCACCGCCGACCTGCTGCTCGCGCATCTCGCGCTGCTCTATCTGCTGGGGGTTTTGGCGCTGGCCCGGCGGCAGGGCCCGGCCTGGAGCGAGCCGGCGAGGATCGCCGGGTCGCCGGCGGCCTTCCTGCTCGGTCTGGGCGCGCTGCATCACCGCCTGGGCCATCATCACGAGGCGGCGCTGCTGCTGCTGCAACGCACTCGCGAGCTGGATCGCGCGCTCGAGCTGCCGGCCGCGCTGGAGCGTCAGGCCGCGAACGCCGGCCCGGCCGAGCTGGTCGCGATCGCCCGCCAGGTGGCGCGGCGGCGCGCCGGCCACCCCGTCACCGCATCCGGAGACCCACGATGACTTCGCTCAGCCCCCCCGGCAGTCCGCTGCCGCCCCCCCTGGAGACGGCGGCCGCCGGCGGCGGCGCCGCCCTGCCGACGCGAGGCGCCGCGCCGGCGCCAGGTACCGCGGCCGTTCCCGAGCTGCCGGCGGCGCGCCTGGCCGCCGCCGCCGGCGAGCTCGTCGCCGCCGTCGAACGGCAGGTGCTCGGCCAGCGCGAGGCCGTCGAGCTGCTGCTGGCGGCCTACATGGCCGGCGGCCACGTGCTGCTCCAAGGGCTGCCGGGTCTGGGCAAGACCCGGCTGGCCCGCGTCTTCGCTCAGTGCCTCGGCGAGCGCTTCTGCCGGGTCCAGTTCACCCCCGACCTGATGCCCGCGGACCTCGTCGGCACCAACGTGTTCGACGCCGGCGCCGCCGCCTTCCGGCTGCTGCGCGGGCCGGTGTTCACCGACGTGTTGATGGCGGACGAGATCAACCGCACGCCGCCGAAGACGCAATCGGCGCTGCTCGAGGCGATGCAGGAGCGCCAGGTCACCATCGACGGCGAGAGCCATCCACTGGGCGAGGCTTTCTTCGTGGTGGCGACCCAGAACCCGATCGAGCTCGAGGGCGTCTACCCGCTGCCGGAGGCGCAGCTCGACCGCTTCCTGGTGCGTATCGAGATGGGCCTGCCCTCCCGGGACGCCGAGTTGCAGCTGCTGCGCCAGGCCGTGACCGGCGGTCTGGACGATGCGCCGGCGGCGGCGGTGCTCGGGCCCGGCGAGGCGCTGGCGCTGCGCTTCGCCGCGCGGCGGGTGCACGCGGGCGAGGAGCTGCTCGACTACCTGGCGCGGCTGGCGGCGGCGGCGCGGCGGTCGCCGCAGATCGAGCTGGGCGTCAGCCCGCGCGCCGTGCTGGCGCTGCTGGCGGCGGCGCGGGGAGCGGCGCTGCTCGAAGGCCGGGACTTCGCCGCGCCCGACGACGTCAAGCGCCTGCTGGTGCCGTGCTGGGCCCACCGGCTGATCCTCACTCCCGAGGCGGAGCTCGAAGGCCACACCGCGCGGCAGCTGCTCGAGCAGGTGGCGGCCGCGGAGCCGGTGCCGCACTAGTGTCCCGCACGGGGCGCTAGACGGGAAACGGGAGGCGCCTGTCGATGCCGGCTGCCCGCTGCTTCCAGCTGCTGGGGTTCTTCACCGTGCTGTTCATCGGGGCGTTCCTGGCGCCGCCGCTGGCGGGGCTGGCGGCGTTGCTGGATGCGGTGGTGCTGGTGGCCGCGGCCGTCGATTGGCGGCGGGCGCGAGGCCGGCGGCTCGCCGCCTCCCGGCGCTGGCCGCCGCTGCTGGTGCAGGGAGCGGAGGTTGAGGTGCGGGTCGAGATCGGCGAGCTCGCCGGGTGGCGGGAGGTCGCGCCGGGCGGCGGCGGCCCCGGCTCCAGCTCCGGCTCGCGCCTCGGTTCGCGCCGGCGGACCGTGGTGCTGCTGCGCGAAGGGCTGCATCCGGCGCTGGCGCCGGCGCCGCTGCGTCAGCGCCTGGAGGTGCGCGCCGGGCAGCCGTCGGTCTGGCGCTACCGCCTGCTGCCGCGGCGCCGCGGCGAGCATGCCCTGGCGCCGCTCACCAGCCGGGTGCTGGGCCCCTGGGGGCTGGCCTGGGCGCAGCGCGACCTGCTGCCCG
>DATGHG010000042.1:0-9298 GCA_035308185.1 Thermoanaerobaculia bacterium | reverse complement strand
GCGCGCACAGGCGGCCGTTGCGATCGCGGTCAGCAGCGCCAGCGCCGCTTGCAGCCTCGCCACGGTGGATTCACCCGGATGGTGGATGGCCCTGCGGCCGACCTCATGCCGTCGCCCTTGCCATCGCCCCGGCCGCCGCAGGCACGCGACCGGGCGGGAGGGCTGAAGGGCAAGGCAGTATATCCGACGATTAGCACGTGGGCTATGATCGCCGCGGCCTCTCGCCGGGACGCGTCGAAGGAGAAAACCGTGGCCGCCCAAGCCCTCCTGCAGGATCTGCGTTTCGCGGCGCGGTTCCTGCTGCGGCGTCGCGGCGCGAGCGCGCTGGCCCTCGCCGCCCTGGCCTGCGGCATCGGCGCCACCAGCGCCATCTGGAGCGTCGTCGACACCGTCCTGCTGCAACCTCTGCCCTACCGCGGCGAGATCCTGGTGGTGCGCGAGAACATCCCGGGGATCAGCGACATGGTGCCGCTGACCGCCTACGAGCTCGTGGAGCTGCGCGCCGCCAGCCGGACGCTCGCGGGCCTCGCCGCCGCCGACCTGGTCGACTTCACCCTGCTGGCCGACGGCGCCGAGCCGGCGAGCGTCGCGGGAGCGCGGGTCACCCCCGACTTCTTCGCGCTGCTCGGCGTGCGGCCGGCGCACGGACGCACCTTCGTGCCGCAGGACGCCGCTCCCGGCGCGCCGCCGGTCGCCGTGGTCGGCTACGCCTTCTACGCCAAGCGCTTCGGCGCCGATCCCGACCTCGCCGGCAAGAGCTTGCGGACGCAATCGGCGACGGCGCTGGGCAGCGCCGCCGCCGGCAGCTCCGACCGCTTCCAGATCGTCGGCGTGCTGCCGCCGGAGTTCCGTTCACCGTTCGAGGACGAAGAGATCTGGACGCCGCTGGCGATCGACCGCGCCGCCGCCGACCGGGTCAGCCACACCCTGTTCGTGCTCGGCAAGGCGCGTCCCGGAGAGGCCCTGCCGCAGGTCCGTTCCGAGCTCGACACCCTGCTGGTCCATCTCGAACCGGGCATGGCGCTGCACCAGAAGGCCGGCCGCTCGGTCACCGTGGTGCCGCTGGCCGCGATGCTGGTGCAGAACGTGCGCGGCGGGCTGCTGATCCTCTTCGCCGCGGTCTCGCTGGTGCTGCTCATCGTCTGTGCCAACGTCGCCAACCTGCTGCTGGCCCAGGCGCTCGCCCGCCAGCGCGAAATGGCGCAGCGCGCCGCCCTCGGCGCCGGGCGGCCGCGACTGCTGGGTCAGATGCTCGTCGAGAGCCTGCTGCTGGCGCTCGCCGGCGGCGCCGCCGGCCTGGCCCTGGCCTATGCGCTGTTGCGCCTGCTGGTCGCCGCCAGCCCCGGCAACATCCCGCGGCTCGAGCTGGTCGGCATCGACCTCAGGGTGCTCGCCTTCACCGTCGCGATCACCCTCGGCTGCGGTCTGCTCTTCGGCCTGGTCCCGGCCTGGCGCACCTCCCGCCTGCGCTTCCACGAGGTGCTCAAGTCAGGCGGGCGGGTCGGTGCCGAGCGCTCGCACGAGCGGCTGCGCGGCGTCCTGGTGATCGCCCAGGTCGCCTTGACCGTGCTGGTGGTCGTCGGCGCCTTGCTGCTCTACCGCAGCTTCCGCGATCTGCAGACCCTCGACTACGGCTTCCGCTCTCGGGGAGTGCTGACCGCGACCATCGACCTGCCCGACGCCAGGTACCCGCAGCCGGCCCAGCAGGAGGCCTTCTTCCGCCGGCTGCTGGAGCGGATCAAGGGGCTGCCGGGGGTGCGCGCCGCCGGCATGGTCAACTCCCTGCCGCTCTCCCGGATCAACACCGCCACCACCTTCGACGTCGTCGGCCGGGCGCCGGTGGCGGGCAACGTGCCGAGCGCCAACTACCGCCTGGTCAGCGCCGACTACCTGCCCGCCCTGGGAGTGCCGCTGCTCGCCGGCCGGCCGTTTGCCGAAGCCGACGTGCGCGGCGACCAGCCGCGGGTCGCGCTGGTCGACCGCGCCCTCGCCGAGCGCTACTGGCCCGGCGAGAGCCCGGTCGGCCGGCGCATCGCGCTCAAGGGCGTCGACCAGCCGGTCACCATCGCCGGCGTGGTCGGCGACGTCCATCACCGCAACCTCGACCTCGACGTCCACCCGACCCTCTACCTGCCGCTGCTCAAGTCGTCGGCGATGAGCTACGTGGTGCGCACGGGGGAGGATCCCCTCCGCCTGGCCGCTCCGCTCCGGCAGGCGGTGCACGAGCTCGACCGCGAGCAGCCGGTCGACGTCGCGACCCTCGACCAGATCGTCGCCGACGCCATCGCCCGCCCGCGCTTCAACGCGCTGCTGCTCGGCCTGCTGGCCGCCCTCGCCCTGGCGCTCGCGCTGGTCGGCATCTACAGCGTCATGCACTATTCCGTGACCCAGCGCTACCAGGAGATCGGCGTGCGGATGGCGCTGGGAGCGCCGGCGGCGAGCCTGTTGCGCCAGGTCCACACCCGCGCCCTGGCGCTGGCGGCCGCCGGCGTCGCCTGCGGCATGACCGCGGCCTGGGGGCTGACCCGCCTGCTCGCCAGCCAGCTCTACGGCGTCAGCCCGACCGATCCCTGGACATTCGCCGCCGCCGCCGTGCTGCTGCCGCTGGTGGCGCTGCTCGCCAGCCATCTGCCGGCACGCCGGGCGATCCGCATCGACCCGACCGTCGTGCTGCGCAAGGAGTAGCGCCGGCGCCGCCGCCATGGCAGGGACCTCACCATGGGCTCGCACCCCGGCTCCTACCGCAAGGTCTTCATCGTCGGCTGCCCACGTTCCGGCACCACCTGGCTGGCCGACATCTTCCGTTCCCACCCGCTGACCGTCAACGCCCTGGAAACGGGCCTCCTGGACTGCCTGCGCACGCCCTGGTGGGAGACCACCAGGGCAGCGGTCGGGGCTGCCGAACCGAGCGCCGTCCCGACCGCCGCCGAGCGCCTCTGCGACCGACTCGAAGCCCTGCTCGTCCGCCGCCGCCCACCCTGGTACGACGCCTGGCGGCCGACCCTGCTGCGTTGCTTCGACCACCGCTGGGCCTTCTTGCTCCACCACACCAGGCTCGTCCCCGCCCGCCTCCTGCGCTCGCGCATCCACCAGGTCATCGTCGCCTACGGCCGCCTGCACCAGCTGATCGACGAGGCCGAACGGCAGGGCGGCCTCAGCCGCGACGCCAAGGAAGCGCGCATCGCCGCCGCCGTCTTCGACGAGTATTTCGTCCGCGCCGGTGGGACCGCCCGTCACGTCCTGGTCGAAAAGACTCCCAGCCACCTGTTCCACGGCCGCTTCCTGCTCGGCCACTTTCCCGAGGCCAGGCTGATCGAGGTGGTGCGCGACGGCCGCGACGTCTGCGTGTCGATGGATTCCTACAAGCGGTGGATGCCGCAGGAGAGGAAGTATCAGATGTGGCTCTGGGTGACCTCGATCGAGGAAGGGGCCAGGCTCCTCGCCGACCCTGACTGCGCCGGCCGCGTCCTGCGCGTGCGCTACGAGGAGCTGCACCGCGACCGGCAGGCCGGCATCGCCCGGCTGTTCGAGTTCGCCGGCCTGGCGGCGACGCCCGACCTGGTGGCGCAGATCGCCGGCGCCACCCACATCTCGCGCCGGCGGACCGGGGAGAACCGGCACTTCCGCAAGGGGATCGTCGGCGACTTCAAGGGCCGCATGACGGCGGCCGACCTCGACCTCTTCCGCCGCTTCGCCGGCCCGACCCTAGAGCGGCTCGGGTATACCTGGTAAAACGCCGCGCCCTCAGGCCGCGCTCGCCCGCAGGCGGCGCGCCAGGTCGGTCGCGCCGAAGAGATCGGTCAACCGGCGCTCCTGATCGGCGAAGTCCTTGGGGACGTCGTCGAAGCCGGCAACCAGCATCTCGCGGGTGATCCGCCCGAACTCGACGACCTCGTCGATGGCGACGCCCTGCGAGACCAGGTAGGGCAGGGTCCAGAGGCTGAAGTTGTAGGTGCTGAGCGGCACCGAGCCGCGCACGTTGCGGAAGGCGTGCTGGCAGAGCGCCGCCGCCTCCCGCCAGTCCATGCTGCGGTGCTTCCAGTTGTAGCCCGCGCCGGCGATGCCGAACTCCTCGGCGCGGCGGGCGATCGGCGAGCGGGTGTCGTGGTAGTAGAGCTGCACGTTGAAGAACGTCGGCATCGTCTCTTCGATGAAGTTGAAGGTGTTGGCCGCGCTCTCCCGCGTCTCGCCCGGAAAGCCGCAGATCACCGAGGCGAAGGTGGCGATGCCGCGCTGCCGCAGCTGCTCGATCCCCCAGCGGTAGCGGTCCAGCTTGGCGTGCTTCTCCATGTACTCGAGGATCTGCTGGTCGCCCGATTCGATGCCCAGGAAGACCCCCAGACAGCCGCTCCTGGCCATCAGGTCGAAGGCCTCCTCGTCGGCGTTCGAGCAGCGGAAGAAGGACATCCATTGGAAGTTCCATTGGTGCTCGATCATCGAGCGCAGGATGTTCTTGAACCGCGGCAACGGCACGTTGAAGGTGTCGTCGACGAAGATCAGGAAGCGCGTGCCGATGCCGTGGAGGTAGGCCAGCTCGCGCTCCAGCACCGGCACGCCGGTCATCACGTGCTTGCCGGCCAGGGTCGGATAGTTGCAGAACGAGCAGGAGAAAGGGCAGCTGCGCGCGGTGCGCATGTAGACCAGCGGCGAGATGAGCCGCCGGTCGAGCAGGCTCCAATCGACGCTGTTGCCGTCCATCTCGTTGCTCTCGGGCCGCCGCTCGGTGCGCACGAACCGCCCGTCCGGGCCGCGGTAGAGGAGGTTGGGGACCCGGCTCAGATCGCCGGTGCCGCGCAGCTGCCCGAGCACCTCCGCCAGCGATTGCTCACCCTGGGAGTCGGTGACGTAGACGTCGGCGCCGACGGCGCCGCAGACGTACTCGAGCGTCGCCGGGTCCAGGTCGCAGGAGAGGTTGTAGACGTGCGGCCCGCCGGCGATGATGACGGTTTCCGGGGCGTGCTTGCGGACGAACTCGACGATCTCCATCACCGGCGCGCTGTCGATGTAATAGGTGGTGGTGATCGCCACGCTGCGCGGCCGGCGCGAGAGCATCTCCCGCAACGTCTCCTTGCCGTAGGTGAAGAAGTTGACGCTTTCGACCCGGAAATCGCGCCGCATCAGGTAAGACTGCAGGTAGCAGACCCCGAGCGACGGCGCGGCGAAGGAGTTCAGGCCGGGATTGCGGCCGGTGGCGCGCTCGACCGCGTGATTGATCACGTCCATGTAGGTGCGCCGCTTGCCCGCGAGCAGCACCGAGTTGGTCTTGATCTCGCAATAGGCGCCCGAGTATTCCGACATCTTCTTCTGCGCCGCCGCCACGGCGTCGAAATCCATGTCGTTGTAGCCGATGACCACGCAATCCGTGGGGGGTGTCATGCCTGCCTCCTGGCGCTGCCCGGAATCGAGGACCCTCCGCACGCCCGCGCTAAAGTGCGCAAAATCATGCCAGCAAAGTTTCGCGACGTGCAGGATAACACGGCGCCGGTTCCGCTGCCGCGGCCGCGACCTGCTCGCCGGCCAGCAGGCTCATGACGAGATCGCCGTCGCGAAACAGCATGCCCGCCTGCTCGAGCGCCGCCAGCCGGCCCGCCAGCTCGCCCGGCGAGATGCCGCCGAGCTTCGCCGCCAGCGAGTCCGGTTTCCGCTGCACCGCCAGCAGCTCGAGCAGCGCGGCGTCCGTGGCGTCCAGGGCATGCCGCACGGCGGCGCCCGAGCGCGAGTCGTAGACCGCCCGCTCGTCGCCGGCGACCATCAGCTGCAACCGGGGAGCCAGCTTGCCGTCGCTGCCGAACCAGCGCGCGTGCCAGTGCTGGATCCGCTCCTGCAGCCGGGAGAGCCAGGTCGCCGTGCTCTTGACATAGGGTGCGTCGTATTTGCGATCGGTGAAGTAATAAGCCATCTCCTCGAGGTCCTGGCCGGCGAATGGATAGATCATCGAGTAGAAATCGCAAGCCTCCAGGCGCAGCTCGTATTCGGCCGCGTGCGCGTGATAGGGGCTGAAGCGATCGAAGCGCACCGGGAAGACGCCCGAGGGCGGCGGCAGGTGGACGAGGTGCGGCAGGTCCCGGTGGTACTTCTCGTAGACCGCCTCTTCCTCGCCGGGAAAGCCGATCAGCAGGTTCCAGGCCGGGCGGATGCCATGGGTCACGCAGCCCTTGAGGAAGCGGAGGTTCTGGAACGACGTCGTGCCCTTGCGCATCAGCTTGAGCGTGGAGGTGGCCAGCGCCTCGATGCCGGGCTGGATCTCGGTCACGCCGGCCCGCGCCAGCGTCGCCAGCTCCGCGTCCTTGAGGTCGGCCTTCACCTCGTAGAACAACGACGCCTTGGCGGGCGGCGTCAGGTGCGGGAAGACCTCGGAGAGGTATTGGCGCGGCATGATGTTGTCCACGGCCTGGAAGCTCGAGACCCGGTGGCCATAGCGCGCGAAGAGGTCTTGGATGGTGCGCAGCGCCAGCTCCGGGCGCATGCCGCGGTAGCCCATGCTCAAGCCGTTGAGACCGCAGAAGGTGCAGTGCGACCGCTCGCCCCACCAGCAGCCGCGCGAGGTTTCGAACAGCAGCTTCGGCTCGAGCGTGCCGCGCGGCAGCTTGGTATCCAGGGAGTCGAGGAAGTCGTCGTAGGCCAGCGGCAATTCGACGTCGATGTCCAGCTCCTCGCCGACCTCATCGGCGCGCCGACCCGCCGGCGCCGCCGGGAGCGGCGCGCCGGCGGCGGCGAGCTTGGTTTTCGAGTAGATCCCCTGGACCTGGTGGCACTTCTCGTCGTCGCCCCGCAGCAGGTGACCGATCAGCTCGGGGAAGCTCTTGAGCGCCGGACCCGAGCAGACGAAGTCGATGGGCTCGGCGTTCTTGGCCAGCATGCGGCCCATCGAGGTCTCGCAGTTGGCGCCGCCCATCACGGTCACCAGGTTCGGGTTGCGGGCCTTGAGCTTGCGGGCCATGGCGAAGCAGGCGACGTTCTGCGAGAAATTGGAGGTGAAGCCGACCAGCTGGAACTGATCGAGGCGATAGCGGTCGACGAGCCGATCCAGGAAAGCGCCGGCCTCGCGGCGGCGGGAGAGCAGGACGGGCCTGGCGGCGTTCATCTCCCGGTGCTGCTGCGAGAAGTGCCGGTTGAGGTAGGTCCGCGCGTCGTCCGGGGACGCCGGAAACGCCACCGGCTTGAAGAACCAGTCCCCCAGGCCCGAGGTCACCGCCTCGACCGAATCGGCGATGGCGTTGTAGAGCGCCGGCCCGAGGAAGCCCGCGGTGTCGTGACTGAGATAGAAGAGCTCGCAGGTCGCCTGATCGCCGAGCCGGCTCTCGACCGCGGCCCGCAGTTGGGTGAGCGCGATCGACGGCAGAGCCGCCGAAGCGAAGGGCATGTTCACCAGAGCGATGCGATACATCCCGCCGCCTCCGTTGGAAGCTACCCCAGCGTAGGTTAGCAGCAAACTCGCAATCTTCGTCCCATACGGGGACCGGCTATGGCCATAGGATGCCGCGCGTCTCAACCCATGCTGGCGCCGCCATCGATCTCGATGGTGCGGCCGGTGAAGAACTCGCAGGTCAGGATGAAGCTGACCGCTTGCCAGACCTCCTCGGCGGTGCCGAACCTGCCGAGCGGGATCGCGGCGAGCAGCGCCGCGAGGGCCGTCTCGGAGATGCCTTCGAGGATCGGGGTGTCGATGACGCCGGGGGCCACGCCGCCGACGCGGATTCCGGCGCGGGCCAGCTCGAGGGCCCAGGTGCGGGTGCAGGCGTCCAGCCCGGCCTTGGAGGCCGCGTAGTTGGATTGGCCGGGGTTGCCTGCCCGCGCCAGCGACGAGACGTTGACGACGACGCCTGGAGTGCCGCTCTCGAGCATGACGCAGACGACCTCTCGCGCCATGAGGAACTGTCCCGTGAGATTGGTGTTGAGGATCTTCGACCACATGGACAGCGGCATGCCACGCACACCCGCGGGATCCTTCGTCGCCAGCACTCCGTCGCGCAGGATGCCGGCGTTGTTGATCAGCGCGTTGAGCCCGGGGAGCGACCGCGACGCGGCCTTGACGAACTCCTTGACCGCCGCTTCGGCCGTGATGTCGACCTCCAGCGTCGTCAACGACCCCGGCAGACCGGCGGCCTCCGCCATCAGGCTGCGGAGACCGCCCGGATCGATGTCGCCGCCGACGACCCCGGCGCCTTCCCGCAGCAGCGCCAGGGCGAAGTGACGCCCGAGGCCGCGTGCCGCGCCGGTGACGATGGCCCGTGCCGAGGAGAGCTTCATGACACCCCGACGCTACCACGGGAGGAGGCGCGGGCTTTGCCGCCCTCACCCACCGCCACCCTCCGCCACCAGGCTTTGCCCGCCTCAGCGCGCTAACAGTTGTAACTGTTGCGCGTGCTTTGGGGGCAGGAAAAGCGCATCGATCATTGGGTTACTGCTGTGTGATCTTCACGTTGTTCGCGCACATGCCGTTGCACGCGTACACGCCCCCCGGACCGCAGCCCCTGCTCGAGGGATTGCAGACCGCCGTATCGTCGCAGTATTTGTTTGTCCCGCAGGTGTCTCCGGGCGCGGTGGCACAGGGGCAGGCGGGGGTGACGACCACGGCGCCGGGCGCAGCGGACCCCAGCTCGACGAAGATCTGGTTTGCCCGTTCGGCGCCGAAGGCCTGGATCGCCCTCACCATCAAATGAGAGATCTCCTCCAGGTCGGGCTTGGCGAAGAAATCCGGGCTGGCGAGCTCGATTGCCTCCCGGAGGATGCCGCGTTGTTCGGCGGTGAGGTCGGCGGCCGCGAGGGAGCGCTCGAATTGGGTGCGCCAGAGCTGGCTCTGGCTGCCCGGATCGAGCGCGGCGACGATCGCCCGCCGGTACTCCGCGGAGTATTTGCCGAGCGCCTCGTAGCTCGTCGGCAGCTCGCTTCGGTGGGCGTTCACCCACGCGTCGGCGGCAGCGCACTCAGGCTGGGGCGCCGCTGCCCGCGCCGGAGCGCTGGCCAACGATAGGATCGCTGCAAGGCTGCATGCGGCACAGAGGAGCGGCAAAGCTCTGTTTCTCCTCATCGCAGATCTCCTTGTTGCAGCTAAGACTTTGGTACGTTTTGCATGTTAGGAATGCCAGCCCAAGATTGTCAAGTGGCGCCTCAGGAACACCTCCAGGATGTCGCCATCCGGCCAGAGCGCCGCGATGATGTTGGCCGTCCGAGCGCCCATTTGCAAATCTCCTCACGCTGAGTGCCAGTAGACATCGGTCCGCAGGTACTTCAAGCCAAAATCCACGAGCAGGGTGGCGACGCACGCGCCTGGCCGCCAATGGGGGCCTGCGGGATG
>DATGHG010000041.1:0-8453 GCA_035308185.1 Thermoanaerobaculia bacterium | reverse complement strand
GGTTCGCGGTGCCCCGCGGCATCGAGCAGCCGCGGGAAGAAGCTGCCGGCGTCCCAGGCGCCGAGCAACGTGGCGACGGCGGCGCCGAACGCCCCGGTGGCCTCGGCGTCGCCGGTCTCCACCGCCGCTTCGCGGACCTCCGGCGCCAGATCCGGACGCAGGAAGAGATACCGCCCGATGGCACCGGGTTCGCCGGCCGCAAGCAGGTAGGCGACGGCCTGCAACCGCTTGCCGGCGCCGATGTCGGCCAGCAGCTGGCGGCGCCGCTTGCCGGCGTCGCGGGCCGCCGAGAAGTGACGCCCGGTCTTGTAATCGGTGAATCGCTGCCGGCCGTCCACCAGGTCCAATCGATCCGCCCGGAAGCGCAGCCGCCGGCCGTGCAGCAGTAGCTCGCCGTCCACCTCGCTGGCCAGCACCGGCAGCACCGCGCCAGGTACGCGCCAGTCCGTCTCGCCAGCCGCCGTCACCAGCGGCAGGGCCTGCACGGCAAGCGCCCGGGCCAGGCCGGGCAGCGCCAGCCCCTCCTCCGCCAGCACCTCCGCCGCCACCTCGACGAGCAGGGGCTCGACCTCCTCGGCAGCCGGCCAGGGCACCGCCACCGGCGACGCGGGAGCCGGCGACGCGAGGGGTGCCGGCACAAAGACCAGCGGCGCGGGAGCCGGCGGTGCGGGTGCCGGCGGCGCGGGGGTCGACGACGCGAGCTCTGGCGACGCGAGGGGTGGCGGCGCGAAGGGCGGCGCGGCAGGCGGCGACGCGCCCAGCGCCCGCTTGACGATGCGGTCCAGGCTCCGGTGCACGACGATACCGAGGCGGAGGGGATCGCCGCCGGGCAGGGCATCGAGCGGATCCGGCGGCGGCTCGATGCGCAGCAGCCGCCCCAGGAAAAGCTGCCAGGGGCAGGCGGCCAGACCTTCGAGATGGGTGACGAAGAGCTGGTGGGGGCCGCGCGCCGCGGCCGGACCGGCGAAGCCGAGATACGGTCCCAGCCGCGCCACCGCCGCTCGGCCCGCCGGAGTGAGCTCGTCGGGATCCTGTTCCTCTAGGATGCGGAAGCGCGCCGCAGCCACCGCCTGCGGGTCGAGGTCGAATAGCTCGCGGCCCAGCTCCTCCCGCACCTGCCGCACGGCGAGCGGCAGCACCCGCGCGAGGTCTTGCCGCGAGCCGTGGAGTGCCGCCAGAGCAGCGTGCTCGTCGGCTGGCCGCGGGTCGGCGGCGCCACCCTTACCACCAGGCACCGCCATTCCGGCGACGGCGGCGAGCGTCCCGCCGGCGGGCACCGGCGGCCGCGTAGGATAGATGGCGGGCGCCACCGGCGGCGACTCGAGGTCCGCCAGCAACCGCTCGACCAGCGGCGAGGCCGAAAGCGGCTTGCCGTCGTCGTCGGCGGTCTGCCAGGAAAGACACACCACGGGTGCCGCCGAGAGCAGCTGGGCGAAGGCATGACGCTCGTCGTCGCCGCCGTCGCGGGCAAGCCCCAGGTCGGGCAGCAGCCGCTGCACCACCTGGCGGAGGTCGTCCGGCAGCAGCGGGTCCTCGCGCCGCGGTCGCGGAAAAACGGCGCGGTTGAGGCCAAGCAGGAAGAGCTGATCGAAGGTGCGGCCCCGAGCTTCCGCGACGCTCAGCACCTGAACGCCTCCCCCCTCGCCGCCGATCGGGCACCGGCCGCCGTCGCCCATCGCCCGCTCCAGGAGGAGCCGCAGCTCGTCGCGGCCCAGCGCGAGATCGGCCGGGACCTCGCGTTGCAGCTCCACGGCGGCCGCCGCCAGCGGCAGCGCCGGATCGCCGTCCAGCCCCAGGTCGCCCAGCAGCCCGCGCAGCCATTCGAGCTGGACGGACGCCGTGGCCGCCGGCGGCCACGCCGCCAGCCGGTCGTGCACGCGGACCGCCGCCGCCACACCCCGGCGCAGCTTCCCCTCCGAGATCCGCCGCAGCTTCGCCACCGCCCGCCCCTCGCCGTCGTCGTCGGGCGGTGGCGGCTCGCCGCCGGCCGGCGGCACGGCAGGCAGGCCCGCCGGACGCAATCCGTGGCGGATCGGCAGCGCCACGCCGCCGTCGAAGCGCTGCTCGCGCAACGCGGCGACGTCGCGGAGGCGCGCCGCTCCGAGGGCGCCCATGGCGAGGCGCAGGTCGACGCGCAACTCGTCCGCCATCCAGGCGCTGGCATCCAGCCAGCGGTCGGCAAGCGCCTCGGGGCCCCGGCGCAGCAGCTCGAGCGCCGCTCCGGCACGCCGGCCCGCGGGCAGGAGCCCACCCGGCTCGCCGACCCCCGAGAAGGGCACGCCGAGGCGCGACAGATGGCGGCGCAACGCCGCCCGGTAGGGCGCCAGATCGCGCGCCACGATCGCCAGTCCCTCCGGCCAGATCCTCCGGGCGGACGCCAAGACCGCATCCGCAGGCCCGGCCTCGCCGGCCATGGCGGCCGTCGCCGGACCTTCGCCGTCGAGCAGCCGCCGCAGCCGCCGGGCGACCTCCCGCGCCTCGGCGTCGGCGCCGGCGGCGGTGAAGGCCTCCAGGCGCGGGACCCCTCCGACCGGCACCGCGCCGGGCGCCCCGACCGCACCGGGAGCAGCGATCGGATCGGCCTCGGCGGCCGCCACTCCGCCGGCGGCAGCTGCGAGCGCCCAGGTGCCGGCTGATTCGCCGGTGGCCGCCGGCGCCAGCGACGCGGCGGCGGCCGCGCGCTCGGCGAGGCGGGCGACGGCGGCGGTTTCGGTCGCCGCCGCCACGCCGGGGACCGGCGGGAGATCGAGCAGCAGGGTTGCCCCGTGCTGGCGCAGCAGCACCTCCAGCAGATCGCCGGCAAGGCCGCTCGCCGCTACGAAACCGTGCAGCAGCAGGGCGCGCGACGGCAACAGCCGCTCCGGCGCCGGCGCCGTCCGCAGCGCTTCCGCCGCCTGCCGCAGCAGGCCCGGGCGCCGCCCCAGGCCAAGCTCGCGCAACGCCAGCTCGGCCCGCACTGCCACCCGCACCAGGGCGCGCGCCCGTGCCACCGCCGCGCGGCCGGCCGACCGCGGTCCGTCACTCGCCAGCGCCTCGTCGACCGCCTCGGCGTGCGCCGCCTCAAGGCCCGCGTCGAGCAGATCGGTCACCGCCGGCGTCACCGACAGGAAGCCGTCGACCAGGTCCCCCAACCCGCGGCGCAGCGCGTCTTCGCGGCGCGCCTCGCGTTCGACCAGCGTCGCGAACAGCAGGCTGCCGCCCGGCGCCGGCGCACCGGCCCGCTCGAGCACCTCGCAGGCCAGGCCAAACAGCGTCTGCACCATCACTCCAGCCATCGCCCCGCCACCGCCCGGGGGCGTCGAACGTGAGCGCACCAGCCGTGCGGCGACGTGCCGCCGCAGGCTGCGCGACGGCACGACCACGCGTACCGGCAGCGCCAGCCGCGACGGGTCGCGCCGCGCCGCCGCCGCCAGGTCGTCGAGCGCCGCGAGCAGCAGGGCCTCGGCCGCCAGCGAACCGCGGCAGGCCACCACCCCGGCAGGAGTGCCGGCCGCGGCAGCCGTGACACCGGCAACCGCGGCATCGGCAGCAGCCCTACCATCCGCAGCCGCGGCATCGGCTGCCGCGGCGCTCGGCGCGGCGGCGGCGCCGCGATCGCCGTCGGGAACGGGGGGAGGGGGTTGGAAGAGGTCGAGCTGGCGGGCCACCAGCGCTAAGGATAGCGCGCGGCCGGCTGCTGCTCGCGCCCTTCCCTGGCGTGGCGTTCCAGCTCCTGCTCGCGGTATTGCAGCAGGTAGAGCCGGTGGTAGATGCCGCGTTGCGCGAGCAGCTCCTGGTGCGTGCCGATCTCGCGCACCTCGCCCTTGTGCATGACCAGGATGCGGTCCGCCCGCTGGATGGTCGAGAGGCGGTGGGCGATCACCACGCTGGTGCGCCCCCGCAACAGGCGCTCGAGCGCCTGCTGGATCAGCTGCTCGGTCTCGGTGTCGATCGATGAGGTGGCCTCGTCCAGGATCAGGATGCGGGGGTCGAAGGCGAGGGCGCGCGCAAAGGCGATGAGCTGCTTCTGGCCGACCGACAGGCCGGCGCCGCGCTCGCGCACCACCGCCTGCATGCCCGCCGGCAGGCGCTCGATGAACGGCAGGGCGTGCACCTCGGCGGCGGCCCAGCGCAACCGGTCGTCGGCGATCCCGGCGTCGCCCAGGCGGATGTTCTCGGCCACCGTGCCGGCGAACAGGAAGACGTCCTGCAGCACCATGCCGATACCACGGCGCAGCACCGGCAGCGACCACTCCCGGACGTCGACGCCGTCCACCCTGACCGCCCCCGAATCGACGTCGTAGAAGCGCAGCAGCAGGTTGGCGAGCGTGCTCTTGCCCGCCCCGGTATGGCCGACCACCGCCAGCGTCTCGCCCGGCCGCACCCGGAACGAGATCCCCTTGATCACCGCCTCGCCCGGCAGATAGCTGAAGTGGACCTGGTCGAACTCGATGGCACCGAGCATCCGCTCGGGGACGAAGGCGGCAGGCGGCGACTCGATGCTCACCGGCGCGTCGAGCAGCCGGAAGATGCGCTCCGAGCTGGCCATCGCGCCCTGCAGGATGTTGTATTTCTCCGACAGGTCCGAGAGCGGCTGGTAGAAACGCTGCGCGTACTGGAGGAATGCGATGAGCGCGCCGAGCGACACCGCCCCGGCCAGCACCTGGCCGCCGCCCACCCAGATCAGCAGGCCGGTGCCGAGAGCGGTGATCAGCTCGATGCCCGGGAAGTAGATCGCGTAATAGAAGATCGAGCGCACGTTGGCCACCCGGTGGCGGTCGTTGATCTCGACGAACTCGCCATAGGCCCGGGCCTCGCGCCCGAACAGCTGCACCACCGCCATGCCGGTGACGTGCTCCTGCAAGAAAGCGTTGATCGCCGCGACCCTGACCCGCACCTCGCGGAACGCCTGCCGCACGCCGCCCCGGAACCAGCCGGTCAGCAGCACCAGCAGCGGCACGATCGAGAACGCCGTCAGCGCCAGCCGCCAGTCGAGCCAGAACAGCACCACCACGATGCCGGCGAGCAGCAGCACGTCGCCGAGCAGCTCCACCAGCCCCGAGGTGAACATCTCGTTGAGGGCATCGACGTCGGTGGTGACCCGGGTCACCAGGCGGCCGATCGGGTTGCGGTCGAAGAAAGCGATCGGCAAACGCTGCAAATGGCCGAAGATCTGGTTGCGCAGGTCGTACATGATGTACTGGCCCATCAGCATCATCACGTAGCCTTCGGCGTAGACGGTGACGAAGGTGAGCACCACCGCGGCGATGAAGACCACCGCCACCACCGCCAATCCCTGGGCCTGCACCTGTGACGGATCGACGCCGCGGGCGAGCAGCGCGTCGCGCACCAGCCGGCTGGCGCCCGACAGGCTGGCGGCGCGGGCCTGCGGCGGACGCACGAAGAGGTCGAGGGCGACGGCGGTGGCCAGCGGCCCGACCAGCTGCAGGGCCGACGACACGAGGATCAGCGCCACCGCGGCGGCGGTCATCAACCGGTAGGGCCGCACGTAGCTCATCAGCCGCCGCATCAGCCGCGCATCGTAGGCCTTGCCGAGGATCTCCTCCTCGTGCTGGCTGTCGTCGCTCACGCCGCCAACGATAACCCAGGCCCGGGCGGAGCCGCCGCCACCGCGACCGCGGGTTCCGGTAGAATCTTGACTGCGCAACCATCTATCGGACAGGATCTCCACCGTGATCCGATCTCCGAGCCGGCGCCCGCCGGGGCGCGCCGCCCGACGTTTGGCGCGGCGGCTGCTGGTGGCCGCCGCCACCGCCGCCGTCAGCGCCGCCGCCGGCGGCACCGTCGGCGCGACGGCCCAGCAGGCGCCGTCCTACGCCGCCCCGCCCGACCCGGCCGCCGACAGCGCGCGCCTTGCCTCCGAAACCGCCGCCGCCGCCGCGCCGCATCTGGCCGAGCGCTTCGGCGTCGCGCCGCTGGCCGCGCTCGGCCCCGCTGCGGTCGAGGCTGCCGACAGCCTGGCGGCGCTCCACGCCTGGAACGGTTCCCGCCGCCAGCCGCCGCAGAACGGCTTCGTGCGTTCCCTGCCGGCGCCGCGGCGCGTCCGCCTCGACGCCGGCGCCACGGCGGCGCTGGCGCAGGCGCCGCTCGCCGAGCGCGACGGCGGCGTGCTGGCGCAGACCTCCCTGACGAGCATCGGCTGGGGCGGCAGCGTGCGCGTCGCCGGCGCCCACCGGCTGCGGCTGCACCTCTCGCGGGTGGATCTCCCGGCCGGCGCCCGCCTCTGGGTCCACGGCGCGGAGCCGGCGGCGGCGCCGTTCGGCATGGAGCTGGCGGCGCCCGACGGCGGTATGTGGACGCCGAGCGTCGAGGGCGAGGAGCTGGCGCTCGACGTCGAGTTGCCAGCCGCGCCGGTTTCCTCGACGGCTGCCGGCGCCTCCGGGCCGAGCGGGGCCGGCGCCGCAGCGCCGATCGAGGGTGCCGCCGGACCGGCCGGCGCCGGACAGGCCGCCGCCGCCACGGCAGACTCCGGATACGGCTTCACCATCGACGCGGTGCTCGAGCTGGTGCCCGCAACCGAGATGCGCTCGGCGAACCCGGCGAACCTGGAGGGCCTGGCGAGTCCGGGGACCGCCAGGGGACCGGCGCCGAAGGACACCAGCTGCGAGATGGACGCGAGCTGCGTCGGCGCCGCCGACTTCCCGGACTACGCCCTCGCCCGGCACGCCGTCGCCCTGCTCGAGTTCATCGACGGCCGCCAGGGATTCGCCTGCACCGGCCAGCTGCTGAGCGACGTCGTCGGCGACGGCATCCCCTACATGCTCACCGCCAACCACTGCATCTCCACGGCGCAGGTGGCCGCGTCGGCGCAGGCGTTCTTCGACGATTACACGCCGTCCTGCAACGGCCCGGCGCCGGCCCTCGAGCAGCTGCCGAGAACGGCCGGCGCCACCGTCCTGGTCACCGGCGACGCGCAGACCGCCAGCGACTTCAGCCTGCTGCGCCTCGGCGCCCTACCCGCCGGCAGGACGTTCCTGGGCTGGAACGCCAGCCCGCTGGCCACTCCCGACGGCACGCTGCTCTACCGGCTGTCCCATCCCGACGCCGAGGCGCAGAAGTTCTCGACCACCACCGTGGATTCGCAGGCGATCCAGTGCACCGGCACGCCGCAGCCGCGCTTCATCTACTCGGACCTGGACCTCGGCGCCGCCGCTCCGGGCAGCTCCGGGTCGGCCGCCATGCTCGCCGGCGGCATGGTGGTGGGCCAGCTGCTCGGGATCTGCGGCCCAACCGGCGTCGACGATCCGTGCAGCCAGGAGGTGCACCCGGTCGACGGCGCGATCGCCGCCAGCTTCACCCACCTGCAACCTTTCCTCGCGCCCGTCGCCGCGGGCCATTGCAGCCCCGGCAGCTTGGCCCTCTGCCTGGCCGGGCAGCGCTTCCAGGTGCAGGTCGCCTGGTCGAACCAGTTCGACGGCACCAGCGGCGTCGGCCACGCCGTCGTCGGCACCGACAGCACCGGCTACTTCTACTTCACCGACCCGTCCAACTATGAGCTGATCGTCAAGATCCTCGACTTCGGCACCGTCTTCAAGGTCTTCTACGGCGAGCTCACCGACCTCCAGTTCACCATCACCGTCACCGACACCCGCACCGGGCACCTCAAGAAGTACACCAACACCACCGGCGACTGCGGCGGCATCGATCAGACCTCGTTCCCGGCCGTGGCGCCCACCCCCGCGAAGGCCGCCTGCGCGCCGGGCAAGGGCACGCTGTGCCTGCTGGACCGCCGCTTCGCGGTCAGCGTCACCTGGCAGAACCAGTTCAACGGCACCGCCGGCGCCGGCGCGCCGCGGTCGTTGAGCGATCTCTCGGGCCTGTTCACCTTCACCGACCCGACCGACGTCGAGCTGGTGCTCAAGGTGGTGCCGTTCAGCGACCGGATCGCCTTCTTCTACTCGGCGCTCTCCGACTTCGCCTACGCCATCACCGTCACCGACACCGCCGGCGGCAAGACCAAGACCTACCAGAACCCCGCCGGGACCTTCTGCGGCGGCATCGACAATGACGCCTTCCCGCCGTAGCGCCGCTTGCCCACGGTAGTGTCCTAGATAGTTTTCCGGGGCCGGCCGCCGACGTGCTCCACGGCCGGGAGCAGCCCGACCAGGTCCGCGATCGACCACACCCGCGCCGTCACGCCGGCCGCCATGCACGGCGTCACCCGCAAGGTCTGGTGGATGCGGCAGAAGTTGTAGTGAGCCGTGAACAGGGCGACCGCCGCAGCGTGGTTGCGGAGCTTCTTGGAGAAGGCGTTGGTCAACCGGGTGAAGCGGCGGACGCTCATGCGGACGGTCAGGTTCGACCGCTCTACGTAGGACGTGGAGACGTGCTTCGGATCGGGCTGGCCCGTGACCGCCGTTCGCTCGCACCCGATGCAGACCGCCGGGCTGTAGCGCTTCTCGCCCTCGGCCGCATCGGCGCCGTACATTTTCACCAGCTGCGCGAAGTCCACG
>DATGHG010000040.1:0-11016 GCA_035308185.1 Thermoanaerobaculia bacterium | reverse complement strand
CCTGGTCCTGGGCAGCGCATCGCCCGATCTCCTCAAACAGACTTCCGAGTCGCTCGCGGGCAGGATCGTCTATCACGAGCTCGAGGGCTTTGCCCTGGACGAGGTCGGGGTCGGCGCCCGCGATCGCCTCTGGGTGCGCGGCGGATTTCCGCGATCGTTCCTCGGCGAGTCGGACGAGGCGAGCGCCGAATGGCGCCGCGCCTTTGTCCGCACCTTTCTCGAACGCGACCTGCCCCAGCTGGGCGTCACCATCCCGGCCGAGACGCTGCGGCGCTTCTGGACCATGCTGGCTCATTATCACGGACAGGTTTGGAATGGTGCAGAGATCGCCCGCGCCTTCGGGATCGCGCTCACCACCGTCCGGCGTTATCTCGATCTGCTGACGGCGGCCCTGATGCTGCGCCAGTTGCAGCCATGGCACGCCAACATCGCCAAGCGACAGGTGCGCTCGCCCAAGATCTACCTCGCCGACAGCGGCCTGCTCCATGCACTTCTCGGCCTGGGCACCTTGCGCGATCTCGAAGGGCATCCCAAGGTCGGCGCCTCATGGGAAGGCTTCGCCCTGGGCGAGATCCTGGTGCGTCTGGGAGCCCACCCCGAGGAGTCCTTCTTCTGGGCCACCCACGGCGGCGCCGAGCTCGATCTCCTGGTCGTGCGGGGCAATCGACGCCTGGGCTTCGAGTGCAAGCGCACCAGCGCGCCGCGCCTCTCGCCATCGATCCGCTCCGCCCTCGCCGACCTCGCCCTCGATCGCCTGGACGTCGTCCACGCCGGCGATCACACCTACCCCCTGGCCGACCGCGTCCGCGCGCTGGCCCTGTCCCGCCTCTACGACGACCTCGAACCGCTGCCGTGAGCGCGCCCCGCGGTCCCCGCGTACCAGGCACAGAGCCGCGTCAGCGGGCAGACCTCGCACCGCGGCCCGGTCCTCCGGCAAACCTGCTGACCGTGCCGGCGCAGCAGCTGGTGGGCGCGGATCAGCCAGTCGAAATCGGCCGGCAGCCGCGGCGCCACGGCCGCCGTCGCCGAGCGGTAGGTCTTGGCGTAGTCGTCGCTCTCGGCGCCGAACCCCAGGCGCACCAGCACGCGCAGGGCGTTGGAATCGGGAGCCAGGGTGCGCTTGCCGTGCGCCAGCAGCTGCAGGCGGTCGGCTCCCGGCTCGCCGATGCCGGGGAAGCGCCGCAGCAGGCGCCCGCCGGTGCCCGCCGCCGCCTGCCGCCGCAGCTCGTCCACGCCGATCTCGGCGGCGACCGCGGCGGCCTTCTGCACCTTGGCGGCGCGGTGCGCCGGCAGCATGCCGCCGTCGGCGATCAGCCGCGCCAGCTCGGCTTCGGGAATCGCGAGCAGCGCCTCCGGCGTGATGCCCACCGCGTCCCGCAGCCGCTCGAACACCCGCCGCCGGCGCTCGTCGTCGACCAGGTAAGCCGCGCTCTCGAGGACCGCGGCCGCGAAGGGATCGCTGACCAGCGGCGGCTCGGGCGTACCGTGCGCGGCCTCGAGCCTGGCCACGATCTCATGCAGGTCGGGCAGGCCGACGCCGCCACGGCTCTTCCTCGAAGCGGTCACGCCGCGCTTGCCCCTCCTCCGGGCGGTTGCCGCCAACCCTTCGGCTGACAGCCCATTGCGTCCAGGCACCAGTCTCCTGTCGGCGTCGGCAAGAGTCAATGGACCGGCCGGCAGCGGCGTCCCAAACTCCCGCCGCGCACCCGCGTGGCGCGTCGCTTGCAGCTGCCTCGCCGTAGCGCTGACGCCGCCTCATGTCCGTTTGTCGAGGTGAGCCGCGAGCTCCGCAGCCGATGCCCGCCGACCCCATCCCGAGCTATGCGCCGATCCGTGACTACGCCTTGATCGGCGACTGCCGCACGGCGGCGCTGGTGTCGCGCCGGGGCTCGGTCGATTTCCTCTGCCTGCCGCGGTTCGACAGCGCGGCGGTGTTCGCGGCGCTGCTCGACGCCGGCCGCGGCGGCCGCTGGTTCGTCCGTCCGGTTGGCGACTTCCAGACCCGCCGCCGCTACCTGGGGTCCACCAACGTCCTCGAGACCACCTTCGAGGCCGCCGGCGGCGTGCTGCGCCTGACCGACGTGATGTGCGTCGCCGCCGAAGACGAGCGCCGCGGCGAGCTGACGGCCGAGCACGAGCTGCTGCGCCGCGTCGAATGCGTGGCCGGTAGGGTCGAGATCGAGGTGGGCTGCGACCCGCGGCCCGGCTGGGGCGCGGCACCGCCGGTGCCGCGGGACCGCCGTGCGCTCGGCTTCACCTGGGAGCTCGGCGATCAGCTGCTGGCCCTGCGCAGCGAGGTGCCGGTCGCTCCCGACCCGAGCCGCTCCGGGGTCTACGGCCGCGCGCTGCTGGCCGCCGGCGACCACCGCTTCCTGTCGCTCGCCTCGGTGACCGCCGAGCCCGGGATCTTCCTGCCGCTGGGCGCCGCCGCCGCCGGCCGGCTGGAGCGCTCGCTGCGCTGGTGGCAGCGATGGGTGGCGGCCTGCCGCTACCTCGGGCCGCACCCGGAGGCGGTGGTGCGCAGCCTGCTGACCCTCAAGCTGCTCACCTACTCCCCGTCCGGCGCGGTGATCGCCGCGCCCACCACCTCGCTGCCCGAGCAGATCGGCGGCGAGCGCAACTGGGACTACCGCTGCTGCTGGCTGCGCGACGCCTCCTGGACGCTCACCGCCTTCTTCGACCTCGGCTTCTGCGACGAGGGCCAGGCGTTCTTCTCCTGGCTGCTGTACGCCACCCGCATGCGCTCGTCGTCGCCGGCACGGCACCGCTGGTCGCCGCGGCTGCGGATCCTCAACGTCGTCTACGACGTCCATGGCGAGGTGCGGCTGCGCGAGCGGGAGCTCCTCTGGCTCGAGGGCTACGCCGGCTCGCGTCCGGTGCGCACCGGCAACGGCGCGGTCGGCCAGCTGCAACTCGACATCTTCGGCGAGGTGGTGCATGCCGCCTACGAGTACGTCGAGCGCGGCGGCGCCCTCGACGCCACCGAGGGCCGCCTGCTGCGCCAGCTCGGCGCCACCGTCCAGCGCCTCTGGCGCGAGCCCGACGAAGGCATCTGGGAGAAGCGCGCCGGGCGCTTTCACCACACCTACTCCAAGGCGATGTGCTGGGTGGCCCTCGACCGCCTGCTGCGCCTGCATCAGCGCGGCTGCCTCGCGCTGACCGCCGCCGAGCGCGGCGGTTTCGCCAGGGACCGCGACGAGCTGCGCGCGACCATCGAGACCACGGGATTCAGCGCGCGGCTCGGCAGCTACGTCGACGTGCTGGGCGGCGAGGCGCTCGATGCCAGCCTGCTGCTGCTCGGCCTGCGCGGCTTCGACGACCCGGCGCGCTCGCCGCGTTTGCAGTCGACCCTCGCTGCCGTGCGCGGCCGCCTCGAGTGCGACGGTCTGCTGTACCGCTACCCGCCGGGCGACGACGGGATCCCCGGCGGCGAGGGCGCCTTCGGCATCTGCAGCTTCTGGCTGGCCGAGTTCCTGGCGCGCTCGGGCCGCGTCGAAGAGGCCATGGCGCAATTCGAGCGCGTCCTCGGCTACGCCAACGACCTCGGCCTGTTGAGCGAGGAGATCGAGCCGCGGAGCGGGGCGGCGCTGGGCAACTTCCCGCAGGCGTTCACCCACGTCGGGCTGATCGCGGCAGCTCTCGCCATCGCCGCCGCCACCGGCTGCGAGCGCCTGCCCCAGGCTGCGGCCGCCGGCGCCAAGGGGGTGCGCCTGTGAACCTCGGCAGCATCCTGCTGTGGGGGTTCTTCGCGACGGTGGTGCTGACCACCTGCCTGGCCGCCGGCCAGGGGCTCGGGCTGTCGCGTATCTCGATGCCGCTGCTGCTCGGCGCCGCCCTCAGCCCCGATCGCCGGCGCGCCAATCTCTACGGCTTCGTGCTGCACCTGGCGAACGGCTGGCTGTTCGCCCTGCTCTACGCCCTGGCCTTCGAGAGCTGGCGCCGCGCCACCTGGTGGCTGGGCGCCAGCCTCGGCTTGATCCAGGCGCTGTTCCTGCTCGCCGCGGTGATGCCGCTGCTGCCTTCGCTACATCCGCGCATGGCCAGCGAGGCCCACGGTCCGGACCCTGCCCACCAGCTCGAGCCGCCCGGCTTCATGGCGCTCAACTACGGCCGCAACACGCCATTGGTCACCATCCTCGCCCACCTGCTCTACGGCGCCATCCTCGGCGCCTTCTACACCCTTTCGCCTAGGTAGCGCCGGCCTGACCGGCTCCGTGTTCAGGAAATCACAGAGAATCCGGCGGTTCCACTCAGCTTGCGATCGAAGGTGATGGTATCGGCGCAACCTGCCGCGAAGCCCTGCCGCCCAAGCAGGTAGTCGGCGAAGTCGCCTCGACCTTGGCGATAGTCGAGTAGCGCGTGACGAACGAGGCTCCGGTCCTGGACCTCGAGCAGGTTGGTGCCAAGGATCCTCTCGACGACGGCCGCGATCTGATCATGATCGAGCCCGTATGGCCGGCCGCGAAGTGTCCAGGTAAGCTCGCAGAGGACGATCGCGCTGACGAAGAAGCGGTCGCCGGACCGCTCGGCCGCATCGAAAAGGGCGCCCACCCGTTCGGCCTGCGCCGGATCGTCGGCGGTGATGAAACGCAGCAGGACGTTGGTGTCCAGACCTCTCACCCCCTGCCCCGGCGAATCCGTTCATCGTCCTCGACCAATTGCCGCGTCAGTTCCTTGCCCAGCGCCTCGTCCGAGGGCGGCGCTGCGCCCGACCGTTGGACCATCCCCCGCAGATCGCGGTAGGAACCGGCGATCGGCTGGACATGGACCTCGCCATTGCTCCGGATCACGAACTCCAATCGGTCGCCTTCGCCAAGATGGAGGTGCTCCCGAACTTCCTTGGGCAAAGTGATCTGTCCCTTGCTGGTGAGAGTTGCGACGGCCATGCTCCTTTCCTCCGGTAAGGAGCATAACACGCGGTGCGCGGCACCTTCCGTTCTCTTCTCCGTTAGGGCGGCGGGCCGGCCTTCGCGGGCACGCCGCTGCCGGCGACCGGCGCGCTCGCCGGGGTTGGCGGCGCCGCGGCCGGCCCGGCGGCGGCGTAGGGAGCCAGCTTGGCGATGACGCTGGCCGGGAGCCCGGCCCGCACCAGGTCCTCGACCGTGCTGTAAGGCCGCGCGGCGATGATCTTCCGCGCCGTCGCCGGACCGACTCCCGGCAGCGTTTCGAGGTCCTTTTCGCCGGCGCGGTTGAGGTCCACCCTGGGCGTCGGCGGCGGCACGCTCAGCGCGGCTCGCTGTGCGGGCGTATGCGCGGTACCCGGACCCGCGGCGCCGCGCAGCGCCGGACGGCTGCCGCGGCCGGCGGTCACCAGGGGAGCGATCTTTTGGATGGCCTTGGCCGGGACGCCGGCGCGCGCCAGCTCTTCGACGCTGCCGTAGGGCCGCCCGGCGACGATCTTGCGGGCGGTTGCCGCCCCGACTCCCGGCAACGATGCCAGCTCTTTCTCACTCGCCCGATTGATGTCGACGAGCGTCGCGGCCGAGCCCGGCGCGGCCGCCGAGCTCGCGACCGCCGCACCGTCCGCCGCGCTCGCGCTCGCCGCCGCCCGCGGCGCGCCGGGCGCCGACCAGCCATACGCCACCGCCACTGCCACCGCCAGCGCCAGGCCGAGGCGACGGCTCGGAAGCTGAATTCTCCACCCCTGCATGGTCATCGCAATCCTCCTTCTGTCCCACCGAGGATGGGGTATGCAGCGATGATGCCGCCCGCCGCACTCGCCACCGCGCACGCGACCCGGGAGGATAGAATCGCCGCCATGGAAGAAGGCGTGATGGACCGCGAGACCCTGCTGGCCCGTTACCGGGCCACCCGTGCGCTGAGCCTCGAGCTCTGCCGCCCGCTCAAGCCCGAGGACTACCGCATCCAGTCGATGCCGGACGTCAGCCCACCCTGGTGGAACCTCGGCCACACCTCCTGGTTCTTCGCCAAGAACATCCTCGAGCCGTTCGGGCGCTACGACGCCGCCGACGCCCGCCTCGAGTACGCCCTCAACTCCTATTACGAGTCGCTCGGCCCGCGCCTGGCCCGCGACCATCGCGGGCTGGTCACCAGGCCCACCACCGACGAGGTCCTCCGCTTCCGCGCCGCCGTCGACGACCGCCTCGAGTCCCTGCTGCGCGAAGCGCCCGCGGACGACCTGCCGCGGCTGGGCTTCCTGACCGTCACCGGCATCCAGCACGAGCAGCAGCACCAGGAGCTGCTGGTGACCGAGATCAAGCACATCCTCGGCGCCAACGTGCCGGAGCTGCGCGAGCCCTACCTCGCCGGCAATGCCGCCGCCCCCCGCGCTCGGAAATCGTTGCCGGCCGCGCTTCGCTACGTCCCGCTGTCCGGGGGCCTGCACCGCTTCGGCAACCTCGACGGCGGCTGGTGCTGGGACAACGAGATGCCGGTCCACCAGGCCTGGCTCGACGACTACGCCCTCGCCGACCGGCTGGTGACCAACGCCGAGTTCCTCGACTTCGTCGCGGCCGGCGGCTACTCCGACCCGCTGCTGTGGCTGGCCAACGGCTGGGCGCGGGCCAGGGACGCCGGCTGGTCGGCCCCGCTCTACTGGGAGCGCGACACGGCAAGCAGCCGCTGGCGCCAGTGGACCCTGGCCGGCCTGCGCGAGCTCGACCTCGCCGAGCCGGTCTGTCACGTCAGTTTCTACGAGGCCGACGCCTACGCGCGCTGGCTGGCCCGCTCGGGCGGCGGCCGGGAGGGCGTTCGCCTCCCCACCGAGCGCGAGTGGGAGCACGGCGCGCGCGTTTCCGGCTTCCCCGGTGAGCCCGCCCATTTCCTCGACCCGGAGGTTCTCCATCCCCGCGCCGTCAACGGCGGGAGCGGGCTCGCCCCCGGCGGCGGCGGCGCCGGCGGACCGCTGGCCCAGATGGGCGGCGATCTCTGGGAATGGACGACCAACCACTACGAGCCCTACCCGGGCTACCAGCCCTTCGACGGCGCGCTGATGGAGTACAACGGCAAGTTCATGGACAACCAGCGAGTGCTGCGCGGCGGCTCCTGCGCCACGCCCGCCGATCACATCCGCCCGAGCTACCGCAACTTCTGGCCCCCCGACACCCGCTTCCAGTTCACCGGCATCCGCCTCGCCCGCACGCTCGGCTGAGCCGCGTCCGCAAGCTCGGCTGAGCCGAGCCCGCCAGGCGCCGCCGTGGCTACCAGTCGGAGGTGCCGGGCCCGCCCTTGAAGGGGCCCACCACGTCGTGGGTCGCCCAGCCGCCGTAGAAGTCGCCAGGTTGGGGCTGGACGCGCTCGCCGTCGACGAGGCAGGCGTCCATGAGGTGGGGATAAAAGGCGATGTGGTCGCGGATCTCTTTGTAGGGCACCGTGGGATCGGGGTAGTACCAGGCAGCGTTCTCGGCGCGTTTCGTGGCCGGGACCACGACGTGGTAGTAGCTCGCCAGGCCCTTCCATTCGCACCAGCTGCGCCGGGGAGAGGGCAGCAGGAGATCCATCCGCACGTCGCCCGGAGGCAGGTAGTAGACGGGTGGGTGGCTGGTCTCCAGCACCCGCAGGCTGCGCCGGCTGGCGGCCACCTGGACGCCGCCGAAATGGACCTCGATCAGTCGAGGGCTGGGCTCGAGCCGCGGCGGCCGCGGGTAATCCCAAACCGATTCCTGTCCCGGGCCGGGCACTTCCATCTGCGGCGGGCGGGGGGAGTCGCGCCGAGTCATCGGTCTCGATCCCTGGTTCTGGTTGCCGGCATCCTCGACTCCCGCGACTCCCGAAGCCCGCCGCGAGCGGTCGCCGGAGAGCGCGCGGCGGTCGGAAATTTCGGCGGATCGTACCACAGCCCCAAGGGCCGCGCTGTGGCGCAGGTCGCGGGAGCGCGCCACTTCGCCGTGCTAGCGTCGGGTCCTACCACAGGAGGCGAGAATGCACCGTCGCAACATCAGCAGCGGCGCTCCCTGGGAGCCGATCGTCGGCTACTCGCGGGCAGTGCGGGTCGGCCCCTACATCCACGTCGCCGGCACCACCGCCGTCGACGCCGAGGGCCGGGTCCTCGCGCCCGGCAACGCCTACGCCCAGACGGTGGCGATCCTGGGCATCGTGGCCTCGGCGCTGGAACGGGCCGGCGCCAGGCTCTCCGACGTGGTGCGCACCCGCCTCTTCGTCACCGACATCGAGCATGACTGGGAGGCCATCGGCCGCGCCCACGGCGAGGTTTTTCGCGACGTCCGCCCGGCCTGCACCATGGTCGAGGTGAGCCGCCTGATCTCTCCCGACATGCGCGTCGAGATCGAGGCCGACGCCATCACCGCGGACACCGCGGACACCGCCAATGACGGCGAAGGCGGCTCCGACCCCCAGCCCTCCTGAAGCCCGCCTCAGCGCACCGCCAGCACCCGCGCCGCGAGGTCGTCGGGCACCACGAAGTCGCCGCGGCCGATGCGCCGCCAGTCGAAACCCGCCACCAGGTCGCCCGGCAGGCAGGCGGCCGGCGCCGGCAGCAGGCCCAGGCTCCAGGCCAGGTAGCCGGTCACCTGCGCCGGCGCCGCTCCCGCCGCGCGCAGGCCGGCCAGGGTCAGCCGCGGCTCGCGCTTGGACAGCTTGCCGCTCGCGCCGACCACCAGCGGCAGGTGGGCGTAGGCCGGCGGCGCTCCCCCCAGCGCCGCCAGCAGCTGCACCTGGCGCGCCGTCGAGGCCAGCAGGTCGGCGCCGCGCACCACCTCGTCGATGCCCATCCGCAGGTCGTCGACCACCACCGCCAGCTGGTAGGCGTAGAGGCCGTCCCGCCGCTTGAGCACGAAGTCGCCGACCGTCTGGTCGACGCGCTCGACCTGCTCGCCCTGCACCCGATCGACGAAGCGCACCGCCCGCGCGCCGGTGCGGAAGCGCAGCGCGGCGTCCGGCCCGAGGGCTTGGAACCAATCCGCCGCCAGCCGCCGCGGCCGCCAGGCGGCGGGATACGGCGGCAGCTCGCCGGCGCCATGCGGCGCCGAGGCGATCGCCGCCAGGTCGCGGCGCGAGCGCCGGCAGGGGAACAGCTTCCCCGCCGCCGCCAGCTCGGCGAGCGCCGCCTCGTAGTGCGCCGCGCGCTCCGACTGCCGGTACGGCCCGCACGGCCCGCCCACGTCCGGCCCCTCGTCCCAATCGATACCCAGCCAGGCCAGGTCGGCGCGCTGTGCCGCGGCCATGCCGGCCACCACCCGCGGCGGATCGAGGTCCTCCTCGCGCCAGACGAAGCTGCCGCCGGCCCGCCGCACCGACAGCCAGGCCGCGAGCGCCGTGCGCGCGTTGCCCAGGTGGAGCGGACCGGTCGGCGACGGCGCATAGCGGCCACGTGGAGGAGGCGGCGGCGGCCCGCCGGCGGCGCTCACACCCGCAGCCGGTCGGCGGGGCGGGCCACCAGGGCGTAGAGCGCCGGCATCAGGAAGACGCTGATCAGCAGGCGCGAGAACAGGCCGCCGACGATCACCAGGGCGAACGGCCGCTGGGTGTCGGAGCCGACGGTGGTCGACAGCGCCGCCGGCAGCAGGCCCAGCGCCGCCACCAGCGCCGTCATCATGATCGGCCGCAGGCGCATGATGGCGGCCTCGCGCGTCGCCGCGGCGATTCCCAGTCCCTCCTGCCGCAGCTGGTTGGCGTAGGAGATGAAGATCACCGCCGTCTGCACCGAGACGCCGAACAGCGCCAGGAAGCCGATGGCCGAGGAGACCGAGAACGGCGTGCCGGTGATCGCCAGCGCCAGCAGGCCGCCCACCGGGTCGGAGATCAGCACCGCGAGCACGGTCACCAGCGGGAACTTGAGGTTGTCGTAGAGCATGAACAGCAGCAGGAAGATCAGCAGCAGGGTGAGCGGCAGGATGAATTGCAGCTGCTTGCGCGACGCCGTGTACTCCTCGTACTCGCCGCCCCAGGTCACCCGGTAGCCGGGCGGCACCTTGACCGCCGCCGCCACCTGGCGCTGGGCGTCCTCGACCGCGCCGGCCAGGTCCCGTCCCTTCACCGAATATTGCACGCCGATGTAACGCGAGTTGCCCTCCCGGTAGATGAAGGACGCCCCGGTCTGCTCGCGCACCTGGGCGACCTCCTTGAGCGGCACCTGCTGGCCGCCGGGCGTGGCGATCAGGATGTTGGCGATCGCCTCCGGCGTCTCCCGGAACTCCGGCCGCAGCCGCACCACCAGGTCGAAGAGCTTCTCGCCCTGCACCACCTGGGTGGCGGCGGCGCCGCCGACGGCGGCCTCCACCAGGCCGTTGACGTCGGCGACGTTGAGGCCGTAGCGCGCGATCTTTGCGCGATCGACGGTGACGGTCAGCGCCGGCTGTCCCAGCTGCTTGACCACCGACAGCTCGCCGATCCCCCGCACTTTCGTCAGCACGTGCTTGATGGCGGCGGCACGGTCTTCGAGCGTCTTCAGGTCCGGGCCGAAGATCTTCACCGCCAGCGAGCTCTTGAGCCCGGTTTCGGCCTCGTCCACCGCGTCCTCGGCCGGCTGGGTGTAGTTGAAGACGATGCCCGGGAAAGCCTGCAACCGGTCGTTGATCGCCTCGATCAGCGCCGCCTTGTTGCGGTACTTGCCGGACCACTCGTCGTAGGGCTTGAGGCCGACGAAGAACTCGTTGTTGAAGAAGCCGGTGGGGTCGGTGCCGTCGTCCGGCCGCCCGAGCTCGTTGGCGACGATGGTCACCTCGGGAAACGAGCGCAGCACCGCCCGCACCCGCGGCGAGATCTTCGCCGCCTCCTCGAACGAGATGGTGTAGGGGGTGGTGGCGCGGATCCACAGCGCCCCCTCGTCGAGGTGCGGCATGAACTCGGCGCCGATGCCGGGGATCAGCAGCAGCGAGGCGCCGAGGATCAGGACGGAGACCAGGCAGGTCAGCCAGGGGAACCGCAGGCTCAGGTCGAGCGCGCGGGTGTAGCCGGCGCGGATCGCCTCGAAGACGACGTTGCGGCGCTCGCGCACGCCGCCCGCCAGCGCCCACGAGCACAGCAGGGGGACCAGCGTGAGGGTGAGCAGGAAGGCGCCGACGAGCGCGAAGATGGTGGTGTCGGCCATCGGCTTGA
>DATGHG010000039.1:0-14007 GCA_035308185.1 Thermoanaerobaculia bacterium | reverse complement strand
CCGATCTAGCAATAGCGCGACTCCGTTACGTGCATGGCTCGGCGCAGAAGATGCGCCTGGTGGCCGACCTCATCCGCGGCAAGGCGGTGCAGGAGGCGGTGAACCTGCTCGGGGTCACCAACAAGTTGGCCGCGCGTCACGTCCAGAAGTGCCTGAAGTCGGCGATCGCCAACGCCGAGAACCGCGAGGACCACGTCGACGTCGATCGGCTCTACGTCAAGGAGATCTTCGTCGACGGCGGACCGATGGCGAAGCGCATCCGGCCGGCGCCGATGGGCCGCGCCTTCCGGGTCCTCAAGCGGCAGAGCCACCTTACGATCAAGCTCGACACCCGCAAGGGCCCTGAGCCAGAGAGGTAAACGAATCGTGGGTCAGAAAACACACCCTTACGGCTTCCGGTTGGTCTACAACAAGACCTGGCATTCGCGCTGGTATGGCGACAGCCACTACGCCGACACGCTGCACGAAGACCTGAAGCTGCGCCGCCGGTTGAAGGAACGGCTGTCGCACGCCGGCGTGTCCGAGGTGGACATCGAGCGCGCCGCCGACAAGCTGCGGGTGACCATCTACACCTCGCGGCCCGGCATCATCATCGGCCGCCGCGGCGCCGAGGTGGACAAGCTGCGCGACGACCTGCAGAAGGAGATGGGCCGCGAGGTGCACATCAACATCCAGGAGATCCAGCGCCCCGAGCTCGACGCCCAGCTGGTGGCCGAGTCGATCGCCGGTCAGCTGGTGCGCCGCGTCTCCTTCCGCCGGGCGATGAAGAAGGCCATGGAGTCGGCCTTCCGCTTCGGCGCCAAGGGGGTCAAGATCATGGTTTCCGGCCGCCTGGGCGGCGCCGAGATCGCGCGCTCCGAGTGGTACCAGGAGGGCCGGCTGCCGCTGCACACGCTGAAGGCCGACATCGACTACGGGCTCGGCGAGGCGCGCACCACCTACGGCGTCATCGGCGTCAAGGTGTGGGTGTACAAGGGCGATCTGCTGAAGGAGAAGAGCCGCCGAGCCAGCGCCTAGGCGCTGCGTCGGCTGGATCCAGCGCGTAGGCGCTTCGTGGAGTGAACGATCATGTTGATGCCGAAGAAGGTCAAGTTCAGAAAGCAGCAGCGCGGCCGGCGCGCCGGCATGGCGAAGGGCGGCGCCTACATGGCCTTCGGCGACTACGGCCTGCAGGCGCTCGAGGCCGGGTGGGTGACGGCGCGCCAGATCGAGGCCGCCCGTATCGCCATCACCCGCCACGTCAAGCGCGGCGGCAAGGTGTGGATCCGGGTGTTCCCCGACAAGCCGATCACCAAGAAGCCGCTCGAGACCCGTATGGGCAAGGGCAAGGGCAATCCCGAGGAGTGGGTGGCGGTGGTGAAACCGGCGCGCATCCTCTACGAGCTCGAGGGCGTGCCGGCCGACGTGGCGGAGCAGGCGATGCGCCTGGCCTCGCACAAGCTGGGGATCAAGACCAAGTTCGTCACCCGTCATCACGAGCCGAGGTAAGCCGATGAAAGCGTCCCAGATGCGTGATCAGACGGTCGAGGAGCTGCTGGACAAGGAGCGCGACCTGTGCGAGCAGCTCTTCGCACTGCGCCTGCAGAAGGTGACCGGCCAGCTCGAGAAGCCCTCGCGGGTGCGCGAGGTGCGCAAGGACCTGGCGCGGGTGCTCACCGTGCTGCGCGAAAGGCAAGGATAGGAGAGGCCATGGCTCGTACCAAGGAGACCAAGCAGCAGACCGAGGGCGGCGCGGCGCCGGCCGCCGGCCGGACGGCGGCGCCGCCGGAAGCGCCGGCGGCTGCGGCGACTGAGGCGGTTTCGTCGACGTCGGCAACGCCGGCGCCGGCAGCGGGCGGCGCGACCGCCGCGACCCCGCCGAAACCGGCCGCCAGCACCGCCCGCCGCGTGCAGGTGAAGGTGGGCCGGGTGGTCAGCAACAAGATGCAAAAGACGGTGATCGTCACCGTGGAGAACACCACCACCCACCGTCTGTATCACCGCTACATGAAGAAGACCAGCAAGTTCGCCGCGCACGACGCGGAGAGCCGCTGCAAGGTGGGCGATACGGTGGAGATCGTCTCCAGCCGGCCCCTGTCCAAGAGCAAGCGGTGGCGGGTCCGCGAGGTCCTGAAGCGAGCCCAGTAGCGGGCCGGACACGCGCCGGAACGATAGCGACAGAGGTCAACGACGATGATCCAGATGGGAACCTTGCTCGACGTGGCGGACAACTCGGGGGCGAAGAAGATCGCCTGCATCCACCTGCGGGGCGGCTCGGCCGGCCAGTATGGGCGGTTGGGCGACGTCATCACCGCCTCGGTGAAGGAAGCGGCGCCGGACGGCACCGTCAAGAAGGGACAGGTGGTCAAGGCGGTGATCGTGCGTACCGTCAAGGAGCAGCGGCGCAAGGACGGCAGCTACATCCGCTTCGACACCAACTCGGCGGTGCTGGTCAACGACGCGGGCGAGCCGATCGGCACCCGTGTTTTCGGGCCGGTGGCGCGCGAGCTGCGGGAGCGGCGTTTCATGAAGATCGTGTCGCTGGCGCCGGAGGTCATCTGACGCCGGCCGTTCGGCCGGCGACGCAGGGGAGCGAGCCATGCAGAAGCTGAAGCTGAGGAAGAACGACCAGGTGCTGGTCACCGCCGGCAAGAACCGCGGCGCCCGCGGCCGCGTGCTGCGCGTGCTGTCGGCCAGCGGCCGGGCGATCGTCGAGCACGTGAACATGATCAAGCGGCACACCAAGCCGAACCCCCAGAAGGGCATCCAGGGCGGCATCCTGGAGCGCGAGGCGCCGGTGGCGGTGTCCAACCTGAAGGTGATCTGCCCGGAGTGCGGCGAGCCGTCGCGGGTGGGGCGCAAGCGCCTGGAAGACGGGCGCGGCGTGCGGCTCTGCAAGCGCTGCGGCGCCACCTTCAGCTAGCGGAGCGAGAGAGAGCTATGGCGAAGAACAGCGACGATTCGAATCCCGCCGGCGCCGGCGCCGAGGGCGAACAGCCCTCCGCAAGAATTGACCAGCCCGCGGCGAAAGCCGAAAAGGCCGCCGGCAAGCCGGAAGCGGCCCAGCAGGCCGCCGCCGGTCAGGCCGGCCATGCCGGAGGTGCCGAAAAGCCGGCCAAGGGCGCCGACAAGGCCGCCGACCCGGGCGGCAAGCCCGCCGCCGACCCGGGCGGCAAGCCCGCCGGCGACAAGACCGACAAGGCCGGGAAGTCGTCCGGGAAGTCGCAGGGTGCGTCAGCCGGCAAGGGCGGCGGCAAGAAGGGCGCCGGAGCGGCGCCGTCGGGACCGCATGCGCCCGAGCGCCGGGAGGGCTACGTGCCGCGCCTCAAGCACCGCTACCTCGAAGAGGTGGTGCCCAAGCTCAAGCGGGAGTTCGGCATCGAGAACACCATGGCGGTGCCGCGCCTCGAGCGGATCTCGCTCAACATGGGCATGGGCGAGGCGATCCAGAACATCAAGATCCTCGACGACGCGGTCGACGAGATGGGCGCCCTCGCCGGCCAGCGCCCGACCGTCACCCGCTCGCAGAAGTCCATTGCCGCCTTCAAGCTGCGCGCCGGCATGCCGATCGGCTGCCGGGTCACCCTGCGGGGCGAGCGCATGTGGGAGTTCCTCGACCGCTTCATCTCGGTGGCGCTGCCGCGCGTCCGCGACTTCCGCGGCGTGTCGCCGAAGAGCTTCGACGGCCGCGGCAACTACACCATGGGCATCCGCGACCACCTGATCTTCCTCGAGATCGACTACAACAAGGTCGAGCGTCCGAAGGGGATGAACATCACCATCGTTACCACCGCCGGCAACGACGAGCGCGCGCTGTATCTGCTGCGCGAGCTCGGCATGCCATTCGCCCGCCTTCTGGACAAGAACTAGGCTAGGAGACAACCGCAGTGGCCACCACCGCAAAGATCGCCAAGAACCAGAGGAAGCCCAAGTTCCAGGTCCGGCACCGGAACCGTTGTAGAGTATGTGGCCGCCCGCGCGGCTTCTACCGCAAGTTCGGGCTCTGCCGCATCCATCTCCGGGACCTGGCGCTGCAGGGATACCTCCCGGGCGTGATCAAGGCCAGCTGGTAGACCCCGCGGACACCGGACGAGCCGCTAGGAGACTGATCGATGAGCATGACCGACCCCATCTCGGATTTGCTGACGCGGATCCGGAATGCCCACCTGTCGAAGCACGACCGGCTCGACGTGCCCAGCTCGCGGCTCAAAGTCGAGGTCGTCCGGCTGCTCAAGGAGGAGGGCTTCATCAAGAACCTGCGGCAGATCGAGCCGGCGGAGGGCGAGCACGTCGGCGTCATCCGCATCTTCCTGCGCTACAGCCCCGAGGGTACGCCGGCGATCAGCCATCTCGCCCGCATCAGCCGGCCGGGGCGGCGCGTCTACCGCCGCGCCGACGAGATCCAGCCGGTGCGCAACGGCCTCGGGGTCGGGATCGTGTCGACGTCGCAGGGGCTGCTCACCGACCGGCAGGCGCGCGAGCGCCGCATCGGCGGCGAGCTGCTGTGCGAGCTCTGGTAGGAGACGAGCCATGTCGCGGATTGGAAAGATGCCGATCTCGGTCCCCAAGGGGACGAGCGTCGAGTTGAAGGACGGCCGGTTCATCGCCGAGGGACCGAAGGGCAAGGTCGAGCAGCAGCTCTTCGACGGCTTCCCGGTGGCGATGGACGACGGCGTGGTCACCATCACGAGGAGCGGCGACAGCGGTCAGGAGCGCTCGAAGCACGGCCTGCTGCGGGCGCTGCTCGCCAACGCGGTGCAGGGGGTTTCGGCGGGCTTCACCCGGCAGCTGGACATCGTCGGAGTGGGTTACCGCGCCGAGGTCAAGGGCGACCACGTGCAGTTCGCGCTGGGCTACTCCCATCCGGTGCTGTTCGACATCCCGGCAGGGATCAAGATCGAGATCGAGGCCAAGATCAACCGGGTGACGGTGTCGGGGGCCGACCGCCAGCAGGTCGGCCAGGTGGCGGCGGAGATCCGGCGCCTGCGCAAACCCGATCCCTACAAGGGCAAGGGCATCAAGTACACCAACGAAGTGCTGCGCCGCAAGGTCGGCAAGGCAGGCGGCAAGTAGCGCGCCGTCAAGGAGCCGGTGATGAGCGACCATGTGACCAAGCGGATGAAGCAGAAGCGGGAGCGCCGCGAGCGCGCGCACCTGCGGGTGCGGATGCGGGTTCGCGGCACCGGCGAGCGGCCGCGGCTGGCGGTGTACAAGAGCCTGCGCTACATCTACGCCCAGGTGATCGACGACTCCCGCGGGGTGACCCTGGCGGCGGCCGCCTCGGCGGATCCGTCGGTGCGCTCCCAGCTCAGCAAGTCGACCGCCAGCCAGGAGGCGGCCAAGTTGGTGGGGGCGTTGGTGGCGGAGCGGGCGCGCGAGCGCGGCATCGACAAGGTGGTCTTCGACCGCGGCGGGTACATCTATCACGGCAACGTCAAGGCGTTGGCCGAGGCGGCGCGGGAGAAGGGGCTGCAATTCTAGGGAGAAGGAGTAAATCTTGGCCAGGGAATTCGAGCGCGAGAGCGAGTTTTTCGAGCAGGTCGTCCACATCAACCGCGTCACCAAGGTCGTCAAGGGAGGCAAGAACTTCTCCTTCTCGGCGCTGGTGGTGATCGGCGACGGCAATGGCCGTGTCGGCTACGGCGCCGGCAAGGCGAAGGAGGTCCCCATGGCCATCCGCAAGGGGATCGAGATCGCCAAGCGCAACATGGTGCAGGTGCCGCTCAAGGGGACCTCGATCCCGCACGAGGCGATCGGCGTCTTCGGCGCCGGACGGGTGCTGATCAAGCCCGCCTCGGAGGGCACCGGCGTCATCGCCGGCGGCCCGGTGCGGGCGGTGCTCGAAACCGCCGGCATCCAGGACATCCTGACCAAGTCGCTGGGTTCGACCAACCCGCACAACGTGGTCAAGGCGACCTTCGACGCCCTGCTCAGCCTGCGCCAGGAGGACGAGGTGCGGCGCCTGCGCGGCTTGCCGCCGCTCGAGGGAGCGGCGCAGGCGGCGCCGCCGCCGGCGCGGGTGCGCCGGCCGCCGGCGCCGACCCATGGCGCGCCACGACGGGGTGAGCGTGGCGACCGGGGAGGCGAGGGTGGGCGGGGAGGGGGCCGCGGGCGCGGCGCCTCCGGTGGCGCGGCCGCGACGGCGGCGCCCGCCGGTCCGGCGGACGCGCCGAGCCCGGCCGCGACGGCTGGCGCCGGCGCTCCGGCGATATCCCAGGCAGTGCCGGCGGTGCCGGCAGCGTCGCCAGTGCCGGCAGTGTCGCCAGCGCCGGCAGCACCGACAGCAGCTACCGAGCCGGCCGCCAAGCCGGCGCCGGCAGAGGGCGCCGAATAGCCGCGGACGGCTACCCGTGGGCGCTCCCGGAAGGGCGCGCCGGGTCCGGGAAGAGGCAAGAGGAAGCAGGAGCCCGCCGGCGCGGAGAGGCCGCGCGGGCTGACCAGGAGACGATGAGATGGCCAGCAACCAGGAGACCGAGCAGAAGACGATCCGCATCCGTCAGGTGCGCAGCGTGATCGGCACCCGGCGGACGCACCGCGAGGTGCTGCGGAGTTTGGGCCTGCGCCGCATCCGTCACGAGGTGGTGCGCGCCGATTCGCCGGCGGTACGCGGCGCCTTGGCCAAGGTCGGGTACCTGCTCGAGATCGTCGAGGAGAAGTCATGAAGCTGCACGAGCTGTCGCCGGCCAGGGGGAGCAAGCACGCGAAGAAGCGGCTGGGGCGCGGTCCGGGGTCCGGCACCGGCAAGACCGCCGGCCGCGGCGAGAAGGGACAGAAATCGCGCTCCGGCCACACCCATCGGGCAGGCTTCGAGGGCGGCCAGATGCCGCTCGTGCGGCGGGTGCCGAAGCGCGGCTTCACCAACATCTGGCGTACCGAATACACCGTGGTCAACGTGTCGCAGCTGGCGAAGCTGGATCCGGCGGCGCTGGCGGCGAACGAGGTGACTCCCGACGTCCTGGTCGCCCGCGGGCTGGCCCGCTCCGGCCGGCCGGTCAAGGTGCTGGGCGTGGGCGACGTCGAGAGCGCGTTCAAGGTCAAGGCCCATCGCTTCAGCAAATCCGCCCGCGCCAAGATCGAAGCGGCGGGCGGCAGCTGTGAGGAGCTTCCAGCGTGATCGAGAGCTTCCGCAACATCTTCGCCATCCCGGAGCTGCGCAAGCGCGTCCTGTTCACCTTTGGCCTGCTGGCGGTCTACCGCATCGGCTGCGCCATCCCGACGCCCGGCGTCGATCCGGCGGCGTTGCTGGCGTTCATGAACGCGCAGGCCGACTCGTTCCTCGGCTTCATCAACACCTTCACCGGCGGCAGCCTGCGGCGGATCGCCGTCTTCTCGCTCGGCATCATGCCCTACATCACCGCCTCCATCATCCTGCAGCTGCTGACGGTGGTGTGGCCGTACCTCGAGAAGCTGTCGAAAGAGGGCGAGCTGGGGCGCAAGAAGATCACCCAGTACACCCGCTACGGCACGGTGCTGATCTCGATCATCCAGGGGACGGGCATCGCCGTCTACCTCGAGAAGATGACCTCGCCCGGCGGCCTGGCGCTGGTGCCGCATCCCGGCTGGGCCTTCCGCGCCATGACCGTCATCACGCTGACCACCGGCACCGCCTTCGTCATGTGGCTGGGCGAGCAGATCAGCGAGCGCGGCATCGGCAACGGCATCTCGCTGATCATCTTCGCCGGTATCGTGGTGGGCTTCGTGCCGGCGATCGGCAACACCCTGAGCGGCCTGCAGCGCGGCAACCTCGACCTGCTGAAGATCATCCCGCTGGTGATCTTCATGGTGGCGGTGGTCGCCTTCATCGTCTACATGGAGCGGGCGCAGCGCCGCATCCCGATCCAGTACGCCAAGCGGGTGGTGGGCCGCAAGGTCTACGGCGGCCAGAGCACCTACCTGCCGCTGCGGGTCAACACCGGCGGCGTCATCCCGGTGATCTTCGCCGGCTCGGTGGTGACCATCCCGACGGTGCTGGCGAGCATGGCGCCCAACTCGCAGTGGGTGCAGGAGACCGCCAACTACATCAAGTACGGGCAGCCGATCTACTACCTGCTGCAGACGATCGCGATCGTCTTCTTCTCGTACTTCTACATCTCGATCATCTTCAACCCGGCCGACGTCGCCGACAACATGCGGAAGTACGGCGGGTTCATCCCGGGCATCCGGCCGGGCAAGCGCACCTCCGAGTACATCGACCGCATCCTGACCCGCATCACGCTGGTCGGCTCGCTCTACCTGGCCGCGGTCTGCCTGCTGCCGGAGTTCCTGCTCACCGGCTTCCACATCGCCGGCATCCCCTTCGGCATCGGGCGGGCCCTCGATCCCTACTTCCCCGATTGGTTCAAGGAAGGCATGGGGATCAACTTCTACTTCGGCGGCACCTCGCTGCTGATCGTGGTCGGCGTCGCCATGGACACCATCCAGCAGGTCGAGAGCCAGCTGGTGATGCGCAACTACGAAGGCTTCATGAAGAGGAGCCGGATTCGTGGGCGACGGGGCTGAGACCGCCCAGGCGGTCCCGGCGGCAATTCGCCCCATGCGGGTGGTGCTCCTCGGGCCGCCGAACGCCGGTAAGGGGACGCAGGCGGAGAGGATGAGCCGCCGGTTCGAGGTGCCGTGCATCTCGACCGGCGAGATGCTGCGGCGGGAGGCCGCGTCGGGGTCGCCGCTGGGGCTGCGGGTCAAGGGGATCATGAACGCGGGCGAGTTGGTGGACGACGACACCATGGCCGAGGTGGTCCGCGAGCGGCTGCATCAGGCCGATGCCGACCGGGGCTTCCTGCTCGACGGCTACCCGCGGACGCTGGCGCAGGCCGAGACGCTGGCCAGCATCCTGGCGGCGGCGGGCCGCTCCCTGGACGCGGTGCTGCTGATCACCGTGCCGGAGGACAGCCTGGTGCAGCGCGCCCTGGCGCGCGGCCGCGCCGACGACCGCGAAGAGGTGGTACGGGAGAGATTGCGGGTGTATCGGGAAAAAACCGAGCCCCTGATCGGTTATTATAGGCGGCTCGGCCTCTTGCGGGAGGTCGATGGCCAGCCTTCCATCGCAGACGTGGGCCGCCAGCTGCTGGCGGTCCTTGAGGCTCAGCATTCATGACAGTGCTCAAGACAAGGGGCGAGATCGACTTGATGGACGAGGCCAACAGGATCGTCCACCTGGTGCTTGCCGAGATGGAGCGGCTGATCGTTCCGGGGGTCACGCCGCGCGAGCTCAACCGGCATGCCGAGCAGGTGATCCGCGGCGCCGGCGCGGTGCCGGCGTTCCTGCACTACCGCGGCTATCCGGCGACGCTCTGCATCTCGGTCAACGACGTGATCGTCCACGGCATCCCCAACGACGTGCCGCTGCGCGAGGGGGACATCGCGGGGATCGACTGCGGCGTCGTCTACAAGGGCTACTACGGCGACGCGGCGCGGACCTTCGCGGTCGGGCGGATCGACGAGGCGTCGCGCCGGCTGCTGCAGGTGACGCGCGAGGCGCTGCTGCTGGCAGTCGAGCAGGTGCGGCCGGGGGCGCGGCTGTCGGACATCGGGCACGCGGTGCAGCAGCACGCCGAGAGTCACGGTTTCTCGGTGGTGCGGGAATTTTCGGGCCACGGTATCGGTACCGCGATGCACGAGGACCCGCAGGTGCCCAACTTCGGCGAGCCCGGCAAGGGACCGAAGCTGCGGCCGGGCCTGGTGCTGGCGATCGAGCCGATGGTCAACGCCGGCACCGCGGGGATCAAGATGGACCCGGACGGCTGGACGGCGCGCACCGAGGACGGCTCGCGCTCGGCGCATTTCGAGTTCTCGGTGGCGGTCACCGAGCAGGGGGCACGGGTGTTGGGGACTCGGGTATGAGACGAACCCTCCCCGAAGAGAGGGAGGGAGGGGGCGTCCCCTTCCCCCCCGGAGGGTTGGGAAGGGGATCGAGGGGTTGCGGGGGGAGATCCAATAGATGCTTCAAGTAGGCCTGAGCCGGTCCGGTACCGCGCGTTGGTCGGCGCTAGCCGGTGGAAACTAGGATGTCGAAGAAAGAAGAAGCCATCGAAGTCGAAGCGACGGTGGTCGAGCCGCTCCCGAACGCGATGTTCCGGGTCGAGCTCGACAACAACAAGCATCAGGTGCTGGCTCATATCTCGGGGAAGATGCGCAAGCACTTCATCCGTATCCTGCCCGGCGACCGGGTGCTGGTGGAGCTGTCGCCGTACGATCTCAGCCGGGGGCGGATCGTCTACCGGCTGAAGTAGCCGGAAAGGAAGTGGCGTCATGAAAGTTCGATCGTCGGTCAAAAGGATCTGCCCGAAATGCAAGGTCGTCCGCCGCCGCGGCGTGGTGCGGGTGATCTGCGAGAACCCGAAGCACAAACAGCGTCAGGGATAGGGGTCGTCTATGGCACGCATCGCAGGCGTCGACCTGCCTCAGAACAAGGCAGTCTGGATCGGTCTCACCTATATCTACGGCATCGGCCGCTCGCGCTCCCGGGACATCCTGGGCAAGGCGGACGTGCCGACGACCACTCGCGTCAAGGAGCTCACCGAGGACGAAGCCCGTCGCATCCGCAAGGTGATCACCGACGAGGGCCGGGTCGAGGGCGACCTGCGCAAGGAGAACAGCCAGAACATCAAGCGGCTGATGGAGATCGGCTGCTACCGCGGGGTGCGGCACCGCAAGGGGCTGCCGGTCCGGGGCCAGCGCACGCAGACCAACGCCCGCACGCGCAAGGGGCCGCGGCGCGGCGCCGTGGCGGGCAAGAAGAAGGCGGCGAAGAAGTAGCCGCACTACGCGAGAGGACAGGGAAGCCAGATGGCGAAAGCGGACGGCAAGAAGGAGCGCAAGGGCACCAAGAAGAAGGACCGGCGCGTGGTCCCGCACGGAGTGGCTCACATCCAGGCGACGTTCAACAACACCATCATCTCGATCGCCGACCCGGAGGGCAGCATCGTCTCCTGGTCGTCGGCCGGGCGGATCGGCTTCAAGGGCTCCCGCAAGGGCACGCCCTTTGCGGCCCAGGTGGCGGCGCAGGCCGCCGGCAACAATGCCAAGGATGTCGGGCTGCGGTCGGTCGACGTGATGGTGAAGGGCCCGGGCGCCGGCCGCGAGTCGGCGATCCGCGCGTTGCAGGCTGCGGGGATCGACGTCAAGTCGATCAAGGACGTGACCCCCATCCCGCACAACGGCTGCCGGCCGCGCAAGCGGCGGCGGGTCTAGCGACCCTGGCAGCCTCGAAGAACACCGGCTGAGTTTCTCGCCCCGGGTGTGCCGGGGCGCTCGCCGGGCGTCTTCCCCAAGTGAGCGAGCGCTGGCGCGCCTGAACCTGCACCCTGCACCCTGGGGAAATCGCAGGCGACGCGCCGGCACGAGCCCTTGAAATGGTGAAGTCCCCGTAGCGTCGGGGAGAGGACGTCAAGGAGAATACAGTGGCAAGATACACGGGACCCGTCTGCCGGCTCTGCCGCCGCGAACGGATGAAGCTGTTCCTGAAGGGCGACCGCTGCTTCAAGGAGAAGTGCGCGGTGGAGCGCCGCAACTTCCCCCCCGGCCAGCACGGCACCCGCCGCGGCCGCCGCACCCTGGGCTACGGCCTGCAGCTGCGCGAGAAGCAGAAGGTCAAGCGCATCTACGGCGTGCTCGAGGCGCAGTTCCGTACTTACTTCGCGGAGTCCGACCGGCGCAAGGGGATCACCGGCGAGAACCTGCTGGTGACGCTCGAGCGGCGGCTGGACAACGTCGCCTACAGCCTCGGCTTCGCGGCGTCGCGCGCGCAGGCCCGCCAGTTCGTGCGCCATGGCCACGTGCTGGTCGACGGCCGCAAGATCACCATCCCTTCCTACCAGGTGAAGGCCGGCCAGACCGTGGCGGTCAAAGAGGCCAGCCGCAAGAACGCCTTCATCCGGTCGAGCGTCGAGACGGCGCGCGGCCGCGGCGTTCCTGACTGGTTGGACCTGGACGCCGAGAACGTCACCGGCAAAGTCATCCGCCTGCCGACGCGGGAGGACATCAAGCTGCCGATCCAGGAGCAGCTGATCGTCGAGCTGTACAGCCGCTAACCGCGCCGGACGCGGAGCTAAGGAGTCTCTATGCTTTGGAAAGGTTTCCAGCGCCCCAAGCGCGTTGAAGTCGATAGCGAGTCGCTGACCGCCACCTACGGCCGTTTCACCGCTCAGCCGTTCGAGCGGGGCTTCGCCACCACCGTCGGCAACGCCCTGCGCCGCTGCCTGCTGTCGTCGATCGAGGGCGCGGCGATCACCGCGGTGCACATCGAGGGGGTGCTGCACGAGTTCTCCTCGATCCCCGGGGTGCAGGAGGACGTCACCGACATCATCCTCAACTTGAAGCAGATCCCGATCCGCCTGCACGCGGAAGACGCGAAGGTGCTGACCATCGACGTCAACGGTCCGGGCACGGTCGCCGCGGGGCAGATGACCGAGGACCCGCAGATCGAGATCATCGATCCCGCGGTGCACATCGCCACTCTCAACGAGGAGGGGCGGCTGAAGTTGCAGGCGCAGGTCAAGCGCGGCCGCGGCTACGTCGCCGCCGACCGCAACACCGACGAGGCGATGGGCATCGGCTGGGTGCCGGTGGATTCGGCCCACAGCCCGGTGCGGCGGGTCAACTACCGCGTCGAGGCGGCCCGTCTCGGCCAGACCACCGACTACGAGCGCCTGATCCTCGAGGTGTGGACCAACGGCACGGTGAGCCCCGAGCAGTCGCTGTCGCTCGCCGCGACGCTGCTCAAGGAGCACCTAGACATCTTCATCCAGAGCGAGGAGGGGCTGCGCCACGACGGCGGCGAGGTGAGCGAGGAGCTGGCCGGCCTCGACGCCCTGCTCGCCCGGCAGATCGACGAGCTGGACCTGTCGGTGCGCTCGGCCAACTCGCTGAAGAACGCCAACATCCACACCCTCCGCGACCTCGTGCGCCGCAGCGAGAAGGACATGCTGGAGACCAAGAACTTCGGCAAGAAATCGCTCGAAGAGGTGCAGGAGGTGCTCGACAAGCTGGGCCTCTCCCTCGGCATGGAAGTGCCGGAGAGGTCGGGCAGCGCGGCTTCGGCCTAGTGGCGTCGCGCTCGGGGGAGGGGGGAGGTCCCCTCCCTCCCGCGCGGACCCGTTGTGTCATAGGAGAGACGAGAGTATGCGCCACGCCGTCAAAGGCAGGAAGCTCGGCAGGACCACCTCGCACCGCGAGGCGCTGTTCCGCAACCAGTTGCAGTCGCTCATGGACCATGAGCGGATCATCACCACGCTGCCCAAGGCCAAGGAGCTGCGGCCGCTGGCCGAGCGGGTGATCACGCGCGGCAAGCAGGGCACGGTCCATGCGCGGCGCTGGGCGCTGCGCTGGCTGCTGCGCCGCGACCTGGTCAAGAAGCTGTTCGACGACATCGCGCCGCGCTTCAGCGAGCGGCCGGGCGGCTATCTGCGCATCGTCAAGCTCGGGCCGCGCCAGGGCGACGGCGCCGAGATGGCGGTCATCGAGATGGTGGACCGGGTGGCGCCGGCGGCCGGCGAGAAGGCGGACAAGGAGTCGGCGGCCAAGGGCGGCAAGCCAGCCAAGGGCGCCGGCGCCAAGGGCACGCGGGGCGGCGCGACCGGGAAGGCCGGGAAGGCCGGGAAGGGTGACTCGCCGGGTAAGCCGGAAAAGGCCGCGAAGGGTGACGACGAGGAGTCGGAGAAGAAGCCCGCGCGGGCCGCAAAGGCGGCAAAGGCGAAGGTCGCGAAGCCGGGGAGCAAGCCCGCGCCGGATGGCGGCAAGGGCGGCGCCCGGGGCAAGCAGAAGCCCGACACGAAGCGGCCAACCAGCCAGCAGAGGCCGGGCGGCGGCCGCAAGCCCTCCGGTCCGCAGAAGACCGGGTAGGGCGGGGTTTGCGCCGGGTATAGGGTCGTGCGGGTTTGGGCGACTCGGGGGCATGGTAGGCCGGTGGCTTGGAGAGCACCGGCCTGAACCACAACCCGGTTGAGTCGCGGCCTCGGGGGTCGGGCGCCCCAAGGCCTCCGTTTTTTCCCACCTCCGATCGAATCATTCCTCGAGGTCGCTGCCGGAGGG
>DATGHG010000038.1:0-45913 GCA_035308185.1 Thermoanaerobaculia bacterium | reverse complement strand
TGCGCTGATTGTTCAGCTGGTAGAAGAAATCGCTGCGGCCCAGCATTGCGAGCGTCGCCTCCGGATGGTCGAGCAGCTCGCGATAGCCCTGCAGGCTCAGGATCGGGTTCGGGATCAGCTCCAGCCTGCCGCCGCGCACCGCGAAGCGGGGCTTGGCGAACGGCAGGCCGCTCTGGAAGTATACGAACGGGCGGAAGACGTTGACCACCCGGTTGATGTTGTCGGACATGAAGCCGATGAGCACCACCCGCGGCTGGAAGCGCGACCCCAGCTCGCGGTAGCGCAGATACGCCTGATCGATGCCGTAGCCCGGAACGCCGAAGTTCATCACCTCGAGCGCCGGATCGAGCCGCTGCAGGCCCGCTTCCCAGGTGGCGTCGTCCGGCACGTCGCTCGAATGGGTGAAGGAGTCGCCGAAGGCCGCGACCCGCAGGCGCCCCGGCAGCGGCGCCGGGGCGTAGTCGTGATCGGCCCGCAGGCCCTGGCCGTTGGCGTGGTAGCCGGCGTTCGCTGCATGTGGTCCGATGGTCCATCCCAGGCTGGGGCTGAAGACCAGATAGCTGGGCGTGCCGGAGAGGTAGCTGGCCAGGACGGAGCGGTGGCGCTCCGAGAGGTCCTGCAGGTGCTCCGGCGCGTACTCCAGGTCCTTGTACCGGCGGAGCGCCCACAACCCCCCCAGGCAAACCAGCTCGGTGAAGCCCCAAAGGAGCCCGCAGCCGACGGCCAGGAAAACCAGCCGCTTCCTCGCGGAGGGTGACTGCACGGTCATCGGCGCCGGCGGACTCGTCAGACCCCGAAATACCTGGCGTCCGGATGATGGAAGACCAGCGCCGAAACGCTGGCCTCCGGGTCCATCATGTCGCCTTCGGTGAGCTCCACCCCGGCGTCCTCCGGCGTCAGCACCGCGAACAGCTGGCGCTGGAAGGCGAGATCCGGGCAGGCCGGGTAGCCAAAGCTGTAGCGCTTGCCGCGGTAGCGGGCGGCGAGCGTCTCCTGCAGCGTCGCCGCCGGCGGATCGGGGAACCCCCAGCGGCGGCGCAGGCAGGCGTGCAGATACTCGGCGGCGGCTTCCGCGGTCTCGAGCGCCAGGGCGGCGAAGGCATGGCTCTTGAGGTACTCGCCGCGGCGCTTCCACTCTTCCACCCGCTCGCGCACGCCGGCACCGGCAGTGGTGACGAACAGCGCCAGGTGATCGCCTGGGAGAACGTAGTCCGCCAGGCACAGCCCGCCCTCGCGGGCCTGGCGCGGGAAGTCCCAGGCCGCCACCGGCCTCCCCGAATCGGGATCGGAAAGGGTGATGCGCTCGCCGGCCGCCGCCGCCGGGAAGAAACGCCAGACCGCCCGCGCCTGCAGGGCGCCGGCACGCGCCTCGTCCTGCAGCTCGCCGATCACCGCCTTGAGCTTCCGCAGCTTCGGATCGCCCTGCTCTTCGAGCTGGCGCACCGCGCCCTTGAGCCCGAGGTGCTTGCCGTAGACCATCTGCGGGTTGAGGTAGCGCCAGACGCCGTCGAGATCGAGCTCGGCGAGGTGGCGGTCGAGGTCCGGCGGCGGCGGCGGCGGCAGGTCACGGCGCACCGCGTCGCGGGCCATCGCCGCGGGACCGGCGGCCGGCGCGCTGCCAGCGCCGGCGCCGCCCTCGGCCTCGGCATCGGTGCGCAACAGCTCGCCGACCTCCTCGGCCAGGCCGTGACGCCGCTGAGGATCGGTCAGCCGCTCGACCAGGGTGAGGCCGTGCATCGCGTCCTTGGCGTAGGTGCAGAGCGCACCGTAGGCGGGCGCGATCTTGCGGTGGGTGAAGCGCCGGGTGAGCGCCGCGCCGCCCACCAGCAGCGGCGTCTCGATGCCCACCGCCGCCAGGTCGCCGGCGGTCACCACCATCTGCTGGGCGCTCTTGACCAGCAGCCCCGACAGGCCGATGACGTCGGGCTGGTGCTCCCGCACCGCCTGGATCAGCCGCTCGGAGGGCACCTTGATGCCCAGGTTGACGACCTGGAAGCCGTTGTTCGACAGCACGATGTCGACCAGGTTCTTGCCGATGTCGTGCACGTCGCCCTTGACCGTGGCGAGCAGCACCTTGCCGCGGCCGTTGCTCCCGGCCTTGTCCATGCGCGGCTCGAGATAGGAGACCGCGGCCTTCATCACCTCGGCGCTCTGCAGCACCTCGGCGACGATCAGCTGGTTGTCGTTGAACAGCCTGCCGACCTCCGCCATGCCCTTCATCAACGGGCCGTTGATGACGTCGAGCGGCGTCGGGTAGGCGGCGTCCGCCAGCACCTCCTCCAGATCGGCTTCGAGCCCCACCTTGGTGCCCTCGACCACCGCCCGGGCCAACCGCTCGGCAACCGGCAGCGCCGCGCGCGCCTGGGCGGCGCCGGCGTGGGCCTTGGCGTCGGCGCCGCGGAACCAGGCGGCGAAAGCCTCCACCGCCCGGTCGCCGGATTCGACGTCGCCGACCGGCAGGAAGATCAGCTCCTCCGCCAGGGTGCGCTCCGCCTCCGGGATGTCGGCGTAACGCGCCAGCCGCTCGGTGTTGACGATGGCGGCGTCGAGGCCGGCCTTGGTGCAGTGGTAGAGGAAGACCGAGTTGAGCACCTCGCGGCCCGCCGGCGGCAGGCCGAAGCTGACGTTGGAGACGCCCAGGATGGTCTTGGTGTCCGGGAACAGCTCCTTGACGGCGCGCACCCCTTCGATGGTCTGCGCCGCCGACCCCAGGTAGGCCTGGTCGCCGGTGCCGCAGGGAAAGACCAGGGCGTCCCACCAGATGTCCTCGGGCGGCACCCCCATCTCCTCGACCAGGATCTGGTAGCTGCGGCGGGCGACCTCGAGCTTGCGCTCGACGGTCACCGCCATGCCCTTCTCGTCGATCAGCCCCACCACCACCGCGGCGCCGAAGCGCCGCGCCAGCGGCACCACCCGCTCGAACCGCACCCGGCCGTCCTCGAGGTTGATGGAGTTGAGCACCGCCTTGCCCTGGCACCAGGTGAGCGCCCGCTCCATCACCGCGGCGTCGGTGGAATCGATCATCAGCGGCACCTTCACCAGCCGCACCAGCCGGTCCATGAAGGCCTCGACGTCCGAGATCTCATCGCGGTCGGGGTCCTGCAGGCAGACGTCCAGCACCTGCGCCCCGGCACGCACCTGCGCCCGCCCCACCTCCGCCGCCGCCTCGTGCGCGCCGTCCTGGATCAGCCGCTTGAACTGGCGGCTGCCGAGCACGTTGGTGCGCTCGCCGACCAGCAGCGGCCGGGTGTCGGGATCGAGCTCGACCGCCTCGAGGCCGGAGAGCAGGCTGCGATGGTGGTGCGGGACGCGCCGCGGCGGGCGGCCGGCGGCGGCGGCAACCAGCGCCGCGACGTGGGCGGCGGTCGAGCCGCAGCAGCCGCCCACCAGGTTGAGCCAGCCGGCGTCGAGGAAGCGGCCGATGACGCGCACGAAGTCCTCGGGGGTCTCGCCGTAGCAGCCGTTCTCGTCGGGCAGGCCGGCGTTGGGCACCACCCCGACGCGGGTGCGCACCAGCTCGGAGAGGGTGCGGACGTGATCGGTCATCAGCTCCGGGCCGGTGGCGCAGTTGAGTCCCAGATACAGCAGGTCGGCGTGCAGCAGCGCCACCGCCAGCGCCTCGGCGTCCTGGCCGCCGAGCATGGTGCCGGTCGGTTCGATGGTCGCTGACACCGCCACCGGCAGCCGCCAGCCGGCCTCGGCCCCGGCGCGCTCGATGCCGATCAGGCCGGCCTTGATGTTGCGGGTGTCCTGGCAGGTCTCGAGCAGCAGGTAGTCGGCGCCGCCGGCCATCAGGCCGAGCGCCTGCACCCGGAAATGCTCCTCGAGCTCGCCGAAGGTGATGCCGCCGGTCACCGAGATCGCCTTGGTGGTGGGCCCCATCGAGCCGCAGACGAAGTGCCGCGGCCCGGCACCGTCCAGCTCGTCGTGACGGGCGCAAGCGGCGCGGGCGAGGCGCGCGGCGGCGGCGTTGAGCTCGAAGGCGCGGTCGGCCAGACCGTACTCGGCGAGCACCAGCGGCGTGCCGCCGAAGGTGTTGGTCTCGACGACGTCGCAGCCGGCGCCGAGGTAGCGCTCGTGCACCGCGTCGACGACGTCGGGACGGGTGGCGCAGAGGTTCTCGTTGCAGCCTTCGAGCTCCGGCCCGCCGAAGTCGGCGGCGGTGAGGGTGAAGCCCTGCAGGGCGGTGCCGGTGGCGCCGTCGAGCACCAGGATCCGCTCGGCCAGCGCCGCCGTCAGAGCGGCGGTGCGCTCGTCGAGATCGGCTGGCCGAGGGGGCAAGGGGACTGCGAAGCGATGATCGGTCAACGGTGTCTCCAGGCGGCGGGGGTGCGGTGTCTGCGCGCGGCACGCTCCGCGGCGCGCGCAACAAAAAACCCGCCTCGTCTGGCATCACGAGAACGGGTCCTTGACAACGCCGACTGCCGGACACTTGGTTGTCGCTACCGCGACCGCATCCTCGCATCGAACCACTCAGGCCGTTTCGACCAACGGGCCCAAATGCGAGAGGGCACCTTGGGTGTCCGCCCCAGGTTGCCGAGCCCGGCTTCGCCGGACCGCTCGTAATGCCGCGCCTACCTTAACACAGGCGGCGGCGAAGTCCAAGGGCAACGCTGCTGATGACGCTGGCTGCCGGTGCGCTATGGCACGGGGCAGGGAGCGGGAGCGTCGAAAGCGACACTGGTGGTCACCATGGTGTCGCCGGGGCCGCCGGGCCGGCTGGCGTAGGCAAGAACTGCCTCGTCGCCGATCGCCTGGCCGGCTACGACTCCCGCCTGGATCGCCGCGTTGAACAGGATCGTCGCCCGCGCGCCAGGCGGGATGGCACCGCTCCACGCCACCCGGTTGGCCACGTAGTCGACGGACACCGTGCCGCGGTCGGCGGTGGCCGACACCAGGCTGAGGTCATCCCAGGAGAGCGCATCCACGAGCTGCGTGCTCGGCACCTCGTCGAGCTCGCATTTCCCCAGGTTCGTCAGCGCCAGGGTGTAAAGGACGGTGCCGTCGCAGGCGGCGCCGACCGTCAATCCGGCGACGATCTCGGTGCTGTCGTGGTGCTGGTCGGCAACGGTCACCGAATAGGACGGCGACAGCGTGGAGTAGCGGGCGTCGGCGCTGGCGGTGGTGAGCTCGATCGCGTAGCTGGTGGTGAGATCGCCCAGGCAGGCCGGATCGTCGACGCTGCGGACCGTCACCGTCTGCGGTTGATTCCAATCCCCCGGCGTGAAGACCAGGGAGGACGGCGTGGTCACGCCGTAGCCGGCGGCGCCGATGAAGCCGACCGCGACGGCGGCGGTCGGCTGGCTGCACAGGGCGACGGTGAACTGATCGGCGGCGCCGTCGTCACCCGTCATCAGCACCGGCGGATGGGCGAGCACGACGGCCAGGCCGGCCAGGTCGTCGTGCAGCGTGACCCTCTCCGTGCTCGGCGCGCCCAGCGCCGCGCCCGGCGGGTCGAGCGTCGGGTCGAGGTGCAGCCTGGCGGTGAAGGTCTCGTCACCCATGCACGGCAGGTCCGGCAGGAAGGCGATCGGCGCCATCCCCGCCACCCCCGGGCGCCGGCCCTGCGGAATGGTGACGGCAACCTGATGGGTCAGGAGCTGGAAATGTGCCCCCGCCGCGGCGGCGGCGCCGATCGCCTCGACCTGCACGGTCACCGGCGCGGCGGTCGGCCGGCCGTCGCTGGTGGCCACGACCAGCGGCAGCTGCACCGTGCCCGCGGACTCCGGGAACGCGGCCTCGCCGGCCGCCAGCCGGACGGTCACCGTCTGGCCGGAAGGAACGGGCGGCACCGGTTGGGCGGGAGCGAAGAGGTAGGCGGCGCCCGCGCCTCCGTCCTGCAGGAAGGCGCCCACGAGGATGGCGCCGTCGCGAATCGCCGCCTCGAAGCCGAAGTTGGCGCCGGCCTGGGGCTGTGGCGACATGAGGGTGAGGTCGAGAGTGCCGTTCGAGCGGAACAGGTAGGCCGCTCCCTGGCCACCGCTGGCGAGGCGGGCGCCGGCGACGATCTCCTTCTGGCCCAGGCGATCGAAGGCCATGGCAACACCAAGCTGGGCGCCGGGAGCGACGCCGGCCTGGAGCCTTACCGGCTGCGGGAGCCCCTGGGACCCCTGGACCTGGGCCAGGCTGTAAAGGTAGGCAGCGCCGGCCTCCGTGCCGTTGCCGGCGTCCAGCGGCGCGCCCACCACGAGCTGATTGCCGCTCAGCGCCACGGCGTAACCGAAGGCGGCGCCGGCCGGCACCGCGGCAGGCGCCGGCAGCGGCTGCTCCTGCCAAGCGGTCTCGCCGGCCGTGAAGACGTAGGCCGCGCCGGCGGGCTCGGCGAGCGGCGCGCCGACCGCCAGGATGCCGCCGTCGAGAGACACCGACTGCCCGAACTGTGCGCCTCGTGCCGGCGGCCCGGGGAGGAGCTTCTGCACCTGGCCCTGGATGCAGCAGGCGTAGACGCTACCGGCGCCGGCGCCGGCCTGGCCGTCGCTGCGAGCGCCCACCGCCCAACCGGCGCCGCTCAGCGCCACGGCGGAACCGACCTCGTCGCCCGCGTGTCCGGGCGGCAGCGGCAACGGCCCCTGCGGCACCACCTGCCCGTCCTCGAGGTCGGAAAGGTCAAACTGGTAAGCCGCGCCGGTCCGCGCCCCGGAGCCGTCGTGGGCCCGCGGCGCACCGACCAGGAGCCGGGTGCCGTCGATGGCGACGTCGAAGCCGAACCAGTCGCCGGCGGCCCCGGACAGCGGCGGCGCGGCCTGGCGGCAGGTGCCGCCGGCGGGGCAGAGGAACAGGAAGACCGCGCCGGACTGCGAACCGCCCGCGGCGGAAAGATAGGCCCCCACCGCGACCACGCCATCGCCGGTCGGCAACGCGCCCATCGCCAGCGCCGAGCCGAAGCGGTCGCCGGGGTCGAGGTGGTCCGGTATCAACCGCTGGGACTGAAAACGCGGCGCTGCCGCCAAGAGCGGCGGCGCGCCCCAGCAGGCAACCAGCAGCAGCGCCGCGGCGATGCCGGATCGGCGGCTCGCCCCGATCTCCCGACCTGCCGCCTGAAGGTCAGGCCGCCGGCTGCCTGACCCGGTCAACCCGAGGTTGCCGGTGCCATCGCGCCTCGCCATCGGCGCTCGGCTCACCGCGTCACCGGCAGGACGGCGAACGTCGCCGTCACCAAGGAAGGCGCGGCGGCGGGTCGCGCGGCAGGATGGGAGTGGGCGGTGGCAGCGGCGCGGGCCGCGGCGGCAGTGGCATCCGGCCGCTGGAAGGCGGGGAAGAAGCCGACGGTGGCGCCGGCGCTGTCGGCCGCCAGGGGCGCGCCGACCAGGAAGGCACCCTGCGACAGCGCCGCCGCGAAACCGTAGAGGGCATGGGCGGTGGCGGCTCCCGCCGCCGCGGCTCCCGGCATCTCTGCCCAGGTGCCGGCGGCGTCCCGCTGGAAGAGGAACGCGGCGCCGGCAGCCGGCGCGCCGGCACCGGCCGCATGCTGCGGGGCGCCGGCGACCAGCAGGTCGCCGTCGATGCCCACCGACTGGCCGAAACGGTCGCCCGCGTCCGCGGACGCCGGGCTCGGCGCCAGCCGCGCTTGCTGCGTCCAGGGGCCGGTGCCGGTGCTCGCGGCGAAGACGTAGACGGCGCCGGGGCGACCGATGGCGGGGGGTGCGCCCGGCGCGCCGGCGGCGCCTGGCGCGCCGACCGCCAGGGTGTGGCCGTCGCTGCTGACCGCCACCGCCGAGCCAAAGTTGCCGTCGGTCACCGTATCCGCCGCCTGCAACGTGGCGACGGGCATCAGGCTGACGGCAGGCGGGAGGGTGGGCAGGTAGACATAGACCTCTCCCGCCGCCGGCAGCCCGGCACCGCCGGCGTGTGCGGGGGCGCCGGCGACCAGGACTCCCGCGGCCATCGCCAGCGATTCGCCGAAGCGGTCGCCGGCCTGCGGGTCGACCCTGAGCAGCGGCTCTCCCGTGCTGCCCGGCGCGATGCCGGCGTTGGGCACCAGCGGGTAGACACGGACGACGCCCTGCTCGCCGCCGGGCAGGTCCTCGGTAGCGGCGACCGCCAGCCAGGTGTCGTCCAGCGCCACCGCGCGCCCGGTCTGGCGCACTCCCGGCTCGCCGGCCACCGTCGAGACCTCGGTCCAGGGCACCTGCAGGCCGCCGACGAAGACGTGCACCTGGCCGGCCGGCGTCTGCTGGTCCCGCTCCTCCCCGACCGCGCCCACCGCGAGAGTGTCGCCGCGGAGCGCGACCGCGATCCCGAACTGATCCCCTGGCAACCCCCCTTCCAGGACCGTCTCCTCCAGCCAGGTCCTGCCGTCCCAGAAGAACACGTAAACCCGGCCGGCGCCGGTCGGCCCGTCGAAACGCGCGCCCACCGCCGCCTGGTTGCCGTCCAGGGCCACCGCGAATCCGCGCTCGGCATTGATCGCCGGCGCCTCGCCGGGCTGCAGGGGAAGGGCGGTCCAGGCCGGGCCGGCGCCGCCGCGGAGCGGTTCGGCGGCGGCAAGCGCCGGGAGCGTGACCGCCGGCCAGACCGCCAGCCAGATCGGCAGCAGCCACGCCCGGCGCACGCGCCCGCGGCGGCGATCGGACGCAGACGCGCTCGCCCCGTGCGCGGCAGGTCGGGTCATGGATGCCGCACCTTGGGCAGGTCCGATGCCAGGCGCCGCAGATCGAGATCCGGCGGATCCTGGACCAGCGTCTCGCCAGGCATGGTGAAGGCGGGGCCCCCAGCTTCCGGCGAGAGGGTGCCGAGGCGCGGGTCGAGCGGCGAGGGCGGACGCGGCGGCCGGTCGGGCGCAAGCTCGGTCCAGTTGCCCTGGGCCACCCGCACCCGGGCGCCGCCGTTCGCGGTCACGATCACCTCGCCTTCGAGCACCGCCACGCGAGTCGTGCCGTCCGGCGCCACCCGCAGGCAGAGGGCGGTGCCGTGCAGTTCGAGGGTGCCGGCCCTGGTCTTGATCTGTACCTTGCCCTCGATCTGGGTGCGCGGGCGCGGCGTGAAGAAGACCAGGAACTCGCCCACCAGCGCGCGCAGCGTGACCTCGGGGCGGGTGACCTCCTCCACCAGCCATTCTTCGACCACCACCTTGCTGCTGGGGCCCATGATCAGCACGCCGCGCAGGGAAAGATCGGCGGCGGGTGGCGCGACGCGGCCGGCGGCGGCGGGCTGGACGCCAGTGCCGGCCGGGAGGTTCGCGGGAGTCAAGGTGCAGTCGGGAGACGGCGCGCCGCCGGATACCGGCGTGCCGGCGCCGGGTGGCCTGGCGGCGTTCGCGGCAGGGATGCCGAGCCTGATGCGCGCGCCGGCTCCCGCTTGCGTCGCCACCTCCATGTGCAGGCAGATCGGTGATTGCAGGCCGAGCGGGAGGGTCGGGCCCTGCGGCGGCATCGTGCCCTGCACTTCGGGCGCGAGCGAAACGACGGTGCCGACCGCGGTGCCGCCGGGCGCGGCGGCGGCCGCCGCCGGCAGCGCGGCGACGACCAGCAGCAACGTCACGATCCGCGGTCGAGCGAGCATCAGAAGAACCAGCTGATCCCGAGGCCGGCGATCGTCCGGCGATAGGCGAAGAGCGGCATCGCTCCGGGCAGCTCGACGTTCGAGTCGCGCCGGACGTAGCTGGTGCGCGCGGTGAAGGCGAGGCGCTCTCCCAGCATGCGCACCGCGGCGGCCGATCCCCGCCAGCTGGCGTCGTCCCGCACCGGACCGGCCGGCCGGGTGAGGTTCGACTGCGGGTCGTCGAAGCGTTCCTGGCGCCGGTCCACGTCCAGGTAGAGCGTCCAGCCGGCGGCGAGCGGCGCCCCCGCCTCGGCGGCGATCTCCACGAAGTGATGGGCGAAGGCGGCGCCCGCCTGCTGCGCGCCGCCGCTGGCGGCCAGCCGGAGATAACCGCCGCCGCCCAAGTACAGCGACTCGCCGATCCCCGCCGAGAGCTCGCTGCCGCTGCGCCTGAGGTCCCCCGTGGCGTCGCCGGCGAAACGCAACTGGCTGGCGCCGAGGTCGAGGCGGGTGGCCGCCGGACCCGGCCCGTTCACGGTCAGCGCCGCCGCGCCGCCCGCCTGACGCAGGAAGTCGGCGTTGCCCAGCCCCGTCCAGGAACCAGCCGCCTGCAGCAGCAGGGCGAGCCGGCCGTAGCCCACCGGCACGCGGGTATAGCCGAGTGGGCCGGTCAGGAAGCCGCGAGGGTCCTTGCCCCAGGCGAGTTGGGCGAAGCCGCCACCGAGGGAGAGGTCGAGGTCGCCCTGGTTGCGGTAGGCGGAGCGGTTGCCGATCACCCCCAGGCCGAGGCTGAAGCCGCCGCGGTCGTAGAACGGATGGGCCTCGAGCCGCAGGTCGAGATCGCCGCCGCCGTCGGTCGCGGCGCCGGCAGGCCGAGCGCGGGTCAGCGGCAGGAACGTCGCATCGGCGGGCAGCAGGCCCGGGTTCGAGTCATAGGACGCCTCGAGCGAAAGCCGCCCTTCCCAACGCGGCGGCGGGCCGCCGCAGCTCCGCGGCAGGTCGGTGCCGCTCAGCGGCAAGCCACTGGCCGCGGCGGGCGGGGCGGCCGGCACCGCGCCCTGATCGCCGGCAGCCAGCCGCGCGGCGCGCAGGTCAGCGGCCACGCGCTGGCGCCCGGCCTCGGGCGGGCGCCTGGCGGCCAGCGCCGCCGCCAGCGTGCGGGCCGCGGCCGCGGCCCGGCCGAGACGCAGCTCGGCAAGGCCGAGCCAATGGAGCGCGGTGCCGTTCTGCGGATCCGCGGCTACCGCTGCCGCCAGCAGCTCCGCCGCGGCGAGATCCCGGCCCTCCTCGAGCGCCAGGATGCCGTCGGCCAGATCGACCTCGGAGGCAGCGAGCCCCTTGGGCTGGTCTTCCGGCGCGGGCTCCGGCGGCGGCACCGCCGCTGCCGGGGCGGGCGGCGCCGGCGGAGCGGCACGCATGGCGCCGGCGCCGGTCGCCATCAGGGCGAGCACCACCAACGCCGGCACGGCAGCAAGCCGATGGCGGCGACGACGACACGACGCCGGCGGCAAGGCAGCACGCCGATGGCGGCTGCGACGCGACGCCGGCGTGCCGGTGGCGGAGCGCTCCGGGCGCGCGGAGTCCCCGGCGTCGCCATGGTCCAAGTCCAAGGGTCGCCGGCAGTCGGGCACCGAGCCCCGCCGCTGTGGCAGTATGGCCATCGATTCGCTTTTACTTTTAGGTAGTGTTAGCTTGATCGTATTACTCGCATAGTAGCTTGTCAAGCGCCAGCCGCCGCACCTGCGGCATGGGCGCCCGGGAGGCCGGCAACGAAATGGACCGCAAGGCGTTCATCTCGAGCACCAAGATCGATCTGGCGCGCCACCGCGAAGCGGTCAGGGACGCCTTGCTCAAGAACGATTACTTCCCGGTCGAGATGGAGGATTTCGGGGCGCGCGACGTCGACCCGGTCACCGGCTGCCTGCGCCTGGTCGGCGAATCGCTGCTGTTCATCGGCATCTACGCCTGGCGCTATGGCTACGTGCCGCCTGGCGCCACGCGCTCGATCACCGCCGAGGAGTTCGAGCAGGCGCGCCGGCTGGGGAAGCCGAGCCTGTGCTTCGTGGTCGACGAGAGCTATGCCTGGCCGGCAGACCCGGCGGTGCCGGAGGAGAGCCCGGCGAGCCGCGAGGCGCTCAAGGCCTTCAAGAGCAGCCTGCCGCGCATGACGGCCAGCTTCACCACTCCCGAGCAGCTGGCGTTCAAGGTCGTCACCGCGCTGCGCCTCTGGGAGAAGGAGCAGGCGGCCGCGTCGGTCCCGGAACGACGCCGGCTGCTCGACCTGCTGGGCCAGGTGGAGAGGTTCTGGATCCGCAGCGTGCTCGAGCCGGCGATCCCCGACAGCGGCCGGCTCGGCCGCGACCGCGAGGAACGGCGCGGCGACGTCGCCCAGCCCTGGGAGGTGCCGGCATGGAACGAGCGCCCGGAGCCGGTGCTGCTGCCGCGGCGGACGCCGCTCGACCTGTTCGTCGAACGCCCGTGGCGCCTGCTGATCCTCGGCGAGGGAGGCTACGGCAAGACCACCGATCTGCTGCAGCTGACCGAGGGCCTGCTGGCGCTGGCCAACGATCCCACGCAGCCGGTCCCGGTGGTGCTCAAGCTCGCGTCCTGGGGGCGGCGGTCGCGGCATCTCGCCGACTGGATGAGCGGCCAGATCGCCAGCCACTACCGGAACCTCGACGCCGCCCTGGTGCGCGGCTGGATCGACGGCGACCGCCTGCTGCCGCTGCTCGACGGCCTCGACGAGGTCGACCCGACCTGCCGCGACGGCTGCGCGCGCGCCATCAACGAGTTCCTGGCCGGCCACCCGGCGTGCGGCCTGGCGGTGACCTGCCGCAGCGACGTCAACGAGGAGCTCGACCAGCGCCTCGGGCTGCGCGACGCCTACGCCCTGCGGCCGCTGAGCTCGGCGGCGCTCGACGACCTCCTCGCCGGCAGCTGGCCGGGCGTGGAGGCGCTGCGGGTTGCGCTGGCGGAGCCAGACTGGCGGGAGCTGGCGCGCACGCCGCTGCTGCTGGTGATGATGGAGAGGGTGCTGCGCCGCACCGGCGCCGCGGCCCTGGGGACCACGCCGCCAGGCCCGGCGGGGGCGCCGGCCGACGCCGCGGTCCTGGAGACCACACCGCCAGGCACCGTGGGGGCGCCGGCCGACGCCGCGGCTGCGCACTGGCGGGTGCTCTCGCTCTACTTGCAAGAGATGATCGAGCGCCCGGCTCGCCCGCTGCGCTTTCCGGCCGCCACCACTCGCCGCGCCCTTGCCTGGCTGGCCGGACAGATGCTCGCTCACCGGCTGGCGGTCTTCCAGCTCGACGATCTGCAACCGAGCTGGCTTGCCGGAACGGCACGAGTGTGGCTCTACGCCATCGCTTCGCGGGCACTGGGCGGGGCCCTGCTGGTCCTGCCCGTCGCCGCACTGGCTGCCGCTCCGATCCTGGTGCCGGTGGGCCTGGCGGCCGGCGCCTGCGCCGGCCTGGTCGACGGCCGGCGCCTGCGCCGCGACGCGGCGGCAGGGGGCACGGCGCCGGCCGGTGCGGTGGCGGTGCCCGGCGAGCCGGCCGGCGCGGGTGCGGCTGGCGAAGACCGGAAGGACGGACGGACAGGGGCCGCGGCCTCGCCGGCCGCGACGGGAGCGGCCGGGGTGGCTGGCCCCCTGCCGCCGCTTCCCCACTGGCCGGCGGCGCGGACGCTGGCGATCGGTAGCGCGGCGATGATCTGCTTCATCCTCATCGCCGGCTGTTCGCGGCTCGCGGCGGGGGTCCTCGAATGGCGCCTGGACCTGCCCGACGGGCTGAAGTTCGGTTCGGCCTGGGGCGCCTTGTTCGGCCTCGTCTTCGGCCTGCGCCGGGGGCGGCAGGAGCGCGGCGACACCGAGATCGCCTACGGGCTGGCGCACACCCGCTGGTCGTGGAGCAAGAGCCGGCGCGGCGCCGAGTGGCCCGTGGCGCTGGTGGCGCTGTGGTGGTCGTTCGAGCAGCTGAGAGCGGCGCTCGGCGCCTATTCGCATTTCGCCGGCATCGCCGGCCTCGAGTTCTGCCTGCTGCTGGCGCTGGTCACCAGCGTCGTGGGCGGTCTCCTCGGCGGCCTCATGGGCGACGTCGAGAAGGAACAGGGGCCGCTGCCGCCGCGTCGCCGCCGGCACCCGCTCCGCCAGGCGGTCAAGGTCGCGGTCCGGGCCAGCTGGCGCGCGCCGGTCGGCGCGGCAACCGCGCTCTGGGTCGTGCTGCTGCTGGCGACGCTGGCCGGCGCCGGCTTTCGCGGTGCGGAGTGGCGGGCACCGGGGTATGCGGCCCTGGTCCTCGCCTTCTGGATCGCTTTCGTGCTGCGCGGCCTGGACCTCGTGCAGCACGGCACGCTCCGCCTCCTGCTCTGGGCCGACAGCAGGTTCCCACTGCGCTGGGTGCGCTTCCTCGACCAGGCGGTGGAGTGCAACCTGATGCACCGTGTCGGCGCCGGGTATGAGTTCATCCACCCCTGGCTGCTCGCCGCTACCGCCGCCGGCGATGCGGAGCCGGCGACCGCGGCCGCCAGATAGCACCTGGCGCCGGCGCCCGCGCCTGGTAGGATATGGGCGAGCATGGACACCCCGAAGGCAGGCGGCAGGCCGGACGATGCATCGCCGCCGATGAGCATCGAGGACTACCAGGCGCTGGCGGCGTTCCGCTACGCCTTGCGGCAGTTCCTGCAGTTCAGCGAGGACCAGGCGCGGCGCGCCGGCGTCTCGCCGCAGCAGTACCTGGCGATGATCGCCGTCCGCGGCCACCCCGGCGGCGACCGCGTCACCGTCAGCGAGCTCGCCGAGCGGCTGCGGATCCGCCACCACAGCGCCGTCGGGCTGATCGACCGCATGGTCGCGCAGGGGTTGATGGTGCGCCAACCCGGCCAGGGCGACCGGCGGCAGGTCTTCGTGACCCTCACCGAGCGCGGCGCCGAGCTGCTCGAGCCGCTGGCCGCCGCACACCGCGACCAGCTGCAACGCATCGGCGGCGACCTGCGGCAGATCCTCGATCGCTTGCACTAGCGGCGGGCGCGGCGCCCCGGCGCCCCGGCGCCCCGGCGAACGCCAGGCAGGCACCCGGCGGGCATCGCCCGGCGGCTCAGAGCTTGATCTTGGCCATCAGGCGCTTGATCGCCGTGGCGCTCTGCATGACGTAGAAGTGCGCCGAGACGACGCCGTGCGCCAGCAGCTCCTCGAGCTGACGCCGCGCCCATTCGACGCCGATGTCGAGCACCTGGTCGGGACGCGCCGCCAGCACCTCGTCGGACAGCTCGGCCGGGATCTCGACGTGGAAGTTGCTGGGGATGCTGGACAGCTGCTTTTGCGCGCTCAGCACCTTGAGCCCGGGGATGATCGGCGCGGTGATGCCGGCGGCGCGGCACAGCTCGACGAAGCGGAAATAGTGGCGGTTGTCGAAGAACATCTGGGTGACGACGTAGTGCGCGCCGGCGTCGAGCTTGGCCTTGACATGGCGAGCGTCGGTTTGCAGGTTGGGCGCCTCGAAATGCTTCTCCGGGTAGCCGCCGACGCCGATGCAGAAGTCCGAGGGCTCGGCGTCCAGCAGGTCCTCCTCGAGGTAGCGGCCGCGGTTCATCGCGCCGATCTGCGCCACCAGGTCGCAGGCGTAGCGGTTGGCGCTGCGGCCGTGCTGCAGCGGCTTCTCGTAGCCGCTGTCGTCGCCGCGCACCGCCAGGACGTTGTCGATGCCCAGGTACTTGAGCTCGATCAGGAAGTCCTCGGTCTCCTCGCGGGTGAAGCTCTGGCAGAGGATGTGCGGCACGGCGTCGACCTGGTACTTGTTCTGCAGCAGCGCACAGACCCCGAGCGTGCCCGGGCGCTTGCGCTTGACCCGGCGCTGGATGCCCTTCGGCGTCTCCTCGTAGATCACCTCCGCCGCGTGGCTGGTGATGTCGATGAACGGCGGGCGGTACTTGACCAGGTCGTCGATCAACGCCAGCAGCGAGTTGACGTTGCCGCCGCGCAGCGGCGGGATGATCTCGAAGCTGATCAGGGGGCGCTCGGCACGCGCCAGGTGGTCGATGACTTTCATGGAGCGGGCGGACGGGGCAGGCGGCGACGCCGGGAGCCTACTCCGGGCCGCCGGAGCGGTCAAGGCATCGGCGGCCGGCCGGCGGGTCCGACTCCGGCGGCGGGCCGGCGGGTCCGACACCGGGCGCGCTCTCGGATAGAGTGCGGCCATCATGCCGGTAGATCTCTGGCGCCGGGAGAGCCGGTGGCGGCAGGGCTCGCGGGCGCTGGGCGACGCCGCGGCCACGGTCGCGGCTCTCGCCGGCGCCTTCTGGGTGCGCATCCACCTGCCGCTGCCCTTCACCGCCGGTCTGCTGCCCGGCGACCGCCTGCACTTCTTGCAGCGCGACTGGTGGGTGGTGCTGTTGTTGCAGTTCGCCAGTCTCTATTTCTTCGGTTTCTACGATCGCCCGCAGCCCCGCACCCGCGCCGAGGCCGTGCGGCGGCTGGCCGCCGCCGCCGTCCTGCAGGGGACGGCCCTGGTCGGCTTCGTGTTCTTCAGCTTCCGCAGCTTCCCGCGCTCCGTGCTGCTGCTCTACGTGCTGCTCGATCTGCTGCTGCTGGTCGCCTGGCGCCGGGTGGTGGATCGCGGCGGGCGCCACCGCGAGCGCCGGGTGGCGATCGTCGGCTGCGGGCAGGCGGCGGCGGAGATCGCCCGCACTCTGGGGCAGCACCGCTGGCACGGCCTGACGGTGGCCGGCTTCGTGCCGCAACCGGGCCAGCAGCTGCCCGCGGACCCCGCCGACCTGGAGCCGGCGCTGGGACCGCTGCTCGGCGACTCCGACGACCTGCCGGCGCTGCTCGCCGACGGCACCATCGACGACATCATCCTGGCCGACGGCGGCGATTCCTGGCAGACCCGGTTGATCGATCGGCTCGCCGGGACGCGGCCCGATCACAGCAACGTGCTGCTGCTCCCCGGACCCTTCGAGAGCCTGATCGGGCGCATGCGCTACCGCTGGGTGCACGATCTGCCGCTGATCGAGGTGATGCGCGAGACCGAATGGCGGATCAACTGGCCGCTCAAGCGGCTGGTGGACCTGGCGGCCGGCTCGCTCCTGCTGCTCGCCACGCTGCCGGCCCTCGCCGCCTGCGCGCTGGCGGTGCGCCTGACCTCGCCGGGACCGATCCTCTACCGCCAGGTGCGGATCGGCCGCGCCCAGCGCCCGTTCACGCTGTGGAAGCTGCGCACCATGCGCACCGACGCCGAGGCGGAGTCCGGCGAGGTGCTGGCCCAGCCCGGCGACCCGCGCCTCACCGCCTGCGGCGCCTTCCTGCGCCGCTTCCGGCTCGACGAGGTCCCGCAGCTGCTCAACGTGCTCCGGGGCACGATGAGCCTGGTGGGGCCGCGCCCCGAGCGGCCCGGCTTCGTGCAAACCTATCTCAAGGCGGTGCCAGGTTATGCCGAGCGCTTCTCGCTGGCGCCCGGCGTCACCGGCCTCGCCCAGGTCAACGGCGAGTACCATTCGAGCCCGCAGAACAAACTGCGCTACGACCTGGCCTACGCCGCCAACTGGACGCTGTGGCTGGATCTGTCCATCCTGCTGCGAACGATCAAGATCGTGCTCACCTCGCGCGGAGTTTGAGCGGTGTGATCGAGCGGCGTTTAAGTTGAGATAGACATCGAAAAGTTTGCATTCCTCTCGCCGCTATGCCGGCCCGGCGCTGGATTCCGCGCCACAAATCCCTATAATAGGCATGTAGCGCGCTCCATGGCTCGTCCCGTCCGGCATCCCGCCGGCCGCGCTCGCAGCGGATCGAAAGGCGACGATGACCACACCGAGAGCGACGGGAAAACAGCATCCGATGGCAAGCGCGACGGCAAACGCGATCACCGGCGATTCCGGATCGGCCGCGAATCCAGCGGCGCCGCTGGTTGCCGGGGATCAGGCAGCCACCGCGGCTCACCCGGCGGCGCCGGCCACCGCCGCGGCCGCCGCGGTCCAGGCGCGCCGCGCCTACGAGCCGCCGCGGATCCTGTTCCGCGAGCCGCTCGAGGCCATGGCCTCGATCTGCTCTCCCCATCCGCCGGCCAAGGCCAACAAGGGCCTCTGCCCGATGGGACCGATCTCTTCCTAGGAAGGCAGGATGGGGAGCAGTGGCCGGCGCGGCGGCTTCTCGGCATCTGCCGGCAGTGCCGGCAGCGCCGCCAGCGCCTGCTGCGCCAGCTCCATACGGCTCTGAGCCGCCGGATAGACCTGCAAGGGATCGCCGCTCCAGGAGGCGGCGCTGCCGGGACAGAAGTTCAGCAGCGCCCCGGCCTCGCCGTAGCCGTCCACCATCGTCTTGGCCGCAACGGTGAGCGCGCGCACCTCGGCCAGCCCCGCCGAGCTCGCCCAGATGTCGCGAATCGATCGTCGATGCAGATTGCCCACCGGCCGGCGCCATTGCACGCAGGGGTAGACGTTGCCATAGGGATCGACGGCGATGCCCGAAGAGCCGGCGCCGCAATGCTTGCCGGCGGCGGCCGGCGCCAGGCCGTCGTCGGCAAGCCGCATCGCCGCCATCGCGGGTTGGCTCGCGTCCCGCGCCGCCGCCGCACGCTCCGCCAGCAGCTCGAACAGCCGCTGCACGCCGGCGCGGGATGGGGCGATGGACAACGGCTCGCGGCCGCCGTCGTCGCGCGGCGTCACCTCGGGATCCACCTGTAGCGGCAGCTCCAGCCGATCGGCGAGCGCCATCATCGCCGCGATCTCATGCTCGTTCCAGGCGGTCAGGGTGCTGTTGAGCTTGACCCGCAGCCCCAGGCCGCGCAGCTCGCGCAGGTTGGCGAGCAACCGCTCGAAACTCCCCGGCTCGCGCGTCTGGCGATCGTGCACGGCGGCGGTCGCGCCATGCAGGCTGATCTCGATCAGGAACGGGTCGATCTCGTCGCGGATGCGGCGCGCCATGGCGCCGCGCAGAGCGTGGCCGTTCGATTTGATACGCAGCACGAAACCCAGCTCGCGGGCGCGCGCGCCGAGCCGCAGGAAATCGGGATGGGCCAGCGGCTCGCCGCCGCTGAGCGTCAGGTTCAGCACCTGCAGGTCGCGGAGGTCGGCGAAGAAATCGCCATATTGCTCCAGGGTCAGGGGGGTGCCGCGCAGGCCGAGGTCGTTGTAACAGAAAAAACAGTCGAGATTGCAGCGGTAAGTCAGCTCGACCAGCACCGAAAAGAGGTGGTTGTCGCTCCACGTCCGGCGCAGCAGCTGTTCGAGACTCATGGCTCGGTTCCGGCCGCCATTTCGAGCAGCTCCTGCTCCACCAGCTCGCCGGCGAAGGCGAGCACGTCGCGCTCGAGCCGCGGGCGATCGACGTCGAGCTCGTGCATCAAGGCGTCGATCCAGGCCGCGACCGGCGCGGCGCCGTCGGCAAGGCCCAGGATGCGCGTGCCGAGATAATTGAGCACCAGCACCTCGCCGGCGTTCTGGCGGACGACCACGCCCTCCTCGTCGAGGATGCGATAGCGCACGTCCGCTCGCCGCCGCAACACACTGCCTCCGCCAAGCTGTCTCATTTTTCGCTCAGTATAGACCAGAAGCCGCCTTGCAGAGAGAAGCGCAGGGCGAAGGCGCGCGGCGCCGCGGCCGCCGCCAGGTCGAGCAGCACCTCCTCCAGCCGCTCGCGCCGGTGCGGGTCGACGTTGACGAAGGGCGCGCAAGCCAGCAGGCAGGCGAGCGTCTCGGCCCGCGACAGCGGCGTGATCGCGTCGGCGGTGTCCTGCACCAGGCGCAGCAGGGCGCCGAGCGGCACCGCCGGCCGCACCGCGCGTCGCTCTCCCAGGTCGCCGGTGAACGGCAGCTTGAGCACCGCACAGCCGGCGCCGGCGGCGCCGGCGCACAGCGCGTTGAGGTCGTCGCTCAGCACCTCGGCGCCCTGCGCCTGGCTGAGCCGCGCCACCGTGGTCTTGCCGGCGCCCGACCGCCCCAGGAACAGGAAGGCGGCGCCGTCCCTGACCACCCCGGCGCTGTGCAGCACCGCGCCGCCGAGGTCGAGCAGCCGATAGGCCACCAGCACGCGCAGGAAATTCTCGAACACGCCGGGGAAGCGCTCGCCGCCGTCCTCGTGCGTCCACAATGCGCCGCCCAACTCCGGGCGCCAGTCGATCCGCCCCGCCAGCCCGAGGCCCGCCAGGCGGACCGTCGCCGGCGCCCAGTCGAAATCCAGCGCGTATTCCCAACCGCGGGTGTCGACCGCCAGGAACTCGGCGGCGGCGGAGCGCAGCAGCAGGATCGGGATCGGGGTCGGGGTCGGAGTCGGGAGCGGCCCGGTGGCGGTGGCGGCGGTGGCGGTGGCGGCGACGCCGGCGGTGCGCAGGGAGCCGGGGAAGGTCGCCCGGAGCGCCTCCTCCTGGGCTGCCGACAGACCTCTCAGGTGGTACGGGCCGCCTGGCAGGTCGAGCGTCAGCTCGCACCCACCCCAGGCCTCGCCCTTCGGCGCCGCGGGAAAACGCTCGGGATGGCGCAGGAACCTGGCGCCGAAGCTCATCGCGCCAGGCGGCGGCGCGCGGCGCGCCAGCCCAGGGCGAGCAGCGCCAGCAGCGCCCGTGCCCGTTCCAGCGCCGTCGGCGGCACCGCGGCGCGGCCCAACCACCGCTCCCTGCCGGGCGGCGGATCGGGGCTGGCGCAGCGGTCGCCCCGCGTCACCCAGGCCAGGCGCCCGGCAACCAGGCGATAGCCCAGCAGGCGATGCACGGCGATCCGGCCCTGCGCGGTCTGGAACGCCACCACGTCTCCCGGCCAGTAACACCGAGCGGGCGTCACCGTCACCCGCTCGCCGTCGCGCAGGCGCGGCGCCATGCAGTCACCGCGCACGGTCAGCGCCAGCGGCCGCTCGCGCGCCAGCTCGCGCAGCCCGGCGGCGAGGGAGGGCAGGGAGCTCGAGGGTGGCGCGGGAGGTTGGGTTGGCGCGAGCTTCCGGGGCGCCGCGGGCGCAAGGAGCGGCGTGGGCGCGGAGAGCGAGGTCATGGCGGCAGGTCCGATCGGCTCCTCGGTGGTGAAGCGGTGGCGCGATCGTACCAGAGTGCCAGGCCCGCCGCGTGCTACGCGCCGCGCCCCCTCACACCTCTTGGCCAGCCGTTGGGTTTAGTTCAGGCCGGCCGGGACCGCGGAGCGCAGCCAGGGATCGAGCAGCAAGGCGGTCCGATAGCTGCGCCGCGCCTCCTCGAACTGGCCGGCGGCGAGCAGCGCATCGCCGAGGTGGAGGTAGATCTCGGGATGCGGCTCCAGAGCGGCGGCGGCGCGGTAGGCCTCGATGGCGTCCTGGGGCCGCCGCGCCAACAGGTAGAGCGAGCCGCGCGAGAGCGGCACCTCGACGGCAACCGGATCGGCGGCGCCGGCGCGCCGCAGCGCCGTCAGGCCGAACGGCAACAGCCGCTCGACGGCACCCGGCCCCGACGCCGCGGCGACCATGGAGACCTCCTCCACCTGATGGGTGAGCTGGCTGGCGAGCAGGCGCCCGCGCAGGCGGCCGGTCTGGAAGGCGAGCGCCGCCAGCAGCAGCGCGAGCAGCGGCCAGGCCAGCGCTCTGCCCTTCATGCCGCCGCCGCCGCGGCGGCGGGCCGCAGCACCCAGGCCAGGAACAGCAGCTCCGGAAACGCCACCAGCGCGACCCGCAGGGGGAAATCGACCAGGCAGAGCACGCTCAGAGCGACCAGTCCGGCCACTGCGAAGGCGCCGGCGGCGCGCTCTCGCCGTTGCGCCAGGCCGGCGCCCGGAGGGAGGGTCCCGCCCGGCGGGGCCGCCGCGCCCGGCGGGGCCGCCGCGCCCGGCAGAGCCGTCGCGCCCGGAGGAGCCGTCGCGCCCGGAGGAGCCGTCACGCTCGGAGGAGCCGCCGCGCTCGGAGGAGCCGCCGCGCCCGGCAGGGCTGCCGACCCCGGGTGAGCCGCCGCGCCCCGCAGGCCTGCCGCCGGATTGCCGGTCACCGCGCCGCTCTTCCCCGGCGTACCCGGGCCGGCGGCGACGCCGGCTGACGGCCGCCGGCGGGCGCGAGCCGCCGACACCATCACCGCGAGCGCCCAACCCAGGGCGAGCAGGCCCGGGAACCCCAGGTCGGCGGCGACCTCGAGCGGCTCGTCGTGGGCGTTGGCGAAATTCTGCTGCTGTCCGGAGTGGAAGGCGACGCCGCGGCCCAGCAGGGCCAGCTTGGCCGGCGCGAACTCGGCGCGGTAGGCGCCCTGGCCGACGCCCGCCCAGGGGTGCTCGCCGAGCATCCAGAGCGCCGCCCGCCAGCCGTCGAAGCGGCCGGTGAGCACGGCGTTCCAGTCGCCCTGCCGCGCCTGGCTCGCCTTCACCATGGCGCGAGAGCGCAACCCCGGCACGGCGGCGACGACGCCCACCGCCAGCACGGCGAGCGCCGCCAGGGCCAACCAGAGGCGCCGCCGGCCGGCGGCGCCGGGGCGCAACGCCAAGGCCCAGAACACCAGGCTGCCGGCGAGCAGGGCGGCGAGCGCGGCAAAGGTCTGGGTGAGCGCCATGGCGCAGGCACTGAGCGCCAGCGCCGCCGCCGGCCAGACCAGCCCGCCGCGGCGACCGTCGCGGTCTCCCGCGGCGGCGCGGTCTCCCGCGGCGCGATCGGCGCGGTCTCCCGCGACACGGCCGGCGCGATCTCCCGCGGCACGGCCGGCGCGGTCTCTCGCGGCACGATCGGCGCGGTCTCCCGCGGCGCGACCGGCACCCGCGGCACCTGCTCCTGCCGCGCCGAGAGCTGCCGTGGCCACATCTCCGGATCCGCCGCGCGCCAGGCGCCATTGCGCGATCAGGCAAGGCAGCACCAGGAAGGCGGCGAGGTCGCCGGCGTTGCCGGCGGTGGCGGTGATGCTGTAGCGCGCGCCGCCCAGCGCGGCGGCGACCGGCAGCGGATGCAGGCCCAGGAACTGCGCGATACCGATCGCGGCGAGGGCAGCTGCCGGCCACAGCAGGCCGCCGAGCAGCCGTTCGAGACGGTCGGCGGGCAGCGCCATGCTCCAGCCGGCCAGGCAGGCGGCGCCGATCCACAGGTCGGTCAGCCCTTCGCGCACGTGCAGCGGGTGGGAGGTCGTGGCCAGGCCCACGGTGGCGAGCGCCGCCAGCGGCAGCAGGGCGCGGATCGCCGGCTGCCGCCACAGGTCGTGCCAGCGCACCGTCTCGACCCGCCGCAGCGCCCACGCCAGCGGCAGCAGCGAGGCGATCGCCAGCCATTCGGCGAGCATCAGCTTGGGTAGCCGGAAGGGGTCCTTGGCGGACGGCGCGAAGTACAGCGGCACCACCACCACCAGCAACCAGAGCGGCACCGCCGCCAGCCGCTCGGTCCGCGGCCCGCGGGCCAGCGCGGTGCCACCGGAGGTAGCGGCGGAGGTGGCGCCGGCGCCGCGCGCACCGCGGACGGCCGCGGCCGGGCCGCCGGACCTGGCTGCGCGGGCAGGATGGCGTCGCTTCACGGCGTGCGGAGTATACAGGCGCGATCGTCGACGGATCCGCCGGCGTGGCGGGCCGGCGCTCAGGGGCGCGAATCCCGAGAGATTACGCCGGCCGGCGGCGGCGCAGGTTCCACGCCCGCAGGCCGTAGCGGCCGAGGCGCGCGACGAGGTCGAGCGGGCGGCCCAGCCGGCGGCCGAAGTAGCCCAGGCGGCGGCGCGGCGGACCGTAGATGGCGTCCACCTGGGCGTGACTGAGCCAGACCGTGCTGGCGACGGCGCGGGCCAGGCGCGCCACCTCCGGCGCGTCGCTCGGCTGGCGGCGGAACAGCGCCAGGCGCAGCGCCCGCTCGTAGTCCGGATCCAGGCGCCCGGCAAGGGCGTGGCGCAACAGCACCGCCGCCGGCGCCGGCGACCGCTCCCACGCAGCCAGGTCGGCGCCTGCCGCCAGCGCCGCGCAGAGCTGCCGCGCCGCCTCCACCTCGGCGGCCGCGACGTCGCGGACGAGCCACGGCGCGGCCCGGCTCGCCAGCTCCTCGCCGCCGGGGCCGGCGAAGCCCAGGTCCACCAGGTCGGCGAGCATCTTGAACAGCGAATAGGCATGCGGCGTCCAGCCGTGCTGCGCGATGCCGTGCACCAGCGCGTGTGCGGCGGCCACCGCCGGCAGCGGCACCGCAGCCTTGCCGGCGAGCGCCGGCAGGGGCCGCAGCAAGCCGGCCCGGTCGAGGTCCTCGACGCTCGCCGAGCGGCGGCCGGCGACCCGGACACCGAGCAGCATGCGGTGCACCTCGACGATGCCCGCGGCGCCTTCCAAGGCGGCGAGCTGATGTTCCTGCGGCGGCATCGGCGAGGCGCGGAAGCCGCCGCCCACCAGCGCCTGCTGCAGCTCCCCGGCGCGATCGGCGGGGACCAGGACGTCGAGGTCGCAGGCGGCGCGGCTCCCGGGCGCCAGCGCGTTGCCGAGCTCCAGGGCGGCGAACTTGAGCAGTACCAGCGGCAGTCCGAGCGGCGCCGCCAGCGCGGCGACCTGCTCGGCGAGGCCCAGGATGCGGAGGCCGGCGCCGGCGACGGCGGCCTGCTCGCGCGCGAAGCGCGCCGCCGCCGCCGCGCCCAGCTCCGCCGCCAGCCGCGCCCGCCCCTGGCGGGCGGCCACCCGGCCGGCGAGCTCGAAGCGGACGCACAGTGCCAGCGCCTCGGCGGGGTCGGCCGCCGGAGCCGCCGCCCCTGCCGGGCCGAAGGCCCGCAGCAGCATCCATCGGATCGCCGGCGTCAGCGCCAGCGCCGGCGGGCGGAAGCGGACGGAGCGCCGGGACATGAGGGACATGATCTGAGCATAAACCAGTGCCCAACCGGCGCTCCCGCGGCGATACCGGCACTCCTTGCAAGTCAGCCCGCACTGTCGCCACGCACGACTGCGCTCCCGCCATGCCGCAATTCCTCGCCGTGCCGGCACTCCCGGCGGGCCGGGCCACGTTCCCGCCATGCCGGCACTTCCTGCAATGCGGCCCGCACTCTCGCCATGCGGGCACTCCCGGCAGGTCGCAGTCTGCCACGGACGGGCGGCGCGTGCCGGCCGCTCGCGGCCGGCCTCCTTCGGCTCGCTGTATCATCGCGGCAGATGCCTAAACCCGCACCACCGGCCCCTCGGCGCGTCCGCCAGAAGCCCGGCGAGCCTGGCCGCTCGTCTCCGCCCGGCCCTCCCGACCGGCGCACCGGCCGACCGCTCGGGACCGCCGCGCGCGTCGCCGCCGCCGCGCTGGCGCTGGCGCTGGCGACGGTGCCGATCGTGCGCGAGCGCGCGCTCGTCGCTCGCCAGGCTCGGATGTCCGCCTGGCTGGGCGGCTATGGCCTGCAGACGCCTGCCGAGATGGAGCACGAGCCCGACCCGGGACGCGTGGACCTGCGCGCGGCGCGCGCCTCGCTCGCCGCCGAGCTCGACCCGGCCCGCCATACCGACCTGCCGCCCACCGAGGAGGCCCGGCAGCGCGCCAGCGGCGCGGCGCGCCTGGCCGATACCGCCCGGCTCGCCGGCGCCACCCTGGCCGAGCGGCCGGCGGCCTGGGACGCGGCGATGGTGATGGGGGCCGCGACCTACCTCTCCTGGTCCCTGGCCCGCGACGGCCGCCTGTTCACCGCCGCCCCGGCCTGGGAGCGACCGCTCGAAACGGCGGTCGAGCTGGCCCCCGGACGCGACGACGCCGCTCGCCTGCTCGCTACCGCCTACCTCGAGGTCTGGCCGGCGCTGTCGCCGGCGCGGCGCGAGCGCGGGCGCCAGCTGCTGGCCGGCGTCTTCGCCGACCCGGCGGCTTTCAACGGCCTCATCGGCCCCTGGCTGGCGACTGCGGCCAACCGCGAGGAAGCCTTCGCCGTCATCCCGGCGGCGCCCGACGCCTGGGCGAAGCTGCAACAGATCTACGCTCAGGAGACCGACTGGCCGGGCTACTGCGCGGCGCGCGAGCGCTGGGACCTGGCGCTGCAGGCGCACCTGACCAGCCAACTCGCCCAGGCCGAGGAGCAGCGCGCCGCCGCCGGGGCGCGCGAGCTGTTCCTCGAGGTCGCCGCCGAGGCGCGGTCCGGCCGCCGCTACCTGGGCCTGCTCACCCGCGCCCTCGAGGGCTGCCCGCCCGGCTCGGTCGACCACCGGACCGCGCAGCGGCTCAGCCAGCATCTGATCTGGAGCCTCGAACGCTGCCGGCTGGATCGCTGCCCGCTGTCGCCGCGCGCTTTGCGCCGCCTGGCCGGCTTCTGCCGCGATCTCGATCCGCTGATCGACGCAATGGCCGCGCTGGTCACCGGCGACCTGCCGCGGGCCGAGGTGCTGGAGCGCACCTACGCCACCATCGAGAGCGACGATTGGGCCGCCTACCGGCTGCTCAAGGCCAAGCAGCTGGCCGAGCGCGAGCGCGGGGCGGACGTCGAAGCGGCGCTCGCCGGCATCCCGCGATCCTGGTCCGACCGCCCCAGCTACTGGCAGGTGCGCGCCCTGGCGGCGCGAGCGGCGGCGGACACCGCCGGCGAGGCCGCGGCCGCCAGAGAGCTGGCCAACCTGGCCGTGCGGGCCTGGCCGGCCACGGCCTGGTACTTCCACGGCGGCGTGCCGCAGCTCGAGCTGCTGGCTGCCGGCGGCGCTCCCGGCCTCGAGTTGGCCATCGACGCGGCGCCGCCGCACGGGGCGGCGGCCGAAGTGCGCTTCGACGAGTCGATCCTGGGGACTTTCCCGGTCGCTGCCGGGACCACCCTGTCGCTACGCGTCCCGGTGGCGCCGGGCCTTCACCTGCTCGAGCTCGAGGCGGTCGCCGGCGGCACCGTGGTGCCGGGCGCCGTCCGGCTTGCCGGCCCGGCCGGAGGAGCGCCTGGGCCGGACGCCGCCAGGGGCGCCCTCGGCGGCGGCGGTGCCGGCGGCGCCGGAACCGCCGCCGAGGGGAGCGCCGGCAACGGCGGGCACGCTGGCCAGCCGCGCTGACGCCGCGGCGCCCGCCAGCACCGCCAGGGTCAGGGCATTGGCCGGCATGGTGAGGCCGAAGTCGATGCACTCGTGCATGCCGACCGCGGTCAGGGCGCCCAGGGCGGCGAGCCCAGCCGCCCGGTCCTCCGAGCGCCGCCCTCGCCGCACCACCGCCAGCAGGCGCAGGACCAGCGCCACCAACCCCGCGCCCACCAGCAGCGGCCCGGCCGGGCCGGTGGTCGCCAGCAGCTCGAGCGGGCCGCTGTGGGCATGCCACCAGGTGCCGTCCAGGCTCGCGGGCTGCTCCAGCGTGAAGGCGTCGCGGAAGGTGCCCAGGCCGGTGCCGGTGAGCGGGAAGCCCTTCCACAGCGCCACCGTCGCCGCCCAGCCCTGGCGCCGCGCCCCGACGCTGACGTCGAACGGCAGGGTGGCGAGCATCCGCGCGGGACCGGCCTGTAGGCCGGTGGCGATCGCCGCCGCGATCCCGGCGGCCGCGGCGGCGGCCCCCAACATCGCCGGCGCCCAGCGGCGCTGCACCGTCGCCAGCAACACCCCTTGCGCCACGATCCCGGCCAGCGCCGCCGCCAGACCGCCGCGCGAAGCGGTGAAGGTGAGCCCGGCGAACAGCGTCAGCCAGATCAGCGCCGGCGGCGCGAGCGACAACACCCGGCGATCCAGCGCCAGCTCGGTGCGGGCGCGCCGCGCCGCCCACCAGCCCCAGGCGAAGACCAGCGCCAGGGCGATCTCGAGATAGGCCGCCAGATGGTTGGGATTGAAGAACGTGCCGCGCAGCCGCGAGGCGGCGATCGGCACCTCCACTCCCCAGAGGGTGCGTTCGCCGGCGTTGGCGTTGCGGGCGCCGAAGAACACCTGGAAGAGGGCGGCAGCCAGCACCGCGCCGCCCAGCCAGCGCCGCCGGTACCGGCGGCGGCCGGCGGCGGCGCCGGCCAGCAGGCAGGCCGCCGCCGCGGCCCAGCTCAGGACGGCGGCGCGGCTGGCGGCGGCAGCCACGGTCAGCCGCGCCGGGCCGGCGGCGGCGCCCAGCAGCGCCACGGCCTGATCGTGCAGCCGGGCCTGGCCGGGAGAGATCAGCCTGACCAGCGCCTCCGGCCAGGGCAGCGCCTGCAGGCAGCCCAGCAGGGCGACGGCGGCGAGCGCCGCCGCCGGCAGCGCCACCGGCCGCAGGTCGGAGGGGCGGTCGATCGCCGCCATCGCCAGGGCGAGAGCGCAGAAGGCGAGCACCTGCAGGCTGGCCTCGCCCCAGCTGGTGACCCCGCCAAACGGCAGTGGCGCCCACAGCAGCAAGACCGCCAGCAGCGCGGTGAGCGCCACACCCGAATGGCGTATCATGGCGCGACCGTTCCCCGGAACCTGGAAGCGACTGCGGGCCTGCTCGGAGAAACCATGCGACTGCTCACCCGAACCCTCAGCGGAGTCCTGCCATTTTTCGTCGCCATGTCAGCGGGGGCTCAATTCACGCAGTATACGACCCCCGGCGGCCCCGACGGCCGCCCGGTGGACCGCAAGGGCGAGCTCGCCAAGGAGGTGGCCGCCGCCCGCCTGAGGCTGGGGCCGGTGCGGGTCGCTCCCGAGGTCTCGCTCAAGGACGTGCAGTACGTCAAGAACCTGCTGGGCGCGGGAACCGTCGGCGCGGCGCCGTCCGACGTCACCGCCACCGCCAGCGCCGGCTTCCGCGCCTACCTGCCCACCGGCCCCGACGTCACCTGGACCGCCTACGCGCTGCCGGAGTACGTCTGGTGGCAAAAGCAGACCGAGCTGCGGCGCATCAACGGCCTCTACGGCCTGGGGCTCGACAGCTTCTGGAACCGCCTGACCCTGCAGCTCAGGGGCGGGAGCGAGGCGCAGCAGCAGATCCTGACCGCCGAGCTGCCGCGCCTGACCAGCGCCCGCACCGACCACGTCAACGGCACCGCCGAGGTGACCCTGACCGGCGCCATCTCGGCGTTCGTCACCGGCAGCCTGCTGCGCCAGCGGGCGCTGGGCGATCCGCTGCAGGATCCGGCCGTGGCGTTGCTTGCCGAGCTCGATCGCGACGAGGCGGTGGAGCGGGCGGGACTGCACTGGCGGCCGGGCAACTGGCTGGTCGGCGTCGCCGCCGAGCACTCGCAGGTCACCTTCGCCGACCGTGTGCCGGGCGCCGTCAACCGCTCGAACGCGGGCACCGCGCCGGTGCTCGAGCTGAGCCGCGAGCACGGCCGGCTGTTCTTCCAGGCCGACGTCGCCCAGCGCTCGCTCAGCGCCATCCAGGGCTCCCAGTTCGTCAAGTTCGACAAGACCACCGGCCACATCACCGTCTCCTACGAGCTCGCCCGCAACCTGGAGCTGTTCGGCTACGTCAACCGCAACCTGGTCTATTCGGTGGAGCCCGGCTACTCCTACTTCGACGACCTCCGCCACGGGCTCTCGCTGCACATGAAGCTCGGCCACCGCACCCGGGCCAGCGTCTTCGGCGAGACCGGCACCCTCGGCTACACCACCTTCGCGGCCGACACGCCCAACCGTCACGACGACCTGACCGCCTACGGCGGCTCGATCGGCTTCCAGGTGTTCCGCGGCGTGGTCTTCGACCTGCAGGGCTCCCACACCCGCTTCACCTCGAACCTCCCCGGCTTCGGCAGGACGCTGAACGTCCTCGGCTTCACCCTCACCCTGGCGGCCGGGCAGCCGCCGGGAGCCGTGGCGCCCTGACGAAAGTGGCCGGGCCGAGACGCCGCCCGAGGGGGAGCGGGGGCGCCCCCTTCCCCCCGAAGGTCGTACAAGATGGTACCGAATAATGTCATAGCGCGGGCCAGAATATGATACTCTGTCCGGGTCGGGAGACGGGGGGCCCGGATGAGCGACGGTTCGGCGATCGAGGTCGAGGTCAAGCATTACGCGGGGATCCTGCGCCAGGCGATCCGCGCCGCGGGCTTCTCGGTGAGCGAGGTCGAGCGGCGGCTGGGAGCCGGGCCGAAATCGCTGCGCCGCGTGTTCGGCGGCCAGGTGGACCTCAAGTTCAGACACGTCGTCGCCGTGCTGCGAGTCATCGGCATGTCGCAGGCGCAGTTCTTCGACATCGCCAGCCGCCGCCGCCGGCGGCGCTCGCCGAGCGGCGAGCTGCTGGCGAGTTTCGAGCGCCGGCGCCGCCACGGCCCGCTGCCAGCCGCCGATCCCGGCGGCATGGGCATGGTGGAGGAGCCGGCGGCCCCCGAGTCCCCCGAGTCCCCCGAGTCAGACGACGCCTTCGATCGCATGGTGGAGGACGCGGTCGCCCGGGTGATCGAACGGCGGGCCGGCGTGGGCATGCCGGTGCCCCCGGCGCCGTCAGGCGCCAACCCCGGACCGCCGGCCGACGAGCCCGAGCTCGAGGAACAACTCGCGGCAGGCACCAGCTCCAGGCCGCCGGCAGCCCTTCCTGAAGGAGGCCGCCAGCCAGGATAGCCCGCCGGCCACCCGGAGCCGCCGCGGCCGGCGCGGCGCGATTGCGCCGCGAGGCTGGACCGGAGGCGGCGGATGCTGTACCATTGGCGCGGTAAACACTAGTGTCGTGAAGAAGATAGCCATACGCGCATGGGTCTTGTCGCTGCTCCTCCTGCCAGGAGCGCCGGCGAGCGCTCAGCCGGCGGCCACGACCGGCTATCGGGTCGGCCCCCGGGATCTGCTCGACATCCGGGTGTTCGAGATGCCCGAGCTCAACGACAAGCGGCGCGTCTCCGAGGACGGCACGATCAGTCTGCCGCCGCTCCCCGATCTGAAGGTGGCGGGCCTCACCGAGACCGAGGTCGCGCAGAAGCTCAAGTCCATGCTCGAAGCCAAGTACGCGCAGCGCGCCACGGTGGAGGTGACGGTGCAGGACTTCCGTTCCCGGCCGATCACCGTCATCGGCTCCGTCAAGCAGCCCGGAACGCTGGCGTTCTCCGGGCGCTGGACGCTGCTCGAGGCGCTCACCGCCGCCGGCGGCGTCGAGGACAGCCACGGCAGCGTGCTCTACGTCCTGCGGCGCGCCGACAGCGGCCTCTCCGACCAGGTGACGATCGCCGTCGACGACCTGCTGCTGCGCGCCGATCCGCGGGTCAACATCCCGCTGCAGGCCAACGACCTGATCAACGTGCCGGCCGCGGTCGAGATCACCGTCTACTGCCTGGGCGCGGTGGCCCGGCCGGGCGCGGTGGCGTTCAAGAGCACCGAGCGGATCACGCTGCTCGCCGCCATCGCCCGCGCCGGCGGCCTGACCGACCGCGCTGCCAACAAGCTCCGCGTCAAGCGCGCGGACGCCGCCGCCGGCACCCCGGAGATCGAAGCCGACTACAAACGCATCCTGGCCGGCAAGGACTCGGACCTCGAGCTGCGCCAGGGCGACGTGGTGGTCGTCAAGGAGTCCTTCTTTTGAAAACCAAACTCGCACAGACCGCACCAGCCGCGCCGGCCATCCCGGACGAGCTGGATCTCCTGCCGCTCGAATCCGAGTCGGAGTTCAACCTGGCCGAGTACGTCGCCATGGTGCGGCGGCACTGGCTGCTGGTGGCCGCGGCCGCCCTGGTCTGCATGTCGGCCGGGGCCATTCACTACGCCATCACGCCCAAGGCGTTCATGGCGGCGGCGACGATCCAGATCGAGCGCCGCACCCTGGCGCCAACCCTGAGCAGCCAGGCGCCGTGGCTCGAGAGCTACTTCGACGCCGAGTACTACCCCACCGAGTACAAGCTGCTCGAAAGCCGCGGTCTGGCCGAGCGGGTGGTCAAGCGGCTCGACCTGCAGAACGATCCGGCCTTCAACCCGCACGGCGCCGCCCGCACCGCCGCCACCGCGCCCGCCGACCTCGCTCACGGCGCCACCGCCGACGACGACCTGGCGGCGCTGGGCGGCCTCGCCGAGCGGCTGCGCTCCGGCCTGGGCATCGAGCCGGTGCGCAACACCCAGCTGGTCGAGATCTCCTACCGCGCTTCCTCGCCGACCTTCGCGGCCCGCGCCGCCAACGGCTTCGCCGACGCCTTCATCGACATGGGCATCGAGTACCGCTTCACCAGCGCCGGCAAGACCTCGAGCTTCCTCAACTCGCAGATCGAGGCGCTCAAGAAGGAGATCGACGACAAGGAAGCGAAGCTGCAGGCGTTCAGCCGCCGCACCGACATCGTCACCATGGAGCCGAGCGCCAACGTCACCTTGCAGCGGCTGCAGGCGCTCAACACCAGCTACATCGAGGCCAAGAACTCGCGCATCGACAAGGAGTCGAGCTACAAGGGCCTGGCGGCCTCGCCCGCCGAGGCCATCGCCGACAGCCTGCAGCCCGGGGTGCTGGGCAACCTGCGCGCCGACGAGCTCAAGCTCGAGCAGGAGTACGACAGCAAGCTCAAGGTCTACAAGCCGGACTGGCCGGCGATGGTGACGCTCAAGGGCGAGATCGAGAAGATCAAGCAGCACATCGCCGCCGCGGTCAAGGAATCCGTCGACACGGCGCGCAAGAGCGCCTACGCCGCCTACGAAACGGCGCTGCGGCAGGAGCAGTCGCTCGAGTCCGAGATCAACAAGCTCAAGTCGCAGGCCATGGACCAGAACTCCCAGGCCGCCGAGTTCCAGAACCTCGGCGTGGAGATCAAGACCCGCCGCGACCTGCTCGACAAGCTGGAGCGCGAGCACTCGGAAAACGAGGTGCAGGCCCGGCTGCAGGACACCCGCGACTCCAACGTCCACATCGTCGATCGCGCCCTGGTCCCCGGCGGACCGTTCTATCCGTCGCTGCGCAAGGACGTCTCCTACGGCATGCTGTTCGGCCTGCTGATCGGGGTCGGCTCGGCGCTGCTGATCGAGTTCCTGGACCGCACCATCAAGACGCCGGAAGAGGTCGAGCGGCGGATCGGCCTGCCGACGCTGGCCGTGATCCAGGACATCGACGAGGCGGGCAAGGCCTACGGCTACTCCGGGCGCTACGGCGGCTATGGCTACGGCTACGGTTACGGCGCCGAGCCGCCGCCGGTGGCGCGGGTGCGGCAGGGGCGGGGCGACAAGGTGCCGGCGAGCGCCGGCGGCAGCGGCGGCGCCACGGCCGGCGGTGCCGGCGGCGCGGGCGGCTGGTTGGAACGCAAGCGCTCGGGCGCCAAGGCGCCGAGCCAGATCGAGCTGGTGCCGCACGAGCTGCCGCGCACCCAGATCTCCGAGGCCTATCGCTCGCTGCGCACGGCGCTGCTGCTGTCGAGCGCCCGCGAGCTCAAGGTGGTCGCGGTCACCTCGGCGGCGGCCGGCGAGGGCAAGACGGCGACCGCCACCAACCTGGCGATCGTGCTGTCGCAGCTCGGCCGGCCGGTGCTGATCGTCGACTGCGACCTGCGCAAACCGCGGCTCCACCAGGTATTCAAGATCTCCAACCAGACCGGCCTGGTGAGCCATCTCGCCGCGACCGCGGACGCCGAAGAGATCGTGCATGCCACCAACATTCCCAATCTCTGGATCACCCCATCGGGGCCGGTGGCCCCCAACCCCTCGGAGCTGCTCTCCTCCGACCGCATGTACGACTGGCTGCGCGCCGCGCGCAGCCGCTTCGAATACATCATCATCGATACGCCGCCGGCGCTGGCGGTCACCGACGCCACCATCGTCGGGGTCATCGCCGACGGCGTGGTGCTGACGCTGCGCAGCGGCAAGGTCACCCGCGAGGATGCGCGGCACTGCCGCGACCGTCTGCGCCAGGCCGACGTCCGTATCCTCGGCGCGGTGCTCAACCGCTATCGCTCGACGCACTCCGGCCTCGGCAGGCGCTACCGCGCCTACGAGAGCTACGTCGCGGTTGAAAAGCCCGCCGCTCCCCAGGAGGGGTCTGCCGCCTGACCCCCGGCTGGGATGATCGACCTGCACTGCCACATCCTGCCGGGGATCGACGACGGCGCGCACAGCCTCGAGCAGGCGGTGGAGATGTGCCGCATGGCGGCGGCCGCCGGCTGCGAAGCGCTGGTTTCCACCCCCCACCAGCGCAAGGGCGACTGGTGGAACTGCGACCGCGCGGCGCTCGCGGCGCTCCGCCGGCGCCTGCAGGAGGCGGTCGGGCCCGCGCCGCGCATCCTGGGCGGCGGCGAGATCCGGGTCGATCCGCAGCTGCTGGGCGAGGTCCTGGCGATGCGCGAGGACGACGCGCACGGACCGCTGCCGCTCGCCGGCTCGCGCTACCTGCTGCTCGAGCTCGGCAACGAGGCCGGCCTCGACGAGGCGGCCGACCTGGTGCATGAGCTCGCGGTCGCCGGCTGGCGGCCGGTGCTCGCCCACCCCGAGTTCATCCGCTGGTTGGCCGACCCGGCGGCGGTCGCCCACCTGGTGTCGCTCGGCGCGCTGGCCCAGGTGACCGCGATGAGCCTGACCGGCGACTTCGGCCGCCGCGCCCAGGCCGACGCCAGCCGCCTGGTCGAGACGGGTCTGGTCCATTTCGTGGCCAGCGACGCGCATGACCTGCAGCGGCGGCCGCCGGGCCTGCGGCGAGCCTGGGACGCGATCGCCGCGCGGTGGGGCGAGGCGGCGGCGCGCGAGCTCCTGGTAACCAACCCTGGCGCGGTGATCGCCGACCAACCGCTCCGGCCGGCCGACGCCCTGGGTGGGGCCGAGGAAGCGGCGCCGGCGCCGGCGACAGCGTCCCGGTTCACCCGATGACTGTCGAGCGATCCTCCGGGAGATCCGGCGGCGGCGCGACGGCCCTGGCCGCGGCGGTCCTCGCCACCCTGCTCGGCGTCGCCGGAGCCGGAGGCGGCGGCGGCACGCCCGCGGCGCTCGCCGCCGCCGACCCGTTCTATCTCGACCTGCTGCGCGACGGCATCCAGTCCTACGACCGTGCCGACTATGCCGCCGCCGCCAAGCAGCTGCGCCTGGCCTGCTTCGGCATGCTGGACGAGCCGGAAGCGCTCGCCGCCTGCCTGACCCGCCTGGGTCTGGCCCAGGCCGCGGCAGGCGACGCGGACGCCTTCCGCGAGACCTTCCGCCGGATCGTCGAGGTGGAGGACCGCTTCGGCGCCTATGCCAAGGCCGACCTGCCGCCGGCGGTGCGCGCCGCCTTCGAGCAGCGGGTGCTCGCGGCCGTGCCCGCCGGCACCCTCGAGGCGATCGCCGCCTGGCGGCCGCTGCTCAACCGCAAGCTCGAGTCGCAGATCGCCGGGCTGCCACCGCGCGAGCGGCGGCACCAGCTTGAGGAGCGGCTGGGAAAGGAACCGAAGAGCGTGCCGTGGAACGTGCTGCTCGCCGAGCTGGACGTGGAGGAGGGCCAGACCGCATCGGCCCTCTCCCGCGCCGAGGCCACCGTGGCGCTCGCGCCGCAGGACCCGTGGGCGCTCTGCGTGCGCGGCCTGGCGCGGTCGGCGGCCAATCGCTGCCGCGAAGCGCTGGCCGACCTCGAGCCCTGCGCCCTGGCCTCGCCGAGCGCGGACGGCGCGACGGCGGCCGGCGCACCGCCCGCCGGGAGCTCCAAGAGCTCGCGCGGCGCGGGCAGGTCCGGGAGCCCGGCCGCTTCCGGGAGCGCGAGGGACGGCGCCGGCGACGTGCGTTACGCCGCGGCGCTGCTCGGTTGCCGGGTGGAGCTGGCTCAGTGGCGGCAGGCCGAGGAGCAGGTGAAGGCGCTGCCGTCCGGCTTCCGTCAGGATCGCAAGATGGCGGCGCTCATCCAGCAGGTGGCAAAGCACCCGAGCGCGCCGGGCACGCCCTCGGGGCGCGGCTCCGGCGCGACGGCGCCGTCGGCCGCGGTTGCCGACCCTGGCAGCGGCGCCGCGGCCACCGGGGGCGCGGGAGGGAAGGGATCTGCCGCGACCGCCGGGAGCGGCGGGCAGACCGGCCTGAAGGCGCCCGCCAACGCCGCCAGGCCCACCGCTCCGGCGAACACCGCCCCTGCCTCGGGCACCGCGGGAACCGCGGGCACCGCGGCCGCCGCGGGCGCGAACACCCGGCCGGGGTCGCCGCCTGCCGCCGCCGCCGCCGGTGGCGGCTCGAGAGCCGGCGCCGCACCGGCAGCGGCGCCCGGTGGCGCCGGCAGCGGCGAGGCGCCAAGAGCGCCGGCAAGCGCCGCGGCCACGCCGCCCGCGGGATCCCGGCCCGCCGCGCCGATGTCGGCGGCGGAGCGGGAGGCCATGGCGCGTTCGGAAAAGCTCCTCACCGCCACCGCGATCCCCGATCTCAGGGAGGCGCTGCGGCTTGCCCGCCAGCTGGCCGACGCCCATCCCGACTCGAAGGAGGCGCAGTACCTGGCCGGCGAGGCCGCCTATCGCAACTCCCGCTGGACCGAGGCGGCAGCTTACTTCCGCCGCGGCGGACCGCCGGGCGACGACCACCCCGAGCTGCTGTTCTACATGGCGGTAGCCTTCTACGAGGTGGGCGATCAGCCGGGCGCCGCCACGGCCCTCCGGCGGTCGCTGCCCAACTTGCAAAAGACGCCTTTCGTCGAAAGCTACGTCAAGCGGATCCTCGGCCAGTAGGCGGCGAAGGCGGTGGCTGCGCGGCGCCAGCCGGAGCTGCAAGCGGGCGCGCCTGCCACGAATTGGACGGCACGGCGCATCTTGGGGTAAAATATAGGTGTTCCCCGTGCGCGCGGTGAGGATAACGCAGGGAGGCTCGATCCCATGAGAACGTGCAGCTATCGCACTTTTTCGATCTTCGCCCTCTGGGCGGCTTGCCTGATGGCCGCCGGCGCGCCGGCCCTGTGGGCGGCATCGCCGTCGATCTCGGTCCAGCAGGCAGGCTGCTTCAAGGTCGCCGAGAACCAGGTCATCTATGCCTCGACCCTCGGCGAGCCCGGCGGCGCCACGGCGCGGCTGTACTTCCAGTGGACCGATCACCCTTATTTCTACTGGGTGGACTTCGAGCACGACCTGCCTGCGATCGCCGGCGGCGCCGGCAATGCCGCAAGCTTCGCCGCCCCCGGCGGTTCCAGCCGCTACTGGGTGACGCCGCCCAAGCCGGAGAGCCGCAACCACGAGATCGAGTACTACGCCGTGCTGCTCGACGGCGCCGGGCGGGAGATCGCCCGCTCGCCGTCTCTCAAGACGAAGGTGACGTCGGATTGCCAGATCAAGCTGACGCCGCAGCAGTACGGCGCCGCTCAGAACCTGACCATCGGCGAGACCTCCACCAAGCAGCCGAAGAACCGGGTCAACGGCTTCCTCTGCGACGGTATCGTCACCCGCGTGGACCCCGACAACGTCAAGCGGGCCGACGAGATCTGCCGCACCTGCGTCATCGCCTGGTGGGAGCGCAAGGAGCTGCTGATCCCGGTGCTGGGAGCGGCCGGAGCCACCGGTATCACCTCGGTGATCGTGGACCGGCCGGAACCCTCGCCGTCGCGGCCCTGACGCCCCGGCTCCAAGCCCGGTTCCAAGCTCCCCGGTCCCCCGCCCTGCCGCCCACCCGTCCCGCCGCGGGTGTCGAGCCGCACCCCGCTCTCTGGCGAACGCCTGCTTCTTCGCCCTGACGCCAACCTGATCGGGCGCGGCCGGACCGGCCGCGCCCTGGGGACTCTCTGATGCCTTCGACCCTGCCGTTTCCCGTCCCGCCGGATGCGCCGCACGCCGGCCCCATGGATGCTTTGATCGAGCCGCACGGCGGCAGGCTCGTCGACCTCCTGGCCGCGCCGCAGCGGGCGGCCGAGCTCAAGGACGCCTCGCGCGACTGGCCTTCCTGGGACCTGACGGCGCGGCAGACCTGCGACCTCGAGCTGCTGCTCAACGGCAGCTTCTCGCCCCTGACCGGCTTCCTGGGGCAAGCCGACCACGACTCGGTCTGCCGGCGCATGCGGCTGGCGGACGGCACCCTGTGGCCGATCCCGATCACCCTGGACATCCCGCGCCAGCTGGCGAGCACGCTGACCCTGGGCCGCAGCGTCCTTGCCCTGCGCGATCCCGAGGGTGTGATGCTCGCCGCCTGCCACGTCGAGGAGCTGTGGGAGCCGGATCTCCGCGCCGACGCCGCGGCCGTCTTCGGCACCACGGACCCGCTGCATCCCGGCGCCGCCTATCTGCTGGAGCGCACCCAGCCGGTGTTCGTGGCCGGCCGTCTCGAAGGGTTGCAGCTGCCGGCGCACTACGACTTCCGGTCGCTGCGGCCGACGCCGGCCGAGCTGCGCGCCGAGATCGCCCGCGAGGGCTGGCGGCGGGTGGTGGCTTTCCAGACCCGCAATCCCATGCACCGCGCCCATTGCGAGCTGACGCTGCGCGCCGCCAAGCAGGCGCAGGCCAACCTGCTGATCCATCCCACGGTCGGCATGACCAAGCCGCGCGACCTCGACCACTACACCCGGGTGCGCTGCTACGAGGCCGTCCTGCACCGCTTCCCCCAGCACACCGTGAAGCTGGCGCTGCTGGGTCTCGCCATGCGCATGGGCGGTCCGCGCGAGGCCCTGCTGCACGCCATCATCCGCAAAAACTTCGGCTGCACTCATTTCATCGTCGGCCGCGACCACGCCGGTCCCGGCAAGGATGCGGCGGGTCGGCCCTTCTACGGTCCCTATGACGCCCAGGAGCTGCTGCGTGCCCACGAGGCGGAGCTGGGAGTCCAGATGGTGCCGTTCCAGCAGCTGGTCTACGTCGAGGACCTGGACACCTATCTGCCGGTCGACGAGGTGCCTGCCGGCAAGCGGACGCTCGACATCTCGGGCACCGAGCTGCGGCAGCGTCTGGCCGACGGGCGCGAGATTCCCGCCTGGTTCACCTTCCCGGAGGTGGCCGACGAGTTGCGCCGCACCCATCCGCCGCGGCACCGGCAGGGCTTCACCGTCTTCCTTTCGGGCCTGTCGGGGGCCGGCAAATCCACCATCGCCAACGTGCTGGTGGTCAAGTTCATGGAGCTGGGCGGGCGGCCGGTGACGCTCCTCGACGGCGACATCGTGCGCAAGCATCTGTCGTCCGAGCTCAACTTCTCGAAGGAGCATCGCGACATCAACATCCGCCGCATCGGTTTCGTCGCCGCCGAGATCACCAGGAACGGCGGCATCGCGATCTGCGCCCCGATCGCGCCCTACGATGCGGTGCGCAGGGAGGTGAGGGCGCTGATCGAGCCCGGCGGCGGCTTCGTGCTGGTGCACGTCGCCACCTCGCTCGCCATCTGCGAGGAGCGCGACCGCAAGGGTCTCTATGCCAAGGCGAGGGCCGGGCTGATCAAGGAGTTCACCGGCATCTCCGACCCCTACGAGGAGCCCGCCGACGCCGAGCTGGCGATCGACGCCGGCGCGCTGTCGCCGGAGCAGGCGGCGCAGGAGATCCTGCTCCACCTCGAGCGCCAGGGCTACCTGGGAGCCGCCATGGCGGCGCAGCCCTAGCGGCTGTGCGAAGGAAAACAGGACTTCAAGGCAGCGTACCAGGACTTCCTGCGCCGGCATTCGGATTTCGCGGCCGATGCGGTCGAGCCCGAAGACTGGCTTCAGGGAGCCCGCGACTCCTCCAAGGCAAGGGACTTCACCTGGAGCCGGCGCCAAGGTCCGCTTCGCGCGACCTGAGCAGGGCCAGGATCTCCTCGATTCCAGCAGCTTGCTGGTTCATCGTGGCCTGCTCCAGATCCTCTCGCGCGGTGCGGATCTGGGCGGCATGGTCGGCCTCCAGCGCGGCTCGGGCGTACTCTTTGATTGCGCTCTGCGATTCGCCCGCAAGGAAAAGGGCCAGTCCCAGGTTGAATCGGCAGTAGTTCAGCCACGGTGTGATCGCCAAGGCCGCCTCGGAGTCCTCCCGAAGGCCGGTGAGGTCGGGTGGCTGATTGGTGAAGCGGAACCAGCCGCGGTTCGCCAAGGCATCCGCTTTCCCGCGAGGAGGCACGTCTGGCATGGCGATCACCGTCGTGAAATGCGCGATCGCCTCCTTTAACCTGCCCTGCTTGCCGTAAGCGACGCCGCGGCGAATGAATGCGGCGGCCCGTTGCTCCACAGGCGCCTCGGGCAGGTCAATCACCGCCGTGTAGTCTGCGATCGCCTGCTCAAGCCAGCCCTGCTTGCCGTAAGCGACGCCGCGGTTGTTGAGGGCCATGGCCCGCTGCTCCACAGGCGCGTTGGACACGGCCATCACCCCGGAATAGTCCGCGATCTCTAGGTCCGGCCTGCCCTGCTTGCCGTAAGCGACGCCGCGGTTGTTGAGGGCCGTGGCCTTCTCATCCGCAGGCGCGTTGTGCAGTTCCGTTACCCGCGTGTAGTCCGCGATCGCCTGTCCCCGCCTGCCCCGCTTGTCGTGAGCGACGCCGCGGTTGAGAAGGGCTTGCGCTCTGTCCGCCTCCGGCATTCGCTGGTCTTCTCCGACCTTCGTCCAAAGGGCGATCGCCTGGTCGAGATCTCCGGCCTCCGCTTTTCCGAACGCATCGTCCATGGTCTTCGCGGTGACCGCCGCGTCGTTGACGGGTTGGACCTGCTCGGGATTCTCGAAGACCTGCCACGCGGCTTCTAGGCGGGCAATGGTGCGGTTTCGGGAGTCCTTGAGAGTGTCGATGGCGCGGGGCTCGTTCGCCGGCTCCCGGGCGTCGGACACCTCGACGCTCTTAAGGTTTTCGATCATCTGGCCGATCGGATCACGGATGAAGCGCGGCCCTTCGTCGAGGCCGAGCCTGCGGTGCAGGGCGAGCATCAATTCGTCGGCGCCGGCGATAGGCACGTAGTAAGCATTGCCGCGCTTATTTGCAAGAAGGTCGCGTGCCGGCTTGCTCAAGCACGTCTCCGCCGCTTTCTCGAGATGCAGGTCGCACCAGTAAAGGTTGCCGTCGAAGGACTGGCAGTCCGTGAGTGCCTTCATGGTCGCATCCTGCCAGCCACTGTAGCCAAGCACCAGGACACCGTGCCGCTGGAGGTACGGCACCAGGGCCGCAGCGTTCTTTTCCCGCCACTTGGCCATTTCCGTGCTGTTGTTGAGCAGCAAGTAGCGATGGACGCTGCCATGGGTGTAGACGAGGTGGATGGCGTCATGGTCCTCGTCTTCCGGCGGCTCGAGCGCTTCCGGCCGGTCGCTCATGACATAGAGCCGGCTCACCAGCTGCAGGCTGCGCTGCAAGAGGGGGTCGAAGTTGGTGGTGAAGATCGTGCGGCAGAACGGGCGGGGCAACGACTCCTGGGCGCGCAGGATGTCGGCGAGGAAGATGTGGGCGCCGTTGACCCGCGGGCCGATCCTTTTGCAGAGGTCGCGCAGATAATCCCGCCGCCGCCGCGGGTCGGACAGACCGCTCACGGCCGGGCCGCTCATGATCGCCTGGTAAGCCTCGCCGACGTTCTCGGCGTCCGTCGCCGGCAGGCCGTCCCTCAACTTGAGGTCCACCTTGCACTCGGTCTGGATCTTCGGCCAGAGCTGTTGCTCGAATTCGCGCACCTTGGCGTCTTCGGCTGGACGAGGCGCGAAACTCTTGCCGCCGCTCGCCTGCCGCCGGCAGAAGAGCCACCAGGCGACGTCCCGGGCGACCACCTGGCCCGCCGTGGGGATCAGCGGGGCGCTGAAACCGGAGCCCAGCAGCAGAGTGAACGCCGGGCTCGTGTGCTTGGACTCGATCGCCCCGGCGATCACTTCGAGGAGCTGATCCTGGGACATCGAATCGAACGCGGGCAGCCTATTCGCCATCGATAGCCTTTACCGGGAGATCATCCTAGTCACAGGATCGTCATGGCCGCAAGCCTATAGATCCATTACACTTACAGCATGGAAGCCCCTGGCGGCACGGCCCGCGTCCGGGCGCCATGACGACCTGAGACGGAGAGATCCCATATCCAGCCGGCGGGAGCCGCCCACACACTGTTGGAAACCACCCAGGTGCAGGGCCGCTTGCCCGGTCGCTGCGCCTGCGGTAAGATGTACATCTAGATGGCTAGAAAGGTGACGCCAGCGTGAAGCGATACTCGATTGCCGAAGCAAGGAACCACCTACCCGGTCTCGTGCGCGCGGTCGAAACCGGTTCTCCCGTCGAGCTGACTCGACGCGGCAAGCCGATCGCGGTGCTGATGGCATTGCCGGATTTCGAGCGGCTGCGAGAGGGAAGGCGAGGCTTCATGGCGGCGTACCAGGACTTCCTGCGCCGGCATCCGGATTTCGCGGCCAATGCGATCGAGCCCGAAGAATGGCTTGAGGGAGCCCGCGACACCTCCACGGGCAGAGACTTCACCTGGTGAGCTTGCGCTTCCTGCTCGACACCAACGTCGTCTCGGAGCCGGTGCGGCTCTCGCCGAACCGCCGCCTGCTGAGACGCTTGCAACGGCATACAGGGGTTATGGGAATCGGCGCTCCCACCTGGCACGAGTTGAAGTTCGGTTGCGAGCGCCTCCCGCAATCGCGGCGCAAAGAGCAGCTCGACGACTATCTCGCCACCGTCATACGGGCCGATCTGCCCATCCTTCCCTATGACGAGGCGGCCGCGGCCTGGCACGCACGGGAGCGCGCCAGGCTGCTGGCCCTGGGCCGGACGCCCAGCTTCGTCGATGGCCAGATCGCCGCGATCGCGAGTGTCAACGACCTGATCCTGGTGACCGCCAACCGATCGGATTTCGCTGCCTTCGAGGGTCTGCGGCTCGAAGACTGGCTGAGCTGAAGGGCGGATAGGCAGCCGGCGGATCGACGGCGAGAGGCCGGCTTCTTCAGGAACAGACGAGGGCGAGTGGCCCGACGGCTTCACTCAGCTCAGGACCTCCGGGCCGGCGCCAAGGTCCGACCTGCCGCCGCCAGAAAAGCCACCAGGCGACGTCGCTGGCGACCACCTGCCCCGCCGTGGGGATCAGCGGGGCGCTGAAGCCGGAGCCCAGCAGGAGAGTGAACGCCGGTTGGCGCGTGCGCTCGAACTCCATCCTCCCGACGATCCGGTCGAGGAGCTGATCCTGGGAGATCGAATCGAACGCGGGCACGCTTTCTCCAGAGAGCCTTGCAATTCTACTCCCCCGTGAACTCCGCCGGATTGTGCCAGCGGCGGCGGAAATAGATGCGGATCTTTCCGAAGAGATCCTCCGCTTGACGAAGCTCGAGCGCGTTTTCGAGCATGAGCCAGGCTGTCAGCGCATGGCGGTGAAGGCCCCAGGCTCCCATGGCCGTGTAGATCTCGGCGGCGAGCCGGGCGGCCGCCTCGTGGCTCCCCTGGGCGACCTGGGCTTCGGCGAGATCGATCGCTGCCATGACCAGATCGTAGTGGAGGTCGCGCTCCCGGAAGGCTTGAAAGACCTGGCGGAAGATATGAACCGCCTCGTCCAGGTGCCCCAAGCCGCGGGCGATGCGCCCTTCGAGCCAGTGCAGACGGAGTTGCGTCCAGTCGTCCGGGAACTGCTTGTAGAGGGGCCGCGCCCGGTCAAGAAGTGCGAGAGCCTCTTCGGGCGAGCCGGCATCGGAGAGGAAGTGGGCAAGGTCATGTTGGGCGCAGAGCTCGAGCCGCGGCTCGCGAGACGTATTGATGAGATCGATAGCCCGCGTCAGGTGAAGGATGCCCCGCTCAGGATTGACGTAGCCGATGGCGTCGCCCATCTTGATCAAGGTCCTGCCCTGCATGTGGCTGTCGCCCGCCGTGACGTAGATTCGGAGAGCCTCTTCAAGGACGGATTCGGCCGCCTCGAAATCGCCCATCATCCTGATATATGAGGCATCGAAGGAAATGATTTGCGCCTTCTCCAAGGGATCGCGCGTGCCCTCGTCGTGGAGGCGCCATGCCTCGTCGATGGCTTCGCGAGCGCCGGCAAGATCGGAGGCCAGCCGGCGGGCGTTGCCGAGAATGGCGTAGCCCTTGGCCCGCAGGTCGGTCGCGGCATCTTCTCCTCCGACCTTGGCAACGGAAAGCAACTCGGAAACCGCCAGGGCAAGCTCCACGACGTTGACCCCTGCGCGGGGATCGGAGAAGCCGTAAGCGTGGGCGGCATCAAGCAGGGCTCGGTAGAAGCCCCAATGGTGGTAATCGCGGTCGGCAAGGACCAGACGTCGGCGCTCATCGGGCGGCAGGGGCTGGACCGCCGCCCACTGGCCCCACCCGAGAAGACGCTCGACCGCCATCCGGCGCTCTTCTTTGGTGGCGAAGCAAAAGGAAGCCTCGACGGCTGTTTCGTAGGCATCGTCGGAAGCGGCAAAGCCGCGCTTCGGAAACCAATAGCCCGACTCGGAGACCAGGCGGGAGCCCAAAGCGGTGCATTCCTCGCAACCATGGATCAGATGCCGGACGATCTCCTTCGACTGCTCGTTATCGGTTCTGCCGTCGAGGAATCGGCGGAAGAGGTCCGCCGACAAGTGCCATTCCGCCATCTCTCCCTCCTGCAAGTTCTCGCGTTATCGCAGAACTGTATACCGTAAAGTGGGAACCTGGGAGGGGTACTGCCTCTAGAGAAAAAGCGCGCCGGCCAGAAGCCGGCGCGAAGAGAGATCTCCCCGGGAGGCGCTAAGTGGAGCAGCCGCCGTCCGGGTCCATGCCGGAACTGCAAGACGGGAGGATCGGGAGCCGGCGTGGCGCGCCCGGCGCCTTGGGAGCCTGCCCCGGCAGGAGGGCCGCGACCAACGTGTGGAGTGCCGCAAGTGCTTGACTCCACGCACTCGTCTGTGGAGCCTGCGCTCCCTCCGGGGAGCGCCCCGCGGCTTGGAGAGGAAGCAGCGCGAAGAGGGAGAGGAGAAGGACGATCGCACCGACACGTCTTCCTTGAGGCATACGAACCTTTCCGGGGTGGTGTAGTCGCAGGGGCCGATCTTGGCCCCGCGGCGCAACCCCCATGAGAGGAAAGGTTCGTCTATCGATAACTTGGTGACAACGGCCTTACGCCCGGTTTGCGCCTGGAAAGTGCCGATTTGTTCTCTCAGGACATGCCGATTCGGAGCGCAGCCCCGCCCTCGTGGCAGTCGAATGCCTCGAATGCCGAGGAGGCGTAGTTGCGCGAACGGCCGTTCTTCTGTGAAAATGGGGCCGCCGCCATTGCCGGAGGTCGAGGTCGCCGCACGGACGTGCCCATCCTGAAGTCCGAAGTAGCCTTCTATCCGCCAGATCCGTTCGATTTGCCGGACCTCCCCCGGGGGGTCGCCTACCTGCGCTGCCGCCAGGAAAAGGAGGTCACCCGGCTCCGATGCAGGCAAAGCCATCCCGACGCGACCTGATGTTCGTCTCTGCCGGGCTCGAGCTCGACGGCGGCGGCCGGGCGCTGGCCGGCCGGCTGCTGGCCGCCGGTAGCGCCGAGTTCGCACGGCAGCACGGCATCGACTGGCGCCTCTTCTCGCTGGGAGGGCTGGACGGCTTCGGCACCGGCGACGTGGCGCACGGCTTCTCCGGCAACCAGGGCGCGCTCGCCCTCGCCGTCTGGCGGCGGCAGATCGCCCACCGGCGGGTGGCCTGCGTCTACGACCTGCTGGGACCGGCGCGGGTGCAGGCCTGGCTGCCGGCGCCCCTGCGCGCACCCTATCTGCTGGCCATCTATGGCATCGAGGTCTGGCGGCGCCTTTCCGGCCTCCGCGCCCGCGCCCTGCGGGGCGCCACCGTGCGGCTGGCAACCTCCAATCACACCCTCGCGGCGGCGCGGGCGGCGAACGCCGACTTCGGGCCGGTGGAGGTGCTGCCGCTGTGCCTCGAAGAGCGGCCGCCGGCCGGCAAGGTCGATGCGGCGCTCCTGGACCGCGCCGGGCACGGGTACCTGCTGATCGTCGGACGCATGGACGCGACCGAACGCTACAAGGGGCACGATCAACTCCTCCAGGCGCTGCCCCGCCCGCCGGCGTCTGGCGGCGGCCCACCGCGCCTGGTCATCGCCGGCGACGGCGGCGACCGCCCCCGCCTGGAGGCGCTGGCGGCGTCTCTGCAGGTCTCCGGCCAGGTCCTGTTCACCGGCTTCGTGAGCGAGGCGACCCTGGCCGAGCTCTATGCCCGCGCCGCGGCCTTCGCGATGCCCAGCCGCGGCGAGGGCTTCGGTTTGGTCTACCTCGAGGCGATGCGGGCGGGCAAGCCGTGCCTCGCCGCCCGCGCCGGCGCGGCGGCGGAGATCGTCGTCGACCAGGAAACGGGTCTGCTGGTGGACCCGCTCGACGTCGAGGAGATCGCCGCCGCCCTGGGCCGGCTGCTCGCCTCCCCGGAGGCGGCGCGCGCCATGGGCGAGGCCGGCCGCCGGCGCCTCGAACGCTGCTTCACGCCGCAACGGTTCCGCGAGCGCCTCTGGCCCCTGCTGGACCGGCTGACCGGCGAAGTCGCCAGCGGATCGACCACCGCCTCCGGCGCCGCCGCGGACTGAGCATCACGATCCCAATGTGCGGCATCAACGGCATCTTCAGCTTCGGCGCGGCGGCGCCCGCCATCGACCGCGCGGAGCTGCTGCGGACGCGCGAGGCGATGACCGCGCGCGGCCCCGACGCGGCGGGAGCCTGGGTGTCCGCGGACGGCAGGGCCGGGCTCGCCTCCCGGCGCCTCGCCATCCTCGATCTCTCCCCGACCGGCGCCCAGCCGATGGCCGGCGACTCGGGGCGGGTCCAGATCGTGATCAATGGCGAGATCTACAACTTCCGCCAGCTCCGGGCCGAGCTCGCCGCGGACGGCTGGCAGTTCCGCGGCAGCGGTGACACCGAGGTCGTGCTCGCCCTCTACCGGCGCCATGGCGAAGCCATGCTGGCGCGCCTCCGCGGCATGTTCGCACTGGCCATCTGGGACGAGCGGCCGGAGCGGCCGCGGCGATTGCTGCTGGCTCGCGACGAGA
>DATGHG010000037.1:0-5354 GCA_035308185.1 Thermoanaerobaculia bacterium | reverse complement strand
TCCCAGCTGCTCGGAGAGCGAGCGCACGAGGAGGTCCTCGCCCAGCACCTCCATCTCGAGCAGGCAGGTGCCGACCCGCCCGCCCACCGCGTTCTGGTTCTGCAGGGCGCGCGTGAGCTGCTGGACCGTGATCCAGCCCCGCGCGACCAGGAGCTGCCCGAGCTTACCCATGCTCGCGAGGCCGTTTCTCGCTCAATTCCGGTGCCGGCGGAAGGGGGTTCGAGGTTGATTTCCTAACTGCTTGTCGGGACGCCACTTATCTGCTGGGACGAGATTATAGAAGCGGCTCAGCAACCTTGTAAAGCGCCGCGTCCGGCTGCTATTGTGACCGGATGAGGAAGTCCGTGATCTCTCTGCGCCGGCTGCTGCCCCTCACCGTCCTCGCGACCTGCGCGCCCCTGGCCTCATCGCTCCCGCTGACGGCGCTGGCACCGCCGGCGGCCCGGCCCTCGGCTGCGACGCCGGCTCCTGCGGCGCCGGCGACCCCGGCCGCCCCGTCGCCGGCGGCCGCCGGCGGCGCGTCGGGCGACTACGAGTTCCTGATCGCCAACCTGCTGGCCGGCGACGGCAACCTGAGCGAGGCCCTGGCGGCCTTCGAGGCGGCCGAGAAGGCCCGGCCCGACGCTGCCTACATCCATCTCGAGCACTCCCAGCTGCTCGGCCGGCTGTCACAGGCAGCGCGGCTGCCGGGTGCGCAGGCAAGCTACCTGCGGCAGGCGGCCGAAGAGGTCAGCAAGGCGCAAAAGCTCGCGCCCGGGAACCTCGACGTCCTGCGCGGCGTCGGCTTCGTCTACCTCGAGCTGGGGAGCCAGGACGCCGCGGCGCTGAAAACCGCCCTCGAAGCGCTCGAGACCGTCCATCAGCGCGACCCGGAGGATCTGCAGACGGCGATCAGCCTCGGCCGTCTGTACCTCGAACGGCAGCAGCCGGCCAAGGCGGCGGAAGCCTTCCGGGAGGTGATCCGCCAGGCCCCTCAGCAGCGCGCCGCCTACGCCATGCTGGTGGAGGCGCTGCTGCGCGACGACAAACCCAAGGACGCCGAGGCGGTGCTCGCGCAGATCCTCGGCTTCGAGCCTGGCGCGCTCGAGGCGCGCCTGACCCTCTCCGAGCTCGAGGGCCGCCGCAACGACTACGCCGCGGTGCTGGCGACGCTGCTCGCGGCGCCGGAGCCGGGGCGCGACGATGCGCGCCTGCGGCGCCAGCTCGCCTGGGCCTATTACCTGACCGGCGACGTGGACCGCGCGCTGGCGACGGTGGAGCCCTTGCTCCAATCGTCCCAGGGACCGCGCGTCGCGCCCTCCGCGCCGTTGCAAGATCCGGCCGCCGGCGACGCGGACGAAATGCAGCTGCTGCTGCTCAAGGGCCTGGCGCTGGCCGCGCAGGGCCGCAACCAGGAGGCCGGCGAGGTGCTCGAGCAGCTGCGCGGCGCCCGCCCCACCGACGCGGCGCTCGCCGGCATCCTGTCGCGCGTGCTCGAGCGCGCCGGCCGTCCCGACGAGGCGGCGCGCGTCCTCGCCGAGCTCGCCGCGGGTCTCGCCAAGGCCGGCAAGCAGGACGAGGAGCGGCAGGCCCGGCTCGAGCTGGCGCAGGTCTACTACGACGCCAAACAGTGGGACCGGGTGAGCGAGACCCTGCAGCCGCTGCTGCGACTGGGCGCCAAGGAGGAGGCCGCCCGCGAGCCGGCGGTGCTGCTCGCGGCCGACGCCATGGTGCAGCGCAAGAGCTATGACGAGGCGCTCAAGCTGCTGGAGAAGGAACAGGCCAGCCCGCCCTCGCCCAACCTCGTCGCCAAGCGCGCCGAGGTGCTGTTCCGGGCCGGCCGCGAGCGGGAGGCGGCCCGCCGTCTCGAGGACCTCGCCGGCGACCGCGAGTCCCGCGCGCCGCTGGCCGCGGCCGAGGCCTACCAGCGCCTCGACCGCTACGCCGAGTCCATCCCGGTGCTCGAAAAGCTGCTCGGACGGCCGGATCCCGGCCTGAAGGAGCCGGGCGCCAAGGCGGCTCGCTTCCTGCTCGCCGCGGCCTACGAGCGCACCGGCAAGCGCGAGCAGGCGGTGGCCGAGTTCCGGCGCCTGCTGGGCGTCGATCCCGACTACCATGCGGCGCTCAACTACCTGGGCTACATGTTCGCCGAGCGCGGCGAGAACCTCGACGAGGCGCGGAAGCTGGTCGAGAAGGCGGTGGCGCTCGAGCCCGACAACGGCGCCTACGTCGACTCCCTGGGCTGGGTCTATTTCCGGCTCGGCCGCCTGGAGCAGGCCCGTACCGAGCTCGAGCGGGCGACCCGGCTCGAGATCGCCGACGGCACCGTCGAGGAGCACCTGGGCGACGTCTACAGCGCCATGGGCCAGCCGGAGCGGGCCGGCGAGGCCTACCGCCGCGCCCTCGAGCTCGAAGGCGACGACCACGCCAAGGCCGACGCCGTGAGACGCAAGCTCGACGGTCTGGCAGGCAGCCACCATCGGCCGTGAGACCAGGAATCCCGCCGCGAGGGGAAGGGAAGGTCCGCCGGCAGCTGCGCCGGTCGTCGCCGATCGCGGCATGCTCCGCCGATCGATGACGCGTGCCGGCGCGGCCGGCCGCCGGCCGACCCGGCCTGCCGGCGCCCTGGCCGCCCTGGCCGCCTTGCCCACCCTGGCGGCACTGCTGGCGCTGCTGGCGGCAGTTGCCTGCACTGGCGTCCCCGGGACCGCGCCAAGATCGCCGGGAGCGACGGCCCCAGCCCCGCCGCCGGCGGCGCCTGCCGAGGCGGCCTGGCAGGTGCCCAACGCCGCCTATGGCTCGCAGATCCTCTACCGCGTCGCCGTCTCCGGCGCCGAAGGCGATGCCAGCCTCAACCTGATCCTGCGCCTGGCCTCGCCGGTGCGCTATCAGGCGCAGGCGGTGGACCCGCTGGGGCGCGCGGTGTGGGGAATCGACGTCGACGGCGACCACGGCCTCTGGCTCGACCATCGCGGCCACACCTGGTGCCGGCTCGGCGGCACCCTCGACCTCGCCTTCCTGCCGCTCGGCTCGCTGTCGCTCTCCGCACTGCCGCCCCTGCTGCTCGGGCGCCTGCCGGTGCCGCCCGGCTCGCCGGCGAGCATCGTCCGGAGCGCCACGAGCGCCGGCGTCGCCAGTGCCGCCGGCTCGCCCGCCGCCGCCGCCACCGTCGCCTATCGGGACGCCGCCGGCCGTGGCTGGAGCGCGGTCGTGCAGGGAGGCCAGATCGTGAGCTGGGGCCTGTGGCTGGACGCCGGCGCCGCCCCGATCCTCTCGTGGGCGAACAGCGGCGCCTGGTCGGTGCTCTCCGACCGTCGCAAGGGTGTGCAGGTCCGCTGGCGGGAGGCGGTGCGGGAACCACTCCGTCAGCTGGCGCCGATGACGCCCCGCGCCGACTATCGGGAGGGATCCTGCGCCGCCGTCCCGCTGCCGGGCAGCGGGGCCCAGGGCGGCGGCTGAGATCTCGCAGTGCCGCAGCGCGGCCGGTAGTGGTACCCCACTACCGCGGGGCCTCCCGGTTTGACAGTGCCGCGGCGGCTCTCTAGCATATGGCGCCTGGCCAAGGGGCCGCGGCATCCGATCACCGCGCATCGGGGGCCCGGGAGGGGTCCCGTTCCGTGCGCGCTTCAGCGTTCCGGCGGGTATATAATGACGCGACAGACACCCGGCGACGTGTCGAGCATAGCTCTCCGGACGCGGGCCTTTGCGCCTCTGCATCTGCCGCAAACGTCCGCGCCGTTCCGGTGTGCCGTCGCGAGCCCGAGGCGCTGGCCGGCTTTCGGTGGCCACGCGGCCCCCTCGCCGCTCTTGGACGCGCCCAGGGTCCTACCAGGGATGGTGAGAGGACGCGACATGGAGATCACAGAGGTCAAGGTTTTTCCGATCCAGGAGGAAAAGCTCAAGGCTTTCGTCTCGATCGTGTTCGATCAGTGTTTCATGGTAAACGACATCAAGATCATCCAGGGCAGGGACGGCCTCTTCATCAGCATGCCGAGCCGGAAGAAGAAGAACGGCGAGTTCAAGGACGTGGCTCACCCGTTGAACAACGAGACGCGGCGCATGATCGAGGACCAGATCCTGGCCGAGTACGAGCGGGTGCTGGGCGAGCGGGGCGAGCGCCTACCCGCGCCGCCGGCCGCCGCACCGCGCAACGCCGTCACCGCACCGGCGCTTCCGAGCGAAGCGGCCGCCGCCCGTCCGGTGCTGGTTGCAGCGCCCGCCGCTGCCGCCGCGGCCTCGACGCCGGCGATGCCTGCGGCCGCTGCGGTCCCGGCGACCCCTGCGGTCCCTGCAAATGCCACCGATGGTCACGACGGCAAGGCCGGCCACCCTGGAGACGACGGCCGGTCGGATCAGGCGGCCGCGCCTCCCGCCGCTCAAAAACCGCCCGAAAAGACCTTGGAGGAGATCGAGGAGATGCATCTGCGCGACTCGTTCTGGACCGTGACCTGACGGTCCCGCTCGCCGGCGCCGGGGCGCCCGCGGCCCCGTGTCCTGCGCCTCGGCGAGCAGCGGCGGCGAGGAGCGAGCATGCGGGACTGGGCCGTGCCAGGCGGGCCTGCGGGGTCGATCGAGACTGGGGCGTCGCCAAGTGGTAAGGCACCAGACTTTGGATCTGGCATTCGGAGGTTCGAATCCTCCCGCCCCAACCAGCCTGTTCCGGACCGGAAACTCGTTGGCGATGAATTGCAGCCTGGTTTTTCCATGAGCGGAGGAGTATGCCCGGCGAACTGAAGATCTTCGGCGGACGCGCGCATCCGATGTTGACGCAGGAGATCTGCGAGTACCTCAACCTGCGGCCGGGCAACGTCTCGGCGCGCAACTTCTCCGATGGCGAGATCTTCTGCCAGATCCAGGAGAACGTCCGCGGCTCGGACGTGTTCGTGGTCCAGCCGACCTGCGAGCCGGTCAACGAGAACCTGATGGAGCTGCTGATCATGCTCGACACCTTCAAGCGCTCCTCGGCGTCGCGGGTGACCGCCGTGCTGCCCTACTACGGCTACGCCCGGCAGGACAAGAAGGACCAGCCGCGCGTGCCGATCACCGCCAAGCTGGTGGCGGACCTGATCTCGCGCGCCGGCGCCGACCGCGTGCTCACCATGGATCTGCACGCCGACCAGATCCAGGGTTTCTTCGACGTGCCGGTCGACCACCTGTTCGCCGCGCCGGTGCTGCTCGAAGCGGTCCGCGAGCTGAACCTCCCCGACCTGGTCATCGTTTCGCCCGACGCCGGCGGCGTCGAGCGCGCCCGCGCCATCGCCAAGCGGATGGAGGTGGGGCTGGCGATCGTCGACAAGCGCCGCCCCGAGCCCAACGAGGCCGAGGTGATGTTCGTCATCGGCGACGTCGAGGGCTGCAATGCGCTGATCGTCGAC
>DATGHG010000036.1:0-8887 GCA_035308185.1 Thermoanaerobaculia bacterium | reverse complement strand
GGAGTCGAAGCTCAACCAGCGGATGAACCAGGCGGAGGCCCGCAACGAGCTCGCCGCCATGACCCAGGCTTTCGGCAGGCTGGCGCGGATGATGGACGCGGTGTCGGGCCGCAAGCTGGTGGTGCTGTTCTCGGAAGGCTTCGACAGCACCATCCTGCAAGGCGAGCAGAACGCCGACGCCCAGGACGCGATGTCCGACACCAGCGTGGCGGGAGCCGGTTTCCTGATCGAGTCGGACACGCGCTATGGCAGCTCGAGCGGCAACAACCGCCTCGAAAAGATGCTCGAGGCCTTCCGCCGCTCCGGCTGCGTCATCGAGTCGGTCGACATCGGCGGCCTGCGCGGCGCCCAGGACCTCGACATGGGCGGCGACGGGCGGCCCGCCGGCAAGGCGGCGCTGTTCCAGATGGCGCACGACACCGGCGGCGAGCTGTTCCAGAACTTCAACGACCTGGGCGAGGCGATGCGGCAGCTGGCGAGGAGCACCGCCGTCACCTACCTGCTCACCTTCCAGCCCAAGGGGCCGCTGGCCGCGGGCTCTTATCATTCCATCAAGGTGGTGCTCAAGAACGCGCCGCGCGGCGCCCGCGTCACCTACCGCCCCGGCTACTACGCGCCGCGGCCCTTCCAGCAGCTGGCGCCGACTGAGAAGCTGCTGGCCGCCGGCGATCAGATGATGGGCGGCCGCGCCTCGGGATCGATCGTCACCGCGGTGCTGGCGGCGCCGTTCCGCACCGCCGCCGCGAAGGCCTACGTGCCGGTGGTGGTGGAGGCGGACGGCGCGACGCTGCTCGCCGGCGGCGCCGGCAAGAGTCTCACCGCCGAGCTTTACGTCAACGCCGTCGACGCCCAGGGCCAGGTCCAGGATTCCTTCGACCAGGCGATGCGCCTCGATCTCGAGAAGACCGGCGCGGCGCTGCGCGAGGCGGGCCTCAAGTTCTTCGGCCATCTCGAGCTGCCGCCCGGCGACTACTCGGTGCGGGTGATGGTGCGCAACGGCGACACCGGCGCCTTTGGCAAGCGGACGCAGGTGCTGACCGTGCCCGCCTTCGGCGGCACGGCGCCGGTGCTGCTGCCGCCCTTCTTCCCGGAGACGGCGGGGCGATGGATGGTGGTGCGCGAGTTGCCCCGCGGCGAGCAGCGGAATGCCTCGTACCCCTTCGCGGTCGGCGATCGGACCTATGTGCCCGCCGCGCTGCCGGCGCTCGCTCCGGGAGAGCAGGCGGCGGTGGCGCTGGTGGGCTACAACCTGGGGGAGGGCGAGCTGGCGGCCCGGGCCACGGTGCAGAGCAAGGACGGCCGCGACCTCGGCGCCGGCGAGATCCGAGTCTCCGGCCGCGAGCCCGGCGAAGGCGGGCGGCCCGACGTCTACCGAGCGGTTTTCCGCGCGCCGCAGGGCCTGGCGCCCGGCGAGTACCGGCTGGTGGTCACGATCACCGGACCGGGAGGATCGCAGACCGTGAGCTCGCGCTTCACCATTGTGGCGGCTGTGGCGGCGGCCGGCTAGCGCCGGCCGGCGGCTCACTCTACAGGTATTGAGGCACCTGTTTATTTAAACGAGTGCCTCGATTCCGAGCGCCTCGGAACTCGGCTGGAACGCGACCCGCGGTGGCGCGGGTGGCGGTCCCCAGGAGAGATCCATGAGATCAGGAAGCCGCCTCATCGTCTTCGTGGCCCTGCTGCTCACCCTGACGCCTGGAGCGTTCGCCGCCAAGGACTGGACCGCGGTCGCCTCCACCGGAGCGATCGACGGCTCGTCGCTGAGCTTCTTCACCTTCAACGGGCCGGCGCTGACCTATCTCACCGGCTCCACGTCCCTGACGCCGGTCATCGCGCGTTACAACGTCACCAACACCTTCGACAACAACGCCAACCCGGACATGCCGGGATGGACGACCCTCGAGCTCGGCTACAGCGCCGCCGGGCTGCCGGCGAACGCGGTGACCGCGACGCTCTTCCAGGTCGAGCCCTGCACCGGCAGCCAGACGGTCATCTGTACCGCCGACTCGCTTGCCGGGGCCGTCAACATGTGCAGCAGCTGCACGTTCCCCGCGGCCACCTTCAACTTCGCTCTCCATCTGTATTACATCGAGGTGGTTCTGACGCGCCCGGCCAGCAACCTGTTCCCGACGGCCAAGACGCTGCGCCTCTTCTAGGTGGGTCAGGCTCTCGGCGGGTCCGGTTCTCGGCGGTCAGGGCGGGGCCAGGACGAGGAAGGGATCCAGCGCCGTGCCTTCCCACCAGTGCTTGTCGGCGTTCAGGCGGAAGATGGCGAAGTGCAGGTGCGGGGCGTTCGGTGGCGCGTTGCCGGTGGTGCCGACGTAGCCGATGACCTGGCCGCGCTGCAGCTCGGCGCCTTCGCGCAGGCCGTCGGCATAGCGGTCCAGGTGGGCGTAGTAATAGGCGTAGGTCGCCGCGGGGTCGAACTCGTAGACGGTGTTGCCGCCCTGGCGGCTGAAGAAGAGCTTCGCCAGGCGGCCGTCTTCGACCGCCAGCACCGGCGTGCCGCGCGCCGCCATGATGTCCAGCGCCTCGTGGAGGTGGCCCGTGCGGCTGTCGGCGAAGGAGTCGACCAGCTGCTCGCGCCGGACCCCCTGGACCGGCAGCAGCAGCCGGCGGTGGCGCAACGCCGCGATCTCGTCGTCAGGGGGCGGTGGCGGGGGTGGTGCGGAGGGTGGCGCCGCTCCCGGTGACGGGGGCGAGACGCGAGGAACCGCGGCGCCCGGGGACGGCGGCAGGGTGGTGCTCCCCTGGCCGTTCGGCGATGGCGGCGTGGGGGAGACGGCGATCGGAGAGGGGGGGCGGGCGGCCGGCGGCAGCGTGGCGCCCGGCGGCCACGGCCGCGTGGCGTCCGCCGTCAGGCCGCCGGTCCTTTGCAGGCCGTAGACCCAGAGGACCAGCAGCACCGTCGCCGCCCCCAGCGCGTAGCCTCCGAGGACGGCGAGCAGCACCGGCGGTCCACGGCGCCGGGGCCGCTTCTCCCGGCTCATGGCTCGAAGACGACCGCGGTCCCCGGCTTGACCAGACCGGCGACGGTGAGAGCGTCCCAGTTGGTCATCCGCACGCAGCCATGCGAGTAGGTGGTGCCGATCTTCTCCGGGTCGGGAGTGCCGTGGATGCCGTAGTGCTCCTTCGACAGATCGATCCAGACCAGGCCGACCGGGTTGTTGGGCCCCGGGGCGATGGCCGCCTTGGCGTTCTTCGGGTTGGCGTCCCAGAACAGCTGCGGGTTGTAATGGAAGACCGGGCGGTGGGAGACGCCCAGCACCTTCCAGTTGCCGAGCGGCAGCGGGTCGTGCTCGCTGCCCGCCGACACCGGCGCGAAGAACAGCAGGTCGTCGCCGTTGTCCACCGTCAGGGTGAGCCGTGACTTGGAGACCACGATCCGGGCGTTGGCGGGCGGCGACGCCGTCCGCCGCTCGGGGACCTGGCGCACGTTGGGCACCTGGATGGTCTCGCCGGCGACGAACTGGGCCTGTGGATTGCGCGCGTGCAGCAGCTTCTCGGAAGCGTGGAAGCGCTCGGCGAGCAACTGCAGCGGCGATTCGTAGCCCAGCGCCGGCAGCTTGGCCTTCGCCTCCATGTCCGCCGGGATCTCGTAGAACGGCCCCTTGGTGTCGTCGGCGGTGATGGTGTACTCCGTCCAGGGCTTGCCGCCGCTCGCCGCCAGCAGATTCTGCCAGGTGAGCGGATCGACCTGGCCGGTGACCGGCAGGTCGTGGGCCTCCTGGAAGCCGGCCAGGGCCTTGCGGGTGTTCTCGCCGAAGGCGCCGTCGACGACGCCGGGGGAGAAGTTGACGCGGTCGAGCAGCGCCTGGACGTCGGCCGCTTCCTGCGGTGACGCCGGCGGCAGGGGAGGGACGGTCGGGGCTGCCGGCGCGGCCGGGCTCTCGCCCGGCGCCGGTGGGTTCTGGGGTGGCGGCGGCGGGCTCTGGGGCGCCGCCGTCGGCGGTGGTGGCGGCGGGTTCTGTGCCGGCGGTGCCAAGGGCGGCCGGCTCGGCGCCGGGGCGGCCGGCGGCGCCTGGAGCTCTGACGGCGGCGGCGCCTGGAGCTGTGCCGGCGGTGGCGCCTGGAGCTGTGCCGGCTGTGGCACGGCCTGCGCCTGACGGCCGCTGCCCGTCGCCGCGACCAGCAGCAGGGCGGCCGAGACGAGCAGCAGGGCGGCCGAGACGAGCACCGCCCGAATGCCGGCCGGCCGGCCGCGGGGCCGTGCCGGCGGCACGAGCGAGCTGGCGGGCCGGCCGCTGCCGCCTGGCTTGTCCATGGCTGGTTTCATCGTTCACGTCCGCCGTCGGCGATGGTCTCGTGGGTCATCCTCGTCGCGTCCGCCCCCGGTGGCAGCGGTCTCCCGGGCCTTCGCCTGCGAGAGTCTGCAACCTGCAAGCCTCTGCAAGCTTCCAGCCTCTGCAAGGCCGGGGCCAGAGCCCGGTCGAGGCCGAGAATCCGGCAGCCCCGGCGGTTCAGCCGGGGAGGATCACCACCCGGCGGTAGTGGCCCTCGCCCTTGCTCTCGGAAGCCAGGCCGTGGCGCTCGACGGTCTGGTGCTGGAGCCGCCGGAGGTAGGGGTTGCGCGGCGCCAGCTCGACCGGCTCGCCGAGGTCGAGCACCTCGTCGATGGCCGCCTCCGCCTCTTCGACGGCGGCCTCGTCGGCGGCCCCGATGTCGGCCGGCTGGCCGAGGTCGAGCGCGGCGCGCAGCGTGTTCTCGATCTGCACGATGGTGTTGCTCTTGACGATCGCCACCGGGATGCCGCGCGCCTGCGCCTCGCGCAGCCGCCGGGGCTGGCGCCGCTCCTGGGCCTTCAGGGTCAGCACCAGGTCGGCGCCGTCGAGGTCCTCGACGATCAGTGCCGGGGCGCGGAACTTGCGAATGGCGCGCTCGAGCTTCGCCTTGGAGACGGCGTAAGGGTGGATCCGCACCAGCTTGCGCGGGTGCCGCCGCTGGAAGACGCCCGGCGGCGCCGGCGCCATACCTCCCGGCCGGCGGGTGGCTGCCGCCGCGCCGCGGTCTCCTGCCGGCTCCCCAGCGTCCCCCGGTTGGCGCCCTGCCGGTGCCGGCGGCGCCGTCAGGCGGCGCGATGGCCGCCGCCTGCCGACAGCGGGCGCGAGCGTGTCCGAGCGCTGGATCTCGACCCCGCCGGCGGCCGTCCGCAGGCGCAGCTCGGGGCGCGCCGGCGCCTCGCGCAGCAGGCGGTCGACCACCTCGGCGACGTCGTGGTGGACCGCCAGCCGCTCCTTGTCCTGGATCTCGATCAGCACGGCGAAGGTGGGCGGGGCCTTGCGCTCGAGCACCGTCTTCTGGGTCCCCCGCCGGCGCGCCTCCTCGTCGGAGAGAGTGACCGCCTGGATGCCGCCCACCAGGTCCGAAAGGGTGGGGTTCTGCAGCAGGTTCTCGAGGGTGTTGCCGTGGGCGGTGGCGATCAGCTGCACGCCGCGCTCGGCGATGGTGCGGGCTGCCATCGCTTCCGCGGTGGTGCCGATCTCGTCGATGACGATCACCTGCGGCATGTGGTTTTCCACCGCCTCGATCATCACCGCGTGCTGCAGCTCGGGGGCGGGCACCTGCATGCGTCGGGCGCGGCCGATCCCCGGGTGCGGGACGTCGCCGTCGCCGGCGATCTCGTTGGAGGTGTCGACGACGACGACCCGCCTGCCGAGGTCGTCGGCCAGCACCCGCGCCGCCTCGCGCAGCAGCGTCGTCTTGCCCACGCCAGGGCGGCCGAGCAGCAGGATCGAGCGGCCCGCCTCGATCACGTCGCGCAGGATGTCGACGGTGCCGTAGACGGCGCGGCCGATGCGGCAGGTCAGGCCGACGACGTCGCCGCGGCGGTTGCGCAGCGCCGAGATCCGGTGCAGGGTGCGCTCGATGCCGGCCCGGTTGTCCTTGCCGAAGTCGCCGACCCGGTCCACGACGTAGGCGATGTCCTGGCGGGTGACCGGCGCGGCGGTGAGCTCGACGCCGCGCTCGGCGAAGCGCGCCTCCGGCGCCCGGCCGAGATCGAGCACGATCTCGAGCAGCGCCTCGCCGTCCGGCCCGGCCTCGATGGCCTGCCGGAGGTGCGGCGGCATCACCCCGAGCAGCAGCTCGAGGTCGTCCATGATCGGTCGTCCCGGCACCGCCGACGATTGTAATGCGCCGGGGCTGTGGCACAATCCTGGCTTCCGACAGGAGGGACGACGCTGGGCAGGAGGGTTGGAGTCTTCGGCTGGGGGATCGTGGCACCGCGGTCGCCCGACATGGCGAGCTTCGCGCGCAACCTCGAATGCGCCGAGAGCTGGCTGACCCCGTTCCACGGTTTCGGCCCCGACAACTTCCTGGTCGGCTTGCCGCAGTTCGCGTTCGCCGACTACCGCCCCTGGATCGCCGAGCGCTTCCCGCCCAGCCGCTTCCGCCAGCTCGAGGAGAAGATGGACATGCCGGCGCTCTACGCGATCGGCGCCTTCATCCAGTCCCTGGGGCAGAACCCGGGCCTCGAGCAGGAGCTGGCCCGGCTCGGCGACCGCGCCCACGTCTACGTCGGCACCGGCCTCGGCAGCCTGGGGGCGATCGCCCAGAACGCCGTGGCCCTCGCCCGCGCGCAGCGCCGCTGGGATCGCTGCTGGGCGGAGCGCAATCCGGAGCTCGCCGCATGGCGGCAAGCGCGCGCCGCCGGCACCGCGGCGGTGCCGGGGATGCCGCTTGATCCCGCCGAGCTTGGCGGCGGCGGCGGGGACGCGAGAGATGGCGAGGACGCCTGGGATCCCGGGGACGCCGAGGCTGCCGACCGGCTGGAGGACGCCCAGGCGGCCTGGTGGCATTACTGGGCGGGGCGCTCGGCCGACCTGCACGCCTATCTGGCCGAGCTGGCCGCCGTCGAGGGGCTGTCGGTCGAGGGCGACGTCGAGCGCGGCAAGATGAGCGTGCTCAAGGAGAAGCAGCGCCGGCTGGGGCAGCTCCAGAAGCGCTGGCGGGCGCCGGTGCCGCCCTGGCAGGCGGTGTCGGCGAACCTGGTGTGGAACATCCAGAACACTCCGGCGTCGCAGGTTTCGATGATGGGCCGTATCACCGGGTTGACCTTCGCGCCGGTGGCGGCCTGCTCGACCTTCGGGGTGGCGCTGAAGCTGGCGATGGACGCCATCTCTCGCGGCGAGGCCAGCGCGGTGGTGGTCGGCGCCACCGATCCGCCGCCCCTGCCGCTCAGCGTCGGCGCCTTCTACAACGCCCGGGTGGTGGCGGCCGACGCGATGGTGTCGAAGCCGCTCACCGGCCTGCGCGGCACGCACGTCGCGGGCGGGGCGGTGATCTGGGTGGTCGGCGACCTCGAGCACATGCGGGAGCGCGGTTTCCGCCCGCTGGGGATGGAGCCGCTGGCGGTGGGCGTGAGCTCCGACGCCGATCACATCATCACCCCGTCGACCGAGGGGCCGCTCGCCGCCATCCGGCAGGCGCTGGCCGCCGCCGGAGTGCGGCCCGACGAGCTCGGCACCTGGGACCTCCATGCCACCGCCACGCCGGGCGACGACCGCGAGGTGGCGACGCTGCGTTCGCTGGTTCCCGACTCGGTGCTGGTCACCGCCCGCAAGGGCACCTTCGGCCACGGCATGTCGGCCGGCGGCGGCTGGGAGCTCACCGCGCAGTACCTGGGGTACGAGCGTGGGCGGATCTATCCCACGCCGCTACAGGTGGACGATCTGAACCGGGAGATCGCCGCCCGGCATGGGCGATTCGCGTTCGACAGCTCCTGCGTTGCACCCGCCGGGCCGGCCGGGAAGCTCTCGATGGGCATCGGCGGCATCAACGCCTGCGTCATCTCGCGGCCCTGGTGAGGGGTGGGGCCGGCCGGCTGGTGGCTCTGCGCGCAGCAGGGCGATGCCGGCGTCGGTGACTAGGTCGCCAATCCCGCTCCACGCCCCGACCGCCCGCTCGACGAGGACCTGACCTTCAGCAGCGGACGAAACGTCCGTGGCCATCGCCACCGCGTGTCGGTAGTCCAGCCCGCAGGCTCCACTCCCGACGAGTAAAGACCGGTCGCGTCACTTCCGGTCCAGCCAATTTCTGCACCCGTCCGGAGGACCGCGGCGCGGGGCCGCCGACGAGCATTCGCGAACTCTGGTCCCCCCTACCACCCGTTTGCGCGTTGATAGATGGTCGCAAGTGAAAAAGGACGCCGCCGAGCAGTCGATGACGGCGCAGGAAAGGAGTGTCTCTGGTGCATCTGGTGCATCTCATGAGATGGGCGCTCTTCCGGTGCGCGGTGCTGATCTGGGGAACCTTTCCACTGGTCGCGCTGCTGGCCAAGGACCTGATCTCATTTGAAGTGTGGAGAGGTCTGGCGATCACCTGGGCGGCCAGCTTCCTGACAACCTTTGTACTGCTCCTCCGGCTTGCCGGTAGGAACCGCTCCGCGCAAGAGCTGGTGGGGGTGATCTGTACGATCTCGTTCGCCCTGCCTGCGATCGCCCTGGGCGCGTTTCCCGCCATCGGGCCGCCGGGCCTGCTGCGGCCGCCTCACGCCGAAGAGAGGATCTCGCTGAAAGACCTACCTCTCGCTCGGGAGAACGGAGCACTGCCGCTGGCATATGTTGTCGGCCTGGACGTCTCCAAGAGCTTTGCTCCCGGTAAGGACGACCAGGTCCGGACCGCTCTCCTGCGCCTGTTCGATGCCCATGGCACCGTCGGAGCGGCCCTGCAGCCCGACGACCACTTCCAGGCCTGGGCATTCAGTCTCGGGACCCCGGACTCGTTGATGGAGGGCGTTGCGACCGATGACCTCCATGGTCACGGCCTGCACGACTTTTGGCAGCGACTGGACAAGAGGAAACTGCTGAGGAAGCAATACCCGAACCTCGATGTCACCAAGACGGATATCCTAGGTTTCATCACCGCTATCTGTGCGGACCTGCAGGCC
>DATGHG010000035.1:0-10207 GCA_035308185.1 Thermoanaerobaculia bacterium | reverse complement strand
CGTCGAGCGGCTGCTGGCGGCTGCGGCTGGTGCGGAGCCGCTGTTCCTGGAGGTCGGACCCGGCAGGACGCTGTGCAGCCTGGTGTCCCGGTGCCAGGTGCACCCTGCCGGGTCCGCGCGGACGGCGCGGCCCGCGCGGATGGCGCCGGCGGACCCGAATGTGGCCGCGGTTGCCAACGCCACTACCGCCGCTGGTGCCGCTGCCGTCGATGCCATCCCCTCGATGCGCCAGCCGCAAGTGGCCGACGACGACGAGCGGACGCTGGCCGCCGCCCTCGCGCGCCTTTGGCTGGGCGGCGTCGAGATCGATTGGCCGGCGGTCCACGCCGGCGAACGCCGCCGGCGGCTGCCGCTGCCGACGTATCCTTTCCAGCGCCAGCGCCTCTGGATCGAGCCCGCCGGCGCGGCGGTGCCGTGCCACGCCAGCGCGCCGGTGCGGCGGCCCGGCACGGCGGCGGCAGCGAGCGAGCCGGCCGGCGGCGCGCCGGACGTCCCGCCCGCGTTCGCGGCAAACGCCGGGGAAGGCTCGCGCCTGCCGGCGGCGCCGGGAGCGGCCAGCGAGGGAAGGCTGACGGCGGTGCCGGGAGCAGCCAGCGAGAGAACGCTGACGGCGGTGCCTGGCGGCGTTCCCGGGGTGTCGCGCGCCGGCTCGTCGCGCCTGGCTGCCGGAGTGCCGCTCGCGGTTCCCGAGCTGCCGCTCGCCATGGCGGTGGCGCCGATCGCGGCGGCCGAGGCGCGCGTCGTCGAGCTGTTCGAGCGCCTGCTCGGAGTCGCCGGCGTCGGCGTCCACGACAGCTTCTTCGACCTCGGTGGGCACTCCCTGCTCGGCACCCGGCTGATCGCCCTCGTGGCCGCCGAGCTTGGAGTGGAGCTGCCGATCGGCGCCCTGTTCGACGCGCCGACGCCGGCGGAGCTGGCGAGGCTCGTGGTCGCGGCAGCCACCGTCGCCACCGTCGCCGGCATCGCCGGTGGGCCAGGCTCCCCGGCGGTCCCGGACGCGGCGGCGACCCTCGTGGTCCCGATCGAACGCGCACCGCGCCAGGACCTGATGCCGGCGTCGTTCGCCCAGCAGCGGCTCTGGTTCATGCACCAGCTGCTGCCCGGCAGCCCGCTCTACGTCGTGCCGCTGGCCGTCCGCGTGCGCGGTTCGCTGTCGCCGCCGCTGCTCGCCGCCTGCCTGGCCGAGGTGGTGCGGCGACACGAGTCGCTGCGCACCTCCTTCTACTGGACGGGAGCGGAACTGGCGCAGGCGATCGCTTCCCGCATGGAGCTGCCGCTGGCGGTCGTGGATCTCGCCGCGCTGACGCGGGCGCGGCCGGCGCTCGGCCGGCGGGAGGCCGAGCGCCTCGCCCACGCCGAGAGCCGCCGGCCCTTCGATCTGCAGGCGGCGCCGCTGCTCAGGGTGGCCCTGGTGCGGCTGGCCGGCGACGATCATCGGCTGCTGGCGACCATGAGCCACCTCGTCAGCGACGGCTGGTCGGTCGGCCTGCTGATCCGCGAGCTGGCGCTGCTCTACGCCGCCTGGCAGGGCGGGCGCCCATCGCCGCTGCCGCGGCTGCCGGTCCAGTACGCCGACTACGCGGCCTGGCAGCGGCGCCGCCTCTCGGGAGCAGCGCTCGCGGCCGAGCTGACCTTCTGGCGCGACCGCCTGGCGGGCACCGCGCCTCTCGATCTGCCCACCGACCGCCCGCGGCCGGTGGTCCCCGGCCAGCGTGGCGGGGCGCGGCCCCTGCAGCTCCCCAAGCGGTTGGTGTCCGGTCTCGAGCGGCTCTGCCGGGTCGAGCGGGTGACGCTCTTCATGGCCCTGCTCGCGGCCTTCGCCGAGCTGCTCCACCGCTACACCGGCCAGACCGACGTGACCATCGGCACGCCGGTCGCCGGGCGCACCCACCCGCAGACCGCGGACCTCATCGGCCTGTTCGTCAACACGCTCGCGCTGCGCGCCGATCTGCGCGGCGGGCCGACCGTCGCCGAGCTGCTGGGGCGCGTGCGGGAGGCTGCTCTCGACGCCTTCGCCCATCAGGAGCTCCCTTTCGAGAAAGTGGTGGGCGAGCTCCATCCCGACCGCGACCTGACGCGGACGCCGCTGTTCCAGGTGATGGTCGGCCTGGAAGACATCCCGGTCGCGGCGCCCGAGGTTCCCGGCCTGAGGTTGACCATCCTTCCGGTCACGACGCGGAGCGTGAGATTCGAGCTGAACCTGGCGCTGCGCCGGGAGGGCGGCAAACTGCTCGGCGCTCTCGAGTACCGCGCCGACCTCTTCGACCCGGCAACCGCCGCGCGGCTCGCCGGCCATTGGCTCAACCTGCTGGCGGCGATCGCCGGAGACCCCGGCCGGCGCCTCTCCGAGCTGCCGCTCCTCTCGCCGGCCGAGCGGCACCAGCTGTGGATCGAGTGGAACGCCTCGCCCTGGGAGGCGGGCGACGGCGGCCTCCTGCACACGCCCGTCGCAGGGGGCGCGGCGATACATCCCGAGGCGGTGGCGCTGGCGCAGCCGCCGGAGGCAGGCGAGGCGGATGGCGGGTCGCTCAGCTACGGCGAGCTGGCGCGGCGGGCGGCCGGGTTGGCGCGGGAGCTGCGGGCGCTCGGCGCCGGGCCGGAGCAGATCGTCGGCATCGACGCCGAGCCGTCGGTCGAGATGATCGTCGGCCTGCTGGCGATCCTCGAGGCGGGGGGCGCCTACCTGCCTCTCGACCCGGCCCACCCCCGGGAGCGGCTGGCGCTGGTGCTTGCCGACTCGGGCGCGCGGCTGGTGCTTGCCGGCGAGCGGCTGGCCCGGCGCCTGCCGGCGGCGGTCCGCGTCGTGCCGCTCGGCTCCGGATCGCGGGCGGGGATTGCCGGGGTGGCCGCTCCGCCGGTGTGCCGCCGCCTGCCGGACACCGATCCATCCGCCCATCCGGACAACGCCGCTTACGTCCTCTACACCTCCGGTTCCACCGGCGCTCCCAAGGGCGTCGTCGTCTCCCACCGCGCGGTGGCCAACCGCCTGCGCTACCAGCTGGCGATGGACCTCGCGCCGGGTGCGCGGGTGCTGCAGCGGGCGTCGCTCGGGTTCGACGTGTCGGTGGTCGAGGTCTTCGCGCCGTTGTGGGCGGGGGCGACGGTGGTGCTCGCCGGGACCGCGAGCCGCCAGGACGCCGGCCAGCTGGCGCGGCTGGTCGCGGAGCAGGAGATCACCAACCTGAACCTTCCCCCGGCGCTGTTTCCCGCTCTGCTCGCCGAGGAGGCCTTCCGGCGCTGTCGCTCGCTACGCCGGGTGGTGACCGGCGGCGAGCGGGTGCCGGGCGATCTGCCGCGGCGCTTCGCTGCCGCCATGACGGACCCGCCGCCGCTGCTGCTCGCCCGCTACGGCCCGACCGAGGCCACCGTCTCGGTCGCCGAGTGGCGGTGCGGCCGCGAGGTCGAAGGACCGGGCGTGCCGCTTGGGCGGCCGGTCGCCGGGGCGAGCTTTCACGTCCTCGACGCCGCCTGGCGCGAGGTCCCGCCGGGGGTGCCCGGCGAGCTGTGCATCGGCGGCGTCTGCCTGGCGCGCGGCTATCTGGCGCGGGCTGATCTCACCGCCGCGGCCTTCATCCCCGATCCCGGCGCCCGCCGCCGTGACGAGGCGGGGGGCCGGCTCTACCGCACCGGCGACCGCGTGCGCCAGCGCGCCTCGGGAGTCGTCGAGTTCCTCGGGCGCGTCGACCGGCAGGTCAAGATCCGCGGCATCCGGGTCGAGCTCGGCGAGATCGAGGCGGTGCTGGTGGCGCAACCGGCGGTGGTGGCGGCGGCGGTGGTGGTGCGCGCGGGGCGGGCGGGCGCCGCCGCGCCGGGCGGCGACGGCTGGGGAGCGGCGGAGGGCCGTCTGGCCGCCTACGTGGTGGCGCGCGGCGAGCCGCCTCCCGCGATCGAGGACCTGCGCGGAGCGCTCGCCGCGCGCCTGCCCGCCGTCATGGTGCCCGCCGATTGGGCGTTCCTTGCCCGCCTGCCGCTGACGGCGAGTGGCAAGCTCGACGTGGCGGCGCTGCCGGAGCCGGCGGCGGGCGGCGGCGAGGCGCCGGGCGGCGCCGATCGCATCGCCCCGCGCACGCCGCTCGAAGCGTTGCTGGCGGGCTTGTGGGCCGAGGTGCTGGGAATCGAGCGGGAGCGGGTGGGCGTGGGTGACGACTTCTTCGCGCTCGGCGGCCATTCCCTGCTGGCGGTGCGCCTGATGGCTCGCATCCGCGAGCGCTGCGGCCGGGATCTGCCCCTGGCGACGCTGTTTCGCGCCGGCACGGTCGAGCGCCTGGCGGCCCTGCTGCTCACCGGCTCGGCGCCCGCCGTCCGGCGCGTCCTGGTCGAGCTGACGCCGGCGGCAGCCGGCTCGCCGGCGATACCGTTGTTCTTCGTCCATCCGGCCGGCGGCAACATCCTCTGCTACGCGGAGCTGGCGCGGGCGCTCGGTCCGGAGCAGCCCTTGTACGGCTTGCAGCTGCCCGACCCGGAGACCCTCGGACCGGCCCCGACGGTCGAGGGGCTGGCGGCAAGCTACGTCGCGGCGGTGCGGGAAACCGCGCCCGGCGGCCCCTATGCGCTGGGCGGCTGGTCGCTCGGTGGGGCGATCGCCTTCGAGATGGCGCGGCAGCTCGACGCCGCCGGCGAGGCGGTGGCGCTGCTGGCGCTGGTCGATCCCACGGCGCCGCGGTCGGAATCGGCGGGGCTGGTGAGGCCGGCTGGCGGCAGCGAGGGCTCGCTGCGGGTGCGGTTCGTGCGCGACCTGGTGGCGCTGACCGGCGGCGGTGTTGCGGCGGCCGGCGAGCTGGCGAGCCGCCTCGGCCCCGAGCTGCCGCTGGCGCAGATGCTGGCCGAGGCCCAGGTGGCGGGCGTGCTGCCGCCCGAGCTTGGGACCGGCGAGGTGATGCGCCTGTTCACGATGTTCCGCGCCTTGCTGCAGGCGCACGATCGATTCCGGCCGGTCCCCTATCGCGGGCGGGTGAACCTGCTGCTCGCGAGGGACCGCCACCAGGCGGCGGCCCCTGGCACGGCCGGCGGCAATGCCATCTCCGAATCGGCGGCGATCTGGGCGGCGCTGGCAAGCGGCGGCGCCGAGATCGAAACCTTGCCAGGCGATCACTATTCGATCCTCAGGCCACCGGCCGTGCGGGAGCTGGCCGGCGCGCTGCGGCGGCGTCTCGCGGCCGCGGCAGATCGTTGCGCCGCGGTGCCGCCGCCTGCGGATGACTGCGCAACGATGCTGCCGCCCACGGACCGCTCCGCGAAGGCGGTGCCGTCGAGCGCGCGGCTCGCTCTCGCGCCATGCGACTGCTGATCCTGGGCGGTACCCGCTTCGCCGGCCGGCACCTCGCCGCGGCGGCTCTGGACGCCGGTCACGAGGTCACCCTGTTCAATCGCGGCATTTCCAACGTCGAGATCTTCCCGCAGGCCGAGAGGCTGTGCGGCGACCGCGATCGCGAGGGCGACCTGCGGGCGGCGTTCGCCGGGCGGCGATGGGATGCGGTGATCGACTGCTGCGGCTACCGGCCCGAGCAGGTGGCGGCCGCGGCGCGCTGGCTTGGCGGCGCGGTGGAGCGCTACGTCTTCCTCTCCACGATCTCGGTCTACGCCGACTTCGCCGTGGGGCCGGACGAGGGCTCGCCGCTCAAGCAGCCGCTTGCGGACGGAGAGGGGCGGGTGGACGAGCGCTACGGCTCGCTCAAGGCGCGGTGCGAGGAGGTTCTGGAGCGCGCCCTGCCGGGCCGTGTGCTGGTCGTCCGGCCGGGACTGCTGATCGGCCCCCACGACCGCACGCAGCGCTTCGCCTGGTGGGTGCAACGGGTGGCCGTGGGTGGAGAGGTGCTGGCGCCGGGCCGGCCGCAGCATCCCCTGCAGCTGATCGATGCCCGCGACCTGGCCGCCTGGATTCTCCAAATGCTGGCGCAGGGCGCGACCGGCTGCTTCAACGCCACCTCGCCGCGCGGCCGCCTCACCCTTGGCGGCCTGCTCGAGACCTGCCGCGCGGTGGCGGCCAGCGAGGCCCGCTTCACCTGGGTGAGCGCCGGCTTCCTGGCCGCCCGCGGCGTCAGCCCCATGGACGATCTGCCGCTCTGGCTGCCCGAGGAGGCGCACGGCTTCTACGCCGTGGACACCGCCCGTGCCGTCGCCGCCGGCCTGCGTCTCCGCCCCCTCGCCCACAGCGTCCGGGCCGTGCTTGCCGAGGCGCCCGGCGGCCAGCCTGCCGTCGCCGCACCCACCGCCCGCCTGTCGCCGCAACGCGAGGCCGAGCTGATGCGAGAGTGGCAATCCACTGGCAGTGCCAGGAATGCGCCGATTTGACGGTCTCCCCGGGCCTGTTCATACTGCAACCGATCCCTTGCCTGCACGAGAGGGAGGAGGCTTCCGCAAATGCCAATCCGGGTACGGGACTTGAGTATCCCAGACGAGCTGGATCGCGAGATTTCCCGCGAATCTACCGATCGGGCCACGAGCTGGTCAGCTCTGGCCACGGAGCTTCTCGAGGAGGCCTTGCGGATGCGCCGTGCGCCGGGGGTGGTCTTTGCCGAAGGAGCCGCCGGGCGGCGAGCAGTTTTGGCGGGAACCGGCCTTGATGTCTGGGAGATCGTCGCCACGTGGCGGGCCGCCGGCGAGGACTTCGGCCAGCTGCGCCAGAACTACAGCTGGTTGACCGAGCCGCAGCTCAGGTCCGCTTTGGCCTACTACGACCTCTACCCCCGCGAGATCGATGCGCGCCTGGAGCAGGAAGCGCAGTGGACTCCCGAGCGGGTTGCGAGCCACTTGGCGTTTACCCGTCCCCGCCACAACTGAGTGTTGCGGCGTCACCCAATCTGCGGCGTGCTCGGTGGCCGCCTCGCCATACTCCTTCACTCTGTATGATCCTCAGAGTTGCGCTACCAAGGGGCGCGCTCGTAGGCTCTCCGGGACCTGCTGAGCGGCCCCGACGATGGGCAGCGTCGGCTAGAGATTGCAATGCTCAACGAGCTGAGCTTCCTCCTAGACGAGGACTTGAACCCGACGGTGGCGGAGATTGGGCGAAGTTTCGGCCTTGATGTCGTCTCCGTTCACGAGATCGATCGCCGCGGTTTCTCGGACGAGGAGCAATTCCGCTTCGCGATCGGCCGCGGGAGAACTCTTGTGACCAGAAACCGGGACGACTTCCTCCGCCTCATGAAATCCATCTACCAGTCGGAAGATCTACACCGGCTGGAAGAGCTGCACCACGGTCTTCGCCTTCCGATCGTGCCTCATAGCCTGCCCAACAACCGCCCGGATCGCATCGCACGCTCTCTTGAGCGCTGGGTCGGTCGGGTCGGTGATCTAGGCCTCCACTTCGTCGATTTCCTCTCGGCATAGCGATTGCGGCTTGGGCCGACGAACCGGCCTCATTCCCTGTCGTTACAGGAGGTGAAAGCTTAGCGCCTGCGTGCTGTTGCCAAGCCAGCCGGGCAGGTGTCGGGCGGCGCTGAACAGGCCGGGCAGCGGCCAGGTGGCGAAGCGCCGGCGCCAGAGAAGCTGGTCGCTGCCGATGTCGTAGATCCTCAGCTCGTTGCAGTCGGCCAGGGCGAAGGCGTAGAGGTCGCCGGCCAGCTGCTGCACGTCGTGGAGCCAGCGCGAACCGGTGGCGAAGCGCCGGGCGATCCCTCCTTGGGTAGTGAGAAAGGTGAGCGTGCCGCAGGCGCTGTCGGCGAAGTAGATCTCGCCCGCGGCGCTGAGCCGCGCGCCATGGCAGCCGACGAAACCGCGGCTGATCTCGGCGTAAGCGCCGCTCGCCAGATCGAAAGTGCCGATCGCCCCCTGGATCAGGGTAGAGACGACAAGGCGCGAGGCGCCGGCGCCGTGGGCCGCGTTGAGGTGGGTCGCCTGCGCTTCGTCGGGAATGGCGTGGCGACGCAGGTCAGTGTCGGCGTCGGCGCTCAGCGGGTAGCCCTCGCCGTAGAGCGCCGCCGGCAGCCGCAGGGTGCGCTCCACCGTGCCCCGCTCGAGGTCGCAGAGCAGCACCGCGTCGGCATCGGCGCAGGCCACCGCCACCCGGCCGTCGGGCAGCGGCTCGACGGTGTGCAGACCGGCGAGATGAGGGTGGTCGAGCCGGCCGGCCGGCTCCAGATCGGCGGCGGCGAGACGCCGGAGCCGATCGATCGGAGCACGCAGACGGAAGCGCTCCAAACGGTGCTCGTAGCCGACCAGCAGCTCGCCGGCGCCGCGCAGCGCGACGTGCTGGATGCGGTCGCGGCCGCGCAAGCTGCCGAGAGTCACCAGTTTCACGCCCCGCCGTTCGTCCGCGAGCACGCGATAGAAGCTGGCCGCGCCGCTGTAGAGCGCCGCCGCCGGCGGCAGCTGGTCGAAGGGCGGCAGGTCCCGCAGCCGCCCGGGATCACCGAAGCGGCGGGTCAGGAACTGCACCGAGCAGCGCGCCAGGTTGGTCTTGCGGCTCGAATGGGTGAGCGCCAGGATGCCCAGCGCGCGACCGCCGCCGGCACGGCCGGCAGGCTGCTCTGCGGCCTCAGGCGGCATGGCGCCGGCGGCTGCCGTGCACGCGCTCGATCAGCTCCAGGTAGCGGGCGACGACCGCATCCCTGGCGCAAAGGCGGGTGACCTTGGCCTGGAGCCTGGCGCCCTGCTCAGGGCCGGCGATGGCGAGCGCGCGGCCCAGCGCCGCGGCGTCGGGAACGCCGCCGGCGCCGTCGACGAACAGGATCTCCTCGGCGAACAGCTCGGGCAGGGCCCCGACCCGCGTCGCGATCACCGGCACGCCGAGCATCCCGGCCTCCACCACCACCATCGGGAAGCCCTCGTGGCGCGAGGCGACGACCAGCGCGTCGACGCTGCGTAGCAGCGTCCCGAGGTCGCGGCCAGGAGGAAGGAAGCGCACCCGCTCCGCCACCCCCCGCGCCGTGGCCAGCCGTTCGAGCTGGGCGGTGGTGAGCAGCGGCGTATCGAGCGCCTGCAGCGCCAGGTTGCAGCCGATCGCCGCCAGGTTCTCGATCAACCAGGCGGCGTTCTTGAGCGGCACCAGGCGCCCAGCCCAGCCCAGCGTGCGGCGCCCGCCGCCGGCCGGGAACAGCTCCTGCCGGGGACCGCGCAACCGGTCGAGCGAGCAGGTGTTGGGGATGAACACCGCGCCGGGGATCCGCCGCGCCACCGCCGGCGAGACGCAAACCACGGCATCGAGCACCCGCCGCCAGCGCCGTGCGAAGGCGGCTCCGTCCACCGTCCGATCGGTATGCACCACGCGGATCGACCCGGGTCGGCCACCCGCCGGCGTCAACGCGCCGCTGGCACCGTTGGCCGCGAGCGCCTCCAACGCCGCCGGCACGCTGCGGATCACGCCGTACCACAGGACCACGTCGGCGGCCCGCAGCCGCGGGCGCAGCTCCCAGCGCCGCTTGATGAACGTCACCTGGTCGAAGCGTGCCACCAGCTCTTCTCGCACGGTCGGCGCATCGCCGGTCGGCGTCTGGTCCAAGGCGCAGACCTCGACCGCGAGATCCTGCCCCAATCCCTCGGCCACCTCCATCATGGCGGTCTCGCCGCCGCCCAGAAGGACGTGAGGGAGCACCAGGCAAACCCGCGGCTTGGGCATTCGCTGATACCCTAACGGCCCAACCGGTTCATGGCAGCGCCGACCGCCCGGAGTGACAGCACGCAAGGCCAAGATGCCGACCCCGAGGACTGCGATTCAACCGGCGCGGCCAGCGAGGCCGATCTCGGCAATCAGCGCCAGCCAGCTGGTGCATTGCGGTCGTCAGAGCCGGACTTTTCAGGCCAGACCAGAGGAGCACAAGGCTTGAAGCGGGAAGTCGGCGAGGGACATGCTGCTTTACATCATCCGGCACGCCGAGCCTGCCTATCCTGAAGACGCGCTCACCGAGCGCGGCCACGACCAGGCACGATCTCTCGCGCGTTGGCTCGCCAACGCCGGCCTCGACCGGATCTACAGCTCGCCGCTGCGCCGCGCGCAAGAGACTGCCCGCTACACCGCGGAGCGGCTCGGCCTCGCGCTCGCAGTGGAACCCTGGACTCGCGAGCTCGAATCCTGGTGGATCGGCGGACCCGACGGCGAGGAGCTGCCGGTCTGGCAGGTCGACGGCGGCACCATCCGTGGCCTGGCCCCGCGCCTGCGGCTGGACGACTGGCACAGCTTCCCACCGTTCGACGGGCCGACCCTGCGCAGCAACTTCGTCCGCCTCACCGCCGCCGCCGATGCCTTCGCCGCCCGCCACGGCCATCAGCGTGA
>DATGHG010000034.1:0-5370 GCA_035308185.1 Thermoanaerobaculia bacterium | reverse complement strand
CAGCAGATCCTGCTCGTTGGCCGGCGTGGCGATGCGGGTGAGGGCGCGAACCTTGGAGTAGGAGATCTCGCCGCGGTGCATGGACGCAGAGACCAGCGGCAACGCGCCGAGGGCGCGCGCCACCCGCACCTTCTCGCGCGCCGCTCCCAGGTCGAGCCCCACTCGCCAGCCCAGCCAGTGCGCGCAGGAGCGGAACCCGCTGTTCCAGCCGCCGCGCTCGTCGAAGTCGCGCAGCATGGCCAACAGCTCATAGGTGGCGGCCGAGATCTGCGCCGCCAGCTCGGCGATGCGCTCGCCGAGCTCCTCGAGCTCCGCGCCGCCGCCCGTCACCGGAGTCTCGAAACCTGCCTCCCGCACCATTTCGCCGATGATCATGTTCCCTCCCCCTCTCTCTCATCGGCCATTGTAAACCCATGATTTTTCGCCTCGCTGGCTGCCAAGGCAAGGCCGATCTCCGGTCGTCGAAGGGGTCCGGGTGCCTCGTCGCGAGAACGCGCCGTGAGCCGCCCCCTACGGGCCGCCCGACGCCATTCGAGCGCCGATCCGAGCAATGTCGCCAGGCGGCCCGAAAAAGGTTGTCAAGAGGAATCGGCGGCCGGTAGCCCCGCACGCGCTCAGTCGCTGCCTGGCCCGGCGGTCAGATCCGGCTCGCCGCGGGGTTCGAGGGGGCCGAGCATGGCGGCGCGCACCCGGTCGCGCAGGCGCAGCGCCGCCGGCCAGTCGTCGCCGTCCGGCGAGATCGGCGGCAGCACCTCGAGCTCGACCTGGCCGCGGCGGAAGATGGCGGCGTCGTCGCGGAAGACCTGGCGGGTGCCGTGGAGGGCGGCGGGAAAGACCGCGGCGCCGGCCTGCGCGGCGGCGAGGAAGCCGCCGAGGCGGAAAGGGCGCAGGCCCGGCGCGCGGCGGAAAGTGCCTTCCGGAAAGATCACCAGCGACTCGCCGCCGGCCAGGGCGGCCGCCGCCTTCGGCACCTCGCCGGCGCTCTGCGCCGGATCGAAGCGCTCCACCAGCAGCGTGCCCAGGCGGCGCATCATCACCCGCGTCAGGAAGCTGTCGTCGAGCTCGCGCTTGGCGACGAAGGCGAACTCCGGCGGCAGCATGGCGGTGAGCGCGATGCCGTCGAGGTAGCTGGCGTGATTGACCGCCACCAGGCAACCGGTCCCCGGGGTGCCGGCGGCGCGCGCCGCCAGCTGTTCGAGCCCGCCGGCGCGCAGCGGCAGGCCGGCGCAATGGAACATCCCCCGCGCCGCCGCGCGCGCCAGCCGGCGGCGCCGGGCGAGCCCGGGCAGCATCGCCGTCGTCAACCACAGCGGCACGCCGACGAGCACGAACACCGACCACACCCAGGCGCTGTAGAGCGGTGCCCAGGCCGCGCGCCCCGCCCGCCCGAGCTGCACCCGGGCGCCAGCCAGCGCCAGGCGGGCCAGCTGCAAGGCCATGCCGGCGCTGCCCTCGCCGATGCGGCCGGCGAGGTACAGCTCGCGGCTGGCCGCCCGCCGCACCTTGCCGCTCGAGGTCTTGGGCACCGCGTGCGGCGGCGCCAGCACCACCTCGTCGGCGGGCTCGCCGAGCAGCGCCAGGGCGGCGTCCTGCACCGCCTCGCGCAGCCGCTGCCGCGCCGCCGGCTGCGCCTCCCGGGTCTCGGCCAGCACCACCAGGCGCTCGGTGCCGGTTTCGCGGTCGGCCACGCCGAACACCGCCACGCAGCCCTTGCGGATGCCGGGCAGGCCCCCGACCGCCTCCTCGAGCTCGTGCGGATAGAGATTGCGCCCACCGCGGATGACGATGTCCTTGTCGCGCCCGGTGAGGAACACCTCGCGGCCGACGACGTAGGCGCGGTCGCCCGAATCGAGCCAATCTCCCTGGCGCAGCCGGCGCGTCGCCTCGGGGTCGCGGAAATAGCCGCTGGTGGCGGATGGCCCGCGGAACTGTAGCCGCCCCTCCTGGCGGTCGCCGACCTCGTGGCCGGCGGCGTCCACGATCCGCAGCTCATGCCCCGGCAGCGGCACGCCGCAGCCGACGAAGCGCAGCGCCGCCGGCGGGCCGGCGCCCGCGCCAGTTGCCGCGGGAGGCGCTCCCTCTTCCGTCGCGTTCACCGCCGGAGGCGCTGCCGCGACCGCCGCCACCCCGGGCGCCGCCAGCAGCAGCGCCAGGCCCGACCCCACCGCCACCGCCCGCCCCGAGCGCGCAAACGCCTCGCGCTCCACCGTGTCCACCACCGGCCCGCGACCGAGCGGCGGGAAGGCCAGCGCCAGCGAGCACTCGGCGAGGCCGTACACCGGCGCCATCGCCTCGGGGCGGAAGCCGAACCGCTGGAAGCGTCCGGTGAAGCGCCGCAAGGCCTCCGGGCTCACCGGCTCGGCACCGTTGAGCGCGAACCGCCAAGCCGACAGGTCGACGCCGGCCAGCTCGTCGTCGGCGATCTTGCGGGCGCACAGCTCGTAGGCGAAGTTGGGTGCCGCCGACAGCGTGCCGCGATGCCGCGACAGCGCTTGCAGCCAGCGCGCCGGACGCGCCAGGAAGCTGAGCGGCGACATCAGCACCAGCGGCATGCCGTAGTAGAGACTGGCCATCCAGGCCCCGATCAAACCCATGTCGTGGTAGAGCGGCAGCCAGCTCACCACCACGTCGCCCGGTCCGATCGCCACCGCCCGGCCGATGGCCCGCAGGTTGGCAAGCAGGTTGGCGTGGGTGAGGACCACCCCTTTCGGTCTGCCGGTGCTGCCGGAGGTGAACTGAAGGAGCGCCACGTCGGACGGCGCCGGCCGGGCGCCACCATCGCCTTGCCCCCCGGCGCCGCTGGCGCCGCCTCCGCCATCTCCGCGCCCTCGCTCCACCGCCGCAGCTCCGGCATCGGTGGCATCGCCCCCTTCAGCCTCCAGCGCCGCCACCGTCACCACCCGTTCCAGGCCCAGGACCTGTGCCCGCAGCAGGCGCGCGACGGTCATCACCTCCGGAAAGGTGATCAGCGCCACCGCTTGCGAGATGGTGAGGATGCCGGCCTGCCGGCGCAAGTGATCCTCGATCTGGCTGCGCCGCGCCGGCGGATAGAGCGGCACCGGCACCGCGCCCGCCAGCAGCACGCCGAAGAACGCCGCGAAGTAGTCGTGGCCGCTGGGCAACATGACCGCCACCGCCTGTCCGCGCTCGACGCCGGCCGCCCCCAGCCCGGCCGCCACCCGCCGCCCCCGCCGCAGCAGCTCGCCATAGGTCAGCTCCTGCGGCTCGCCGTCGCCGGCGTAGAACAGCAGGTGCCGGCGCCGCGGGTGCCGCGCGGCGTGCCACTCCAGCACCGCGACCAGCGACCCCACCTGCTCCGGCGCCGCCTCGGCCGGCTCACTTCCGTATCCCACCTGCGCCGGCGCCGCCGCCGCCGGCTCGCCTCCGAACGCCACCACCTCTGCGGTAGCCGCGCCGGGCTTCTCCAGCGGCACCTGCGCTTCTAGCGGCACGTGCGCTTTCCATGTGCCGGCCGCGGCCAACGCCCGCGTCAGATCTGCCGGGGTCTCGGCGTTGCTCAGCACCTCCTCCGGCAGGGTGACCCCGAAGGCCCGCTCGAGCCGGGCCACCAGCTCGGCCCGCCCGAGGCTGTCGAGGCCGAGATCGCGCTCGAGCGACGATCCGGCGCCGAAGCGCGCCGGTGACAGCGCCTGACCGGGCCGCAGCTCGCGCGCCACCTCCCCGGCGATCCGCAGCACCTCCTGCTCCGCCGCATCCCGCATGCCCCCGATCCTATGCCCTGCACACTCCGGCGCTCATCTGCCGGCCCGCAGCAGGCGCACGGTGCTCCGGCGCCGGCAAGGCGCAGGCAGGATGGCGGGCTCACGAGCCAAAATCCAGGTTCTGCCGGGGGGATCACTTACCGGTGAGCGGGACAGGCCACGCTTTCCGCTTCGCCGAGACCGGTCAGCACGGCGGCTCGGACCTCGGCGTGAAAGCGCCCGGCAGGCGTGTCCTCCGGGTGCGTGGGCACCTCGTGGAGGAAATGGCCGCGTGTGTCGTAGAACAGGGACCAGGGGCGGCCGGAGGAGGAGGTTCGGAGCTCGAGGATCGTCGCGGCCTTCGCCACCGTCCGCCAGACGCGGACCTCGGCTGCCGTCTGGCCGCCGGCGCGCGGGCTGCCGCAGATCTCGGCGACCACCTCCCGGCGCGGCGGCTGTCCGGGTGGGTCGGAACGGGCGATGCAGCCGACAGCCGGACAGTTCGACCAGAAACCCTGCGCATCCGGGATGCAGGCCACGACCGATTCTCCACGGTAGGGCAGGCCCCGGCAGCCAGGGTCGTCCCGGCAGGCCCCCTCGGCATGGTGCCTGCCACACGCATCTCCCGCGGGCGCCGGGCACCAGTCGTCCGGTCTGAAGCCGCAGGGCCGGCTCACCGGTCCAGGCGCCAGACCGAGCGTGGCGAGCGCGGCGAGCGCGGCGATTGCGCCCAGGCCGCGCACTGCTCGCAGGAAGGCCATCGTCGGCTCACCTCCGCCCGAAGTAGCGCAGCGACGCGAGGCAAGGTATTCCGGGGCCGCGGCGCGCCAGCCACAGCCGCGCGGCGAACTGCGCGGGTAGCGTCATGGCCACGTCGGACCAGCGATCGGCCAGCAGACGGCCGCGGGCAATCGGCCGGCCGGCCGGGCCGGCCTCGTCGCCGGCCAGCACCACCACCTCGCCCTCGCCGTCCGGCGGCAGCACCGCGGCGCGCAGCCTCACCTCGGCGATCCCCGGCGGCAGCTCGATTTCCAGGGAGCCGAGCAGCGACCGGCAGCCCCGCAACGCCAGGCCGCCCCCGGCCTCGGCGGGAGCCGGCAGCAGCAGGGCGAAGCTGGCCCGCGGCAGCGGCGGCGGGCGCCAGCTGAGGTGATGACGCCGCTCGTCAGGCAAGTAGGCGAAGTCCAGCCCCGGGCCCTCCCGCGCCGCGCCGGCAAGCAGGTCCTGCCGCACCTGCGCCAGCACCGTGATCTCGCCCGGCGGCGCCGGCCCCGGCAGCAACGGCTCGCCGAGCACCGGCAGCTTGAGCAGCGCCGGCTCGACCGCCGCGATCTCCGGCAGCGGCCGCCGCCTGGCCAGGCTCGCCACCAGCGCGCCCGGCCCGTTCAGGGCGGCCTCGGTCAGGTCCGGGCTGGCCAGGCCCAGGGCGTCGATGGCCGGTCCGTCATGAGCGACGGCCAGCAGCCCGGCGTCGGTGAGCAGCAGCGCCTGCTCGTGCGCGTGGATCCCCAGCCAGGCAGCCGCCCGCTCATGGCCGCGGTACAGCTGGACCGCTCCCCGCGCCGACTCGCGCGCCCAGTGCGGGAAGGCAGCCACCAGCAGCAGCGGCAGCACCAGCGGCGCCCGCCGCCAGCGCGACGAGCGGCCCTCGTCCCCCTCCCCCCCCCCC
>DATGHG010000033.1:0-12534 GCA_035308185.1 Thermoanaerobaculia bacterium | reverse complement strand
GCCGCTCGAGCGGCAGTTCGGCCGCATCGCCAGCGTCACCGAGATGACCTCGTCGAGCTCGCTCGGCTCGGCCTCGGTGACGCTGCAATTCGACCTCGACCGCAACATCGACGGCGCGGCGCGCGACGTGCAGGCGGCGATCAACGCCGCCCGCAGCTACCTGCCGGCCAACCTGCCGTCGAACCCCACCTACCGCAAGGTGAATCCGGCCGACGCGCCGATCATGATCCTGGCCCTGACCTCCTCGATCTACGACCGCGGCGCGCTCTACGACGCGGCGTCGACCATCCTGCAGCAGCGGCTGTCGCAGGTGCCCGGCGTCGGCCAGGTGAACGTCGGCGGCAGCTCGCTGCCGGCGGTGCGCGTCGAGGTCAATCCCACCCAGCTCAACAGCTACGGGCTCGGCCTGCCGGACGTCGCCGGCATGCTCAAGGCGCAGAACGCCAACGTCCCCAAGGGCCAGCTGGCGGACGGCCAGGTGACCGCCGACATCCTCGCCAACGACCAGCTGCTCAAGGCCGTCGACTACCGGCCGCTGATCGTCGGCTATCACAGCGGCGCCGCGATCAAGCTCTCCGACGTCGCCGACGTGCAGGACGGGGTGCAGAACATCCGCGCCGCCGGTTTCGTGGACGGCAAGCCCTCGGTGCTGGTGATCATCAATCGCCAGCCCGGCGCCAACATCATCGACACCGTGGACCGCATCCGCGCCGAGCTGCCGGCCCTCAAGGCCTCGGTGCCGGCGGCGGTCGAGCTGCACGTGGTCCTCGACCGCACCACCACCATCCGCGCCTCGGTGCACGACGTCGAGGTGACGCTGGTGGTCTCGATCTGCCTGGTGATCCTGGTGGTCTTCGCCTTCCTCCGCAACTGGCGCGCCACCCTGATCCCCAGCGTCGCGGTGCCGGTGTCGCTGATCGGCACCTTCGGCGTCATGTACCTGTGCCATTACAGCCTCGACAACCTCTCGCTGATGGCGCTCACCATCTCCACCGGCTTCGTGGTCGACGACGCGATCGTGGTGATCGAGAACGTCTCGCGTTACCTCGAGCAGGGGATGGATCCCCTTACGGCGGCCCTCAAGGGCGCCCGCGAGATCGGCTTCACCGTGATCTCGATCAGCCTGTCGCTGATCGCCGTGTTCATTCCCGTGCTGCTGATGGGCGGCATCGTCGGCCGCCTGTTCCGCGAGTTCGCGGTCACCCTCTCGGTGGCGATCCTGGTGTCGATGGTGGTGTCGCTGACCACGACGCCGATGATGTGCGCCAAGCTGCTCAAGCATCAGCGGCAGGAGCGCCATGGCCGGCTCTACCGGGCGAGCGAATGGTTCTTCGACCGCATGCTGCGGTTCTACGAGCGCACCCTGGGATGGGTGCTGCGGCACCAGCCGTTCACCCTCGCCGTGTTGCTGATCACCATCGTGCTGAACGTCTTCCTGATCCGCGCCGTGCCCAAGGGGTTCTTCCCGCAGCAGGACAACGGCACCATTCACGGCGGCATCCAGGGCGCCCAGGACATCTCGTACCAGGCCATGCAGTCGCTGACCCAGAAGTTCGTCAACCTGATCAAGGGCGATCCCGCGATCAGCGACGTGATGGCGTTCACCGGCGGCGGCGGCTCGGTGAACTCGGGCTCGGTCTACATCGGCCTCAAGCCGCTCAACCAGCGCAAGCTCAACGCCGGCCAGATCATCAACCGGCTGCGCCCGAAGCTGACCTCGCTGCCCGGCGCGACGGTCTTCCTGCAGGCGGGGCAGGACCTGCGCGTCGGCGGGAGGCAGAGCAACGCCCAGTATCAGTACACCATCCAGTGCGACAACGTGCAGGACCTGGTGGCCTGGGGACCGACCCTGCTCAAGGAGATGAAGCAGCTGCCCGGCTTCACCGACGTCAACACCAACCAGCAGAACAGCGGCCTCGAAGCGATGCTGGTCTACGACCGCAAGACCGCGGCGCGGCTGGGCATCACGCCGCAGACCATCGACAGCACGCTCTACGACGCCTTCGGCCAGGCGCCGGTGTCCACCATGTACACGGCGCTCAACCAGTACTTCGTGGTGATGGAGGTGGCGCCGCGGTACTGGCAGTCGCCGGAGGGTTTGAACCAGATCTACGTGCGCGCGGCCGGCGGCAAGGTGGTGCCGCTCGGCGCCATCGCTCACTTCGAGCCGCGGACGGCTCCCCTCGGCGTCAATCACCAGGGCCTGTTCCCGTCGGTGACGGTGTCGTTCAACCTGGCGCCGGGCCTGGCGCTGAGCGACGCCACCCGCGAGATCAATGACATGCAGGACCGGATCGGCCTGCCGCCGACCATCCATGGCCTGTTCTCGGGGACGCTGCAGGCCTACCAGGCGTCGCTCGCCACCGAGCCCTACCTGATCGCGGCGGCGCTGATCGCGGTCTACATCGTGCTCGGCATCCTCTACGAGAGCTACATCCATCCGATCACCATCCTGTCGACGCTGCCGTCGGCCGGCGTCGGCGCGGTGCTGGCGCTGATGTTCTTCAAGACCGACCTCAGCGTCATCGCGCTCATCGGCATCGTCAAGAAAAACGGCATCCTGATGGTCGACTTCGCCATCGCGGCGGAGCGCAACGATGGGGCCAAGCCCATCGACGCCATCCGCCAGGCGTCGCTGCTGCGCTTCCGGCCGATCCTGATGACCACCATGGCCGCGCTGCTGGGCGCCCTGCCGCTGGCCCTCGGCACCGGCACCGGCGCCGAGCTGCGGCGGCCGCTCGGCATCACCATCGTCGGCGGCCTGATCGCCAGCCAGATGTTGACCCTCTACACCACGCCCGTCGTCTACCTCTACCTCGAGCGCCTGCGGCTCTGGCGCGAGCGGGTGCGGACGAGGCGGCGGAGCGGCAGGATCGTCCAGGAGACGGCGTATGGTTCGCATCAGCGGTAGAGCCTCGGGGATCGCCTGCCTGGTGGGGTCGCTTGCCGGCGGCCTGCTGGCCGGCGCCTGCAGCGTCGGTCCGAAGTATCAGACGCCGGCAACGCCGACCCCCGCCAGCTACAAGGAGCTCACCCCGGAAACCATCAAGGAGACCGCGGGCTGGAAGGCGGCGCAGCCCAAGGACGACGCGCTGCGCGGCAGCTGGTGGGAGATGTTCGGCGATCCGGAGCTCGACGCGCTCGAGCAGCGGGTCAACCTCTCGAACCAGAACGTCGCCGCTGCCTTCAACGGTTTCCTGGCGGCGCGCGCGATCGTCAAGGAGGCGCGGGCGCAGTATTTCCCGACGGTCACCACCAGCCCGTCCATCAACGTCGCCCGGCAGCCGGCGGTGCGGTCGGTGTCGGCGAGCGGCTCGCGGGTCACCACCTACGACCTGCCCTTCGACGCCTCCTGGGCTCCCGACCTCTGGGGCAAGGTGCGCAACACCGTGGCCGGCGACGTCGCCGCGGCGCAGGCCAGCGCCGCCGACCTTGCCAACGTGCGGCTGACCATGCAGGCGGAGCTGGCGGTCGACTACTTCCAGCTGCGGGGCCAGGACACGCTCAAGCAGCTGCTGGACTCGACGGTGGTGGCCTACCGCGAGTCGCTCGAGCTGACGCGGGCGCTCTACGAGACCGGCATCGATTCGGACGAGGCGGTGGCGCAGGCCGAGACGCAGCTCGAAGCCACCGAGGCGCAGGCCACCGGCTCCGGCATCCTGCGCGCGCAGCTCGAGCACGCCATCGCCCAGCTGGTCGGCGAGCCGGCGCCGAGCTTCTCGCTGCCGGCGAAGCCGCTCGCGGCCAACCCGCCCGCCGTGCCGCTCGGCGTGCCGTCGGAGGTGCTGGAGCGGCGGCCCGACGTCGCCGCCAGCGAGCGCCTGGTGGCGCAGGCGAACGCTCAGATCGGCGTCGCCAGGGCGGCGTTCTTTCCCAATCTCACGCTCAGCGCCACGGCGGGTTTCGAGAGCAACAGCCTGGCCACCTGGCTGACCTGGCCGGCCCGTTTCTGGTCGCTCGGCCCGGCGCTGGCCGAGACCCTGTTCGAGGGCGGCCTGCGCCGGGCCACCGTCGAGCAGTTCAAGGCGTCCTACGACCAGACGGTGGCCAATTACCGCCAGACGGTGCTGACCGCCTTCCAGCAGGTGGAAGACAACCTGGCGTCGCTGCGCCTGCTGACCATCGAGGTCGGCCAGCAGGACGCGGCGGTCAAGTCGGCGCAGCGCCAGCTCAAGGTCGCCACCGACCGCTACCGGCTGGGGATCGACCCCTACCTGAACGTCATCACCGCCCAGACCACGGTGCTGAGCAACGAGCAGGCGGCGCTCAACCTGCGCACCCTGCAGATGACGGCGACGGTGCAGCTGATCGAGGCCCTGGGCGGTGGCTGGAGCGCCGCCGAGCTCCCGGCCCCGCCGCAGCTGGCCGTGAAGTAGTGGACTCCGGTCGAAGCTTCAGGCCCCGACCGAAGCCTCAGGCCTCGACCCGGAGGCCGCAGCCTCAGGCCAGCTTCGCCTCGAGTTCCGCCCAGCGGGCGTACAGCCGCTCGACCTCGACGCGGGCCTCCTCCAACGCCTGGCAGCGCTCGGCGAGGATCGCGGCGTCGGTGGCGACGACGGGATCGAGGACCGCCTGCTGCCGGGCGGCGAGGGTCTCCTCGGCGGTGAGGATGGCGCCCTCCATCGCATCCCATTCGCGACGCTCGCGAAAGGTGAGGCGCGGCGGCGAGCCGCCGGCGGCGCCCTTCCCGCCCTTCGCGCCCCTGGCGCCGCTCGCGATATCCGCGGGGCGCGGGTGCGCGGCGCCCTTGCGCGACGCTTCCCACTGCGCATAGTCGGCGTAGGAGATGGCGTGACCGGCGCCATCGAGAGCGAGGACCTGGGTCGCCACCTGGTCGAGCAGCAGGCGGTCGTGGGTGACCAACACCAGGCTGCCGGGAAAGTCGGCCAGGCTCTCTTCCAACACCTCGAGCGTGGGGATGTCGAGATCGTTGGTCGGCTCGTCGAGCAGCAGCAGGTCGGCGGGTTGCAGCATCAGGCGGGCGATCAGGATGCGCGCCTGCTCGCCACCGGAGAGGCGGCCGACCGTCACGTCGAGCTGGTCGCCGCGGAACAGGAAGCGCCGCGCCCAGGCGGCGACGTGCAGGGGCTGGTCGCGGTAGACGACGGTGTCGCCCGCCGGCGCCAGGGCGCGCCGCAGGGTCGCCTCGGGGTCGAGCGAGCCGCGGTCCTGCTCGAAGCGCACCACGCGCAGCGCCGGCGCGCGCTCGAGGGTGCCGCCGTCAGGGTCCAGGCTGCCCGCCAGCAACCCGAGCAGCGTCGTCTTGCCGCTGCCGTTGGGCCCCAGCAGGCCGAGCCGCTGGCCGGGAGCCAGCGACAGGCTGACGCCGTCGAGCACCCGGCGGCCGCCCAGCTCCTTGACCAGGCCGGTAGCCACCAGCAGCTTCTTGGTCTTGCGTCCGGAAGCGGTGAGCTCGATGCCGGCGGTACGCTCGACCGTCCGCTCCCGGGCCGCCGCCAGCTCCTGCGTCAGGCGGCCGGCCTCGGCGATGCGCGCCTTGGCCTTGGTGCTGCGCGCCTTGGCGCCCTGGCGCAGCCATTCGATCTCGCGGCGGACCTTGTTGGCCAGGGTGGCCTGGTATTCCGCCTGCTGGCTCAGCACCTCGTCGCGCAGCAGCAGGAAATCGCTGTAGCGGCCGGCGGCCTCGAGCAGCCCCCGCGGGTAGACCGGATTGAGCTCCAGCATCCGCGCCGCCACGTTCTCGAGGAAGTTGCGATCGTGGCTGACCGCCAGGTAGGCCAGCGGCGCCGACCGCAGCAGGCCTTCGAGCCACAGCACCCCTTCCATGTCGAGGTGATTGGTGGGCTCGTCGAGCAGCAGCACGTCGGGCTCGCGCACCAGTTCGCGGGCGATCGCCAGCCGCTTGCGCCAGCCGCCCGAGAGCGCCGCCACCGGCTGCTCTGGGTCGGCGAAGCCGGCGCGCGACAGCGCGGCGCCGGCGCGGTGCTCGAGCTCGTGCGGCTCGAACGGCGAGCCTTCGCCCGGCCGCGGCGCCGCCAGCGCCTCGCGGACCACGGCGACGACGGTCCGGTCCTCGGCCAGCGCCGGGTCCTGCTCCACATAGCCGACGCGCACCAGCCGCCGCACCGAGCGGCTGCCGTGGTCCGGCTCCTCGCGCCCGGCCAGGATGCGCAGCAGCGTCGACTTGCCGCAGCCGTTGGGGCCGATGAGCCCCACCCGGTCGCCATCGCCGAGGCTCAGGGACAGGTCGGCGAACAGCGGCCGCGCGCCGTAGGCCTTGCCGATCGCCTCGCAGGAGAGAAGAGGGTAGGGCACGCTTGGAAACGGCCGGCTCAGACCTGGTCGCGCAGCGTCACCGTCAGCTCCTGGCGCTGCCCGGCGCGCTCGATGGTGAAGCGCACGGCGGTGCCGGGAGGGTCGCCGCGCAGGCGCTGGCGGAGGACCGGCAGCGGCAGCTCGGCGGGGGACTTGCCATCCACCGCCAGCACGCGATCGCCGGCGCGCAGGCCGGCCTTTTCCGCCGCCGAGCCGGCGTAGACGTCGATCAGCTCGAAGGCGGGCGGCCCCTCCTGGGGCGCGGCCAGGTTCAGCCAGAGACCGGCGCGGTCGAACGGCATGGGCTCGTCCGAGGCGGCCCAGCGCTCGAAGATCAGCTGCTGGCGCGGGTAGTCGAAGATGACGTTGAAGCGGCTGAGCAGGGCGCCGCCGACGTTGCCCGCCACGTACTGGTCCGCAAAGGCGCCCTTGGTCTGCAGCGTCAGGTCGACGACCGGGCGGGGAATCTCGATCCCGCCCAGGCGCAGGCTGCCGGCGCGGGCGAACTGCGCCCGCGCGGGGCCGCCGACGCCCCAGCCCGCGACCCCCTCGAGCTTCGGCGCATAGCGCTGGCGCAGCCCGTGCTGCTCGACGAACGGCCCCAGCAGGTCGAGGCCGGCGCGGCTGCCGGTGTCGATGTCGAACTGGCCGGCGATGCCGTCGAGCGCGCCCTCGACCTGCGGCACGTGCTGGTTGAACTTGAACGGCACCACGACTCCGGCGCCATGGTAGGAGAAGGCCGCCGGCAGGGTGAGGGTCAGGGTGCGATGCTCGTAGTCGACCCGCGCCACGAAGCGCTTGAACACCTCGTAGCCCACCAGGCCGTTTTGCGGCACGCCCTCGGCGCCGGCCAGGGGCCCAAGATCGAAGACCGCGAAGACCTGGTCCTTGAGGACGGCGCCGCCGATCTCGAGCGTCGCCAGCTTGACCAGCCCGACGTCTTCGGACTTCTCGCCGACGCCGCGCCCCTGCAGCGCGCCCTGCGGCGCGAGGCCGAGCGTCTTGGCGACCTCCGGGGTCACGATATTGGCGCCGCCGGTGTCGCACAGCACCCGGAACGGGCCCTTGCCGTCGAGCTTGACGTCGAGGTAGATGTGATTGTTGAGCAGCTGGAACGGCACGGTGATCGAGGTCGCCGCGCCCGGCAGGGTGAAATCGGGCGGCGGCGGCGCCGGCATCGCAAAGGCGCCTTCCGGGATCTGCAGGTTCCAGGCGACCGACTCGACGTCGAGCGACTGGTCGTAGCGGCTGTCGCCGTTGGTGGAGCGCTGGTGGAAGGCGACCTTCACCCCGCCGACCTGGCGATAATCGGCGAGGAAGGTCGTCCGCTTCTCGCTGCCGCCGGCCTCGACGACGTGGTCGACCAGGCCGGTCGTGATGTCCACCCAGAGCTCGAAGGGCCTGCCGCCGCGCGGGGCGATGCGCAGGCCGTCGCAGGTGCGCCCGCTCTCCTCCCGCCGGCCGAGCGATTCGATCCCGCCCGGCCAGCGCTCGGGATACCAGTAGGCCAGGGCCCGCCGGTAGGCCTCGTCCGCGGCTCCCAGCCGGGAATCCTCGCTGCCCTCGGCCCGCACCTGCCCGGAGGCATCCTGGCTCCACACCGTGGTGCCGTCGAAGCCCTCGGCGCCGGTCGTCGGGCCCAGCGAATAACTCGACACGTAGCGGCCGGTGCGGAGGTCCTCGGTCGACTCGACCACGCCGTCGAGGCCGCCGACGTGCAGCTTGCCGCGCAGGCGGCCGGTGGCGACGGCATCCCAGGCCTTGCCGCCCGAGGCTTCCTTGGCGCGGGCGAGGACGGCGGCGACGGCAGCGGCGCCGGCATCCGCCGCGGGCGGCGGCGGCGCGGCGACCGCGGCGGTGGTGGCGCCGTCCGCGGCCAGGACCAGAGCCAGGGCCAGGGCCAGGGCCAGGGTAAGGCCGGAAAGGGCGAGGGTGGCGAAGCGGCGCATGCACGATCCTCCCGGGAGACGAGCACGCCCACGGCGGGCGCGCCGGCTATCTTACCTGGGCGCCGGCGGGACGATGGGCAGCACCAGGCGAGAGGGGTGCCCGGGGTCGTGCCAGATGGCGTTGTCCGCGACGGCGGTGCGCCGGTTCAGGCCCAGCGGTTCGCCGGTATTGGGGTTGACGTCGAAGCGCGGGAAGTTGCTGCTGGCGACGTCGAGCCGGATGCGGTGTCCCTTCTTGAACAGCACCGAGGTCGGATACATCTCGACCGTCAGCGGATAGACCTTGCCGGGAACGAGCGGCGCGGGCGTCGCGAGCGAGTCGCGGTAACGGGCGCGCGTGATGCCGTCGCCGACGTTGAGGTCGAAGCCGGCCGGAAAGTCGGCGCTGGGCGGGTAGACGTCGATCAGCTTGGCGGTGAAGTCGGTGTCCGGCGCCGACGAGGAGACGTAGAGCCGAACGATCAGCCGGCCGGTGACCTCGCGGTCCTCGGCCAGGGGTGGCGTCTCGAAGACCACGACGTCCCGGCGCGCTGACAGCGGGCGGGAGTCCTCGCACATCCACAGGGTCGGGCGGCACCGCTGATCCATGGCGCCGTTGTGCTCCAGCGGTCCGGCCGAGGAGATGTTGCCGCCGAGCGTCGGCACCGGGTGCGCGGGATCGGCCTGGTAGCGGGTCGGTTCGCCGGCGACCGGCTGCAGCGGGCCGAGCGAGCCGTCGGCGTGCAGGTAATAGGAAGTGTCGACGGCGCGAGCCAGCGGCCATTCGTCCTCGTCGCGCCAGGCGCCGCCGACGAAGATGCGTCCCTCCGGCGTCTTGTGGCCATCGCCGCCGCCCATGACGAAGATGCGCACCGGCCGCTCGCGGTCGACGCCGTTCTGCTCGCCTTTCAGCCAGCGATCGAACCACCGCAGGTGGAGATCGAGCCAATCGATCGCCGCCGTTGGTCCGAACTCGGCTTCGCCGGCGAAGCTCTGCTCCTGGCCGCCGTGCACCCAGGGTCCGATCAGCAGCCGCTGCAAGCTTTTCTTGGCCTGGCGCAGCCGGGGATAGGAGAGGTTCGCCACCGGTCCGGACCACGAGTCGTACCAGCCGGTCACGTGATAGACCGGCACGTCCTTGTATTCCGCGACGTGATCGATCACGCTGATGCCCGAATCGCGCCAGTACTGGTCGTAATCCGAGTGGGTCATGATGGAGATCAGCCAGTCCTCGTAATCGGGCAGCAGCTTGAGCGGCGTCATGCCGCGCCGCAGCGGCATGCCCTTCGCGTACTCGCGCACCGCCGCGCCGAGCTGCTCGAGCGCCGCCCGGGTGGCCGGGTCGGCGCTCTCCCGGCTTCCCTCGGGTCCGGCGATGTTGAACACCCAGTTCAGGAAGCGCATCTCGAAGGCGCCGTCATGGCGCAGGCCCCAGCGCCCGGTGTTGGACGCCGCGTCGATCGGCACCATGGCGCTGAGGTAGGGCGCTCCCGAGATCGCCAGGGAATGCTGGGTGCCGCCGGGATAGGAGGTGCCGACGGTGCCGATGTGCCCATCGCACCACGGCTGGGCGCCGATCCATTGCGCCGTGTCATAGCCGTCCGCGACGTCGTCGCGCATGGCATGGAAGCGCCCTTCCGAGGCGAAGCGGCCGCGGGTGTCCTGGACCACCACGGCGTAGCCATGGCGCACGAAGTCCTTGGGCCAGCCGCTGCCGTTCTTGCCGTACGGCGTGCGCTCGAGCACGACGGGGAACCTGCCGGCGAGCGCCGCGCCGCCGCTGCCTGGGAGATAGACGTCGCAGGCGAGGCGGACGCCGTCGCGCATCGGCACCATCACGTCCCGGGCGACCACCATCGACATGGACCGCTCGTTGCCGGCCGCGGGCTGGGTGGTGGACCCGCTCGCCGCGGCCGGGGCAGGCGCGTCCGGGAGGATGAGCAGGACCAGGAGCAGGAAAGCCGCCTTGGCAAGGGAGTCTCGCCGCAGGAGTTTCATGCGCATCAGAGTAGCGGATTCTCGCGCCGGCAGCGACGGGCTGGCGCGGTCTTGCAGCGGCGGCGGCGCCGCTGCCTGAGGGGATCGCGCCTACCGCGTCGTTCCTCTGTGCACCAGGCGGCGATATCGCCTGCCAGGCACCGGGTGGATCACCCGACCACCAAGGAGAAGACCATGAGTTTGGCGACTCTCAACGTTTGGATCACCAGCATTGGCGAGCCCTGTCACATCGACAGCCGGACGTGGTTCGTGCACGTCGTCGACTGTGAAGGCAGGCCGGTGACCTGGTGCAACAAGACCTACCGGGACATGCCCGCAAAATGCGGCCACCTCGAGGTCGAGATTCCCCCGGGCTGCTATTCGGTGTTCGCCACCTGGGACCCCAGCCCGGACATCAAGGACTTCCCGGAGAACTTCGGCAATCAGCTCACCCACATCCAGATCGTGCGCGTCAACTGCGGCGACCATGCCTGCGTGACCCTGTTCTCTCCCAGCGCGCACTTCTGCGGCACCTGGTTCGGGGCGGCGATCGCGGTGTTCCTGCCTGCCTTGGCGAACACCAAGATCAATCCGCAGCTCGCCACGAACGCGCTCAGGGCGGTGAGGGAGCTGGTGGCCGCGCTTCCCGCGGACGAGTTCAGCAACAACCTGCGGGCGTTCCTGCCGCGGGCGGCCCAGGACGCTCGGTAGCCGCCCGGTTCGCGGGTAACCGAGTCGCCCGCCGGGACGCGGTGGCCGCAAAGGCGCCGCGCTCCGGCGGGTACTGCCGTGGGTATGCTAAACTAATCATGGTAACCACGACTCACATGTCGGCGCTCAACGGTCAGGACGAGCCTCCTCCCGACCAACCCGTCGCGGATGACGGCGAGGTCCATGCTGCGCGCAGCGAGCAAGACTATGCGCGGCTGCGGATGGACATCCGGCGGGTGGTGGCGCGGGTCTGCCCGAGCTGGCTGGGGAGCCGCGCCGAGGATCTCGTGCAGACCGTGTTGCTGCGGGTCCTGGCCTTGCAGCAAAGGAGTGAGGGAACCGTCCAGCTCTCGACGTTCTATCTCAGGAAGGCGGCGCACAGCGCACTGGTGGACGAGATCCGCCGCCAGCGCCGCCGCCGGGAGCTTCCCTTGGATCCCGAGAGCGAAGATGCCGGACCGCCGAGCGCCATCCCCGACCCCGAGAGCTTCTCGTCCGGCCGCCAGGTCGGGCGCGCCATACGCGAGTGCCTGCGCGCGCTGGTGCGTCCGCGCCGCCTGGCCCTCGTGCTGCATCTTCAGGGCCACAGCGTGCCCGAGGTGGGGCGCCTGCTGAGTTGGAGCCCGAAGCGGGCGGAGAACCTGGTCTATCGCGGGCTGGCCGATCTGCGCCGCTGTCTGGCGGCCCGCGGCGTCACACCATGAAGGGAGGCAGCGAGGAGGCTCCCGACCTGGCTCGCCTGCGCGCCGCCTTCGCGCAGGTGGAGGATCCTCCCGAAGGCGATGGGTGCCCGACCACCGCCGAGATCTGGGACGGCCTGCACGGCGCTCTGCGGCCCGAGCGGCTGCGCGAGGTCGTCGACCATCTCGTTTCCTGCGCCGCCTGCGCGGAGGCGTGGCGCATCGGCCTGCTGCTGGAAGGGCCGCCGGAGGCGGCGCCCGCGGTCATCTCCTCTCCGAGCGCTGGTGTCGCCGCCGCCGCTCGCAGGTCTGGACCGGATGCCGCGGCCAGCTCCGGCGGCCATGCCGAGAGCGAGCTACCCGTGGTCGCGCCGCTTCACCGCTGGTGGCCGCGCCGGCAGCCGGTTGCGGTCTCCGCGGCTGTCGCCGCCTTCGCTGCCGCGGCGGCGCTCGTGTTGGTCTTGGGAATCTGGCGATACCTGGCGATGCCACCCGCCGCTCCGGTCACGCTGCGTGGCGGCGAGGCGCAGGCGGCGGCAACGCGCTGGGTAACCCCCGACGGTGCCGTGCTACCGCGGCGAGAAGCCACGATCCGCTGGTCGGGGCCCCCACAGGCGACCTACGACCTGATCTTCGAGGACACCGAGGGGCAGCGGCCGCCGGCGCTCGCCGCCGCGCATGGCCTGACGGCAGGCGAGTACCGGATTCCCGCCACCGACCTTGCCAGCCTGCCGGCCGGCGCGCCGCTGCACGCCATCCTCACCACCCACCTGGCCGACGGCACCAGCGAGAGGATCTTCCGCAACTTCCGGCTGCAATGAGCGGCGCGCATTTCTTCACTGGTGGCTCCTTTCAAAACGCGCGATGCGCCGGCGAGAGCAAGCACCGGCAGCAGGATCCGTCTGAGCGGTTCTGCTCCTAACGCTTGCGAGGTCGGCTAGTCCTCGGTTCCTCCGACGGTG
>DATGHG010000032.1:0-9852 GCA_035308185.1 Thermoanaerobaculia bacterium | reverse complement strand
GCCGACGACGACGCTCTGGCCGCCGGTAAGCCGGTACAGCAGCACGTGCCAGCAAGCGGCGAAGACCAGCTCCGGCGCGACCCCGAGGGCCGTGGCCAGGGCGCCGGCGGCAGCGGCGTCCGCCGGCGCGACACGCTCGATGCGCCGGCGGGGCAGGAAACCGCCGCGCGCCGGCTGCGACAGCGGCAACCTCAGCTCCTGGAACGCCGGCAGGGGGCGCCGTTGCTGCCAGAATTCGCGGCCCACCGCGGTCTCCGCCGACTCCTGCAGCTCGTTCTGCCACTCCGCCAGGTCCACGTACTGCAGCGGCTCGACGCTGCTCGGCGCGCCCTCGTAGATCTCGACCAGGTCCCGGGCGGCGGTCGCCAGCGACTCGCGGTCGGCGCAGAGCGCCGGCAGGCCGAGCAGCAGCCGGTGGCGACGCCGGCCCAGCACCGCCAGCACCGCGCGCAGCGTCGGCCCCTGCTCGAGATGGCGCCCACCGTCCAGCGGCGGCGCATGGCGCAGCGCCTCGAGCTCGCGCTCCTGCTGCTGCGCCGGCAACGCCGAGAGGTCGCAGACCTGGGGCAGCAGCAGCTGCTCCGGCTCGACGACCTGCAGCGGCAGGGCCATGCCGGGAAGGCGGCGGAACACGGTGCGCAGCACCTCGTGGCGGCCGACCAGGCCGCTGAGCGAGGTGGCGAGGCGCCCGCGATCCAGCGGCCCCTCGAGGAGCAGCTCCACCTGCGAGTGATAGCCGCTGCCAGGGTCGCCTTGCAGCAACGCCCAGAGTCGGCGCTGCTGGGGCGAGAGCCTGAAGCCGTTGGCGATCTCCGGTTGCATGTCCAGCTCTCAGGCGCGATCGGCCGGCCAAGGCTCCGCCATGCCCACCACCACCCTGCGCGCGCCGCGGTAGGGCTCGCGGCCGTGGGCGATCAGCATGTTGTCGAGCAGCAGGACGTCGTCCTGCTGCCAGGGGAAAACGATGGTCTCGGCGGCGAAGGCGGCGCGGATCTCGGCCAGGGCCGCGGGCGCGATGGCGCTGCCGTCGCCGAAGCAGGTGTTGCGTGGCAGATCGTCCTCGCTCGCCGCCGCCAGCAGCATCGCGGCGAGCTCCTCTCCCAGGCTCGAAACGTGAAACAGGTGGGCCTGGTTGAACCAGACCTCCTCGCCGGTGTCGGGATGGAGCGCCACCGCCTGGCAGACCTGACGGGTGCGCAGCCGGCCGTCCTCGCCCCAGGTGAAGTCGAGGCCGAGGTGGCGGCAGAGCCGCTCGACCTCGGCAGGGTCGCCGGTCTGAAAGACGTCCTGCCACGGCAGGTCGAGATGCTTGCCGTAGTTCCGGACGTAGAGCACGCCCTGCGCGCGAAAGCGCTCGCGCACCTGCGGCGACAGCCGCCGCAACACGCCGCGGCTGTCGGCGATCGGGGTCGCGCCGCCCTGCTCGGCGGGCAGCATGCAGAAGAAGCCGATCTTCCTGGGCCAGCTCCTGGTGTACGACATCTCGTTGTGCAGCGGGATGGCGCGGTCGGCCGGGTACTCGGTCGAGGTGTAGATCCGGCTCGCCACCAGCGAGCGCGGCGTCGAGCGATAGGAGTAGTCGAGCAGCTCCCCGAACAACCGGCGGAGCGCCGTCTCGAAGCCGGCCACCCCGCCCACCGCGAAGCCGCGCAAGAGCACCGCGCCATGCTGGCGCAGGCGGGCCATCAGGAGCTCCCGGGCGCCGTCGCAATAGGACGGCAGGTCCATCGGCCCCACGCGCGCGGCGGGCCGCACCAGGTGCGGGAATGGGCGATCGGCGAGCAGCGGTCCCTCCTCGACCAGGTCGGACTGCTGCACGTGGACCGGCCGGCGCTGCCGGCCACGCAGGCCCGCAAGGCTCGCCTGCACCTGATCCGCGGGCGGCGCGGGGTTGCTGTCGGTCATAGCGGCGCTCCTTCTCGCGACGCGGCCGCCGCATGCCCGCGGAGCCGCTTGAGTCTCTGCACGCTGGCTTCGGCGAGGGCGCTCTCGCGCGTCGCCAACTGGTCGCGCTCGGCAGCGGCCAGGGCAGAGCTCAGGGTTGAAAGTCGAATGTCCGGGTCGGCCGCCACGCGGTCGAGCAGCGACTCGAGCCGGCCGAGCCAGCGCTCCACGGTGGCGGGCAGGAAGCGGTCGGTGCGGAAGTCGATGGCGACGGCGACCCGGTCGCCGATCTCCTCGACGATCATCAGCAGCTCGACGTGGGCCAGCCGCCGGCCGACCGGTATCGCCCTAACCCGCGCTCCCGCCACCGGCAGCTCGGCCGGCGGGGCGTCGAAGTCGATCTTGACCGAGAACAGCTCGGCGCCCTCCGGCCCGCGCCCCGGCCGCACCGCCTCGACCACCAGGTCGAACGGCACGTCCTGGTGCGCCCAGGCGCCGAGCAAAGCGGTGCGCACCCGGCGCAGCAGCTCGGCGAAGCTGGGGTCGTGAGCGAGGTCGGCGCGCAGCGCGAGCTGGTTGACGAAGAAGCCGATCATCGGCTCAGCCTCGGCCAGGCCGCGGTTGGCGGCGTTGGTGCCGAGGATGAAGTCGGTCTGCCCGGTCAACGACGAGAGCAGCGCCTCGAAGGCGGCGGTCATCAGGATGAAGAGCGACGAGGAAGACTGCCTGGCGAGCTGGCGCAGCCGCGCGCTCGCCGCGGCCGAGAGCAGCAGCTCGCGGCTAAAGGCGACGGCGTCCACGCCCGCGCGCGGCTCGCCGCCCGCCGCGGCGGCGCCTGGCTGGCGGTCCCAGGGCAGGCGCAGGCGGGGCGGCAGCGGCAGGAGCCGCTCCCGCCAGAAGCGCAGGTGGCGCTCGAGCACCTCCCCTTGCAGCCAGCGGCGCTGCCAGACCGCATAGTCCGCGTACTGCGCCACGAGCTCTGGCAGCGGCGAGGGACGGCGGCGGATGGCCGCCTCGTACAGGACGGCCAGCTCGCGCACGAAGATGCCGGCGGACCAGCCGTCGCAGACGGCATGGTGGGCACTGAGCAGCAGCACGCCCTGCTCCTCGCCGAGGCGCAACCAGGCGGCGCGCAGCAGCGGGCCGCGGGCAAGATCGAAACCCACCGCGCGCTCGCGCCCGACCAACTCGCCGGCGAGCCGGCCGCGCCGCGGCTCGGGCAGCGCGCAGAGATCCACCACCGGCACCGGGCAGGGAGCCGGCGGGCGGATGACCTGCACCGGGGCGCCGTCCACCGCGGCGAGGGTGGTGCGCAGCGCCTCGTGCCGGCGGACGATCTCGGAGAGCGCCGCGACGAGCGCCGGCAGATCGAGGCGGCCGTCGGCCGCCAGCGCCACCGCGACGTTGTAAGCGGCGCTGCCGGGATCGAGCTGATCCAGGTACCAGAGGCGTTGCTGCGCGAAGGAGGCAGGCGGCGGCAGCTCGCGCGGCCCCGGCTCCAGGGCAGGCGACACGACATCCTGCGCCCGCCGCAGCTCCTCCTCGATGGTGGTGGTCAGCTGGCCCAGGGTCGGCTGCTCGAAGACGGCGAAGATGGGCAGCTCGATGGCGAAGACCCTGCGGATGCGCGCCGCGAGCCGGGTCGCCAGCAGCGAGTGCCCGCCGAGCTGGAAGAAGTCGTCCGCCGGGTCGGGAGCGCCCTTCAGGGTCAGCACCTCGCCCCAGATCGCTGCGACCAGCTCGCGCACCGGCAGCCGCGGGCGCACCGGCGGCGAGATCGCCGGCAGCCGCGCCGGCGGCGCCGGCAGCGCCCGGCGGTCGAGCTTGGCGTTGGGGGTCAGCGGCAGCGCCGGCAGGGCCACCCAGGCGGCGGGCAGCATGTGGTCGGGCAGCGTTCTCGCCAGGTGGGTGCGCAAAACGGCGGACCCCACCGCCGGCAGGGCGCCCGGCAGGGGCGCGGCCGGCTCCAGCAGCGCCGCCGACGCGGCGTCGGCGACCGCCCAGCCGATTCCCGGGGTGACATAGGCCACCAGGCGGCGGTCCCCCGGCAGATCCTCCCGCACCGTGACCGCGGCATCGGCAACCGCCGGGTGCCCGCGCAGCGTCGCCTCGATCTCTCCCAGCTCGATGCGGAAACCTCGCACTTTGACCTGCGCGTCGGCCCTGCCCAGGAACTCGAGCTCACCGCCGGCGCGGTAGCGCACCAGGTCCCCGGTGCGATAGCGCCGGGCGCCCGGCGCGATGGCGAACGGATCCGGCAGGTAGCGCTCGGCGGTCGCGTCCGGCCGCCCCTGGAAACCGCGTCCCAGACCCTCGCCGGCGATGTGGAGCTCGCCGGCGGCTCCCGCCGGCGCGCGCTGCCCCCAGCGGTCCAGCACGTCGAGCCGGGTGTTGGCGATCGGCCGGCCGATGGGCACCGGCGCGGCGCCGTCCCGGGGGACCTCGTAGCAGGCGGAGGTCACCGTCGCCTCCGTCAGGCCGAAGACGTGGAGGAGCGGCACCTGGAAGTGGCGCCAGGCCGCCAGCGCCGCCAGCGCCGGCAGCTCGCTGCCGACCAGCAGCCGTCGCAAGGCTGCCGGCGGCCGCGCCGCGCTCGCGGCGAGGTCGCGCACCCACTCGTGCCAGTAGGCCGCGGGCAGCTCGGCCACCGTGACCTGCTCGATCGCGATGGCGCGGGACAGCTCGCGCGGCGACGCCAGGACCTGGGGACTGGCCAGCACCACGCAGGCGCCGGCCGCCCAGGCCGGAAAGACCTCCTCGATCAGCACGTCGAAGCCGGGCGAGGCGAACTGCAGCACCCGGCTGTCCGCGGTCAGTCCGATGTGGCGCGTCATCGCCGCGATGTAGCTGGCGAGCGGCGCGTGCGGCACCACCACCCCCTTGGGCGAGCCGGTGGACCCCGAGGTGTAGATGACGTAGGCGGCGGACTCCAAGGGCGGCACCGGCGAGCCTGCCGCGGCCGCGTGCGCGGCCGCGCCGTCCCCGGGCGCCATCACCACCAGGCCCCGGCGCGAGAAGGCGGCCGGGAGGCGGCGGGCCAGCAGCACCCGGCAGCCCGAGTCTGCGAGCTGGTAGCGCAGGCGGGCCTCCGGGTAGGCGGGATCGAGCGGCAGGAAGGCACCGCCAGCCTTGAGCACGCCCAGCAAGGCGGCCACCATCTCGACGGTGCGCTCCATCCACACCGCGACCACCGTCTCGAGGCCGACCCCGAGGGCCAAGAGCGCGCCGGCGAGAGCACCGGCGAAGCGATCGAGCGCCGCGTACGAGAGCTGCTCGCCGCCGCCGGAGAGGGCGAGCGCGTCCGGCCGCGCCGCGACCTGCGCCGCGAACCGCTCGAGGAAGCCGCCGCGGGGCGGCAGGACGCCGGCCGGATTCCATTCGCGGCAAAGCGCTTGGCGCTCGGGCGGGGTCAGCAGCGGCAGGTCGTGCGCGGGCTTCTCGGGCTGCTCGACCAGCCCCGCCAGCACCGTGGCGTAGTGTCCCAGGAGGCGCTCCATCGTGGCGCCGTCGAACAGCTCGGCGCGGTGCTCGAGGGTGCCGACGACCTCGCCGTCGAGCTGCTCGACGGCCACGGTCAGCTCGAAGGCGGAGAGGCGGCGATCGAAGGCGACCGGCGACAGCGACAGGCCCGGCGCGGTCACCGCGGTGCGGCGGAAGTTCTGCACCAGGAACACCACCTGGAAGAGCGGCGTCAGGCTGGGATCGCGCACCGGCTGCAGCTCCTCGACCAGCCGCTCGAACGGCAGCTGCTGATGGTTGTACGCCGCCAGGCAGACCTCCCGAGCGCGCCGCAGCAGCTCGCGCCCGGTCGGCCGCCCGTCCAGGCGGGCGCGCAGCACCAGGCTGTTGACCAGCGCTCCGATCAGGCACTCGGTCTCGGGCAGGGTGCGCCCGGCGACCAGCGTGCCGATGCCGAAATCGGTCTGGCCGCTGCTCCGGGCGAGCACCAGCTCGAAAGCGGCGAGCAGGGCCATGAACAGGGTCACGCTCTCGTGCCGCGCCAGGGCCGAGACACCGCGGCAGAGCGCCGCCGGCAGGGCGATGGGGCGCCGCCCGCCGCGCAGCGTCGGGCGCGCCGGCCGGGGGCGGTCGAGCGGCAGCTCGAGGGCCTGCGGCATGCCCGCGAGCTGCGCGCGCCAGAATGCCAGCTCCCTGGCGAGCACCTCGCCGCGCAGCCAGCGGCGCTGCCAGACGGCATAGTCGGCGTACTGCACCGGCAACTCGGGGAGAGGCGACGGCTCGCCGCGCAGGCAGCAGGAGTAGAGAGTCGCGGCTTCCTCGAACAGGATGTCCATCGACCAACCGTCGGCCGCCACGTGGTGGATGGTGAGCACCTCCCAGTGACGATCGTGCCGCAAGCGCAGCAGGCAGGCACGCAACGGCAGCTCGGCGGCGAGGTCGAACGGCCGTGCGACCTCCTCGGCGGCGAGCCGGCGGGCCAGCGACGAGCGCGCCGCCTCCGAGCGCAGGCGCGAGAGATCGACGACCCCCACCGATACCGGCGCCGGCTCGAGGATCCTCTGCCGCAGCTCGCCGTCGACCACCTCGACGGTGGAGCGCAGCACCTCGTGGCGGCGCAGCAGCTCGCTCAGGCTGCGCCTCAGCGCCGGCAGGGCGAGCTCGCCGTCGAGGCAGAAGGCGAACGCGAGATTGTAGACACCGCTCGCCGGATCCACCTGTTGCAGGAACCAGAACCGCTGCTGGGCGAACGAGACCGGCAGCGGCCCGCCGCGCGGCGCCCGGGCGAGCGGCGGCATGTCCGGCCGGGCTCCCTCGCGGCGCAGCGCATCCAATGCCGCGGCCAGCTGCGACAGGATCGGGGCCTCGAAGATCTGCAGCAGCGGCACCTCGATGCCGTAGGCACGCCGGATCCTGGCCACCAGCTGGGAGGCGAGCAGGGAATGACCGCCGAGGGCGAAGAAATCGTCGTTCACGCCCACGTCGGGCCGGCCCAGGATCTCCGACCAGCAGCCTGCCAGGATCTCCTCGGTCGCCGTCGCGGGACGCGCCGGCGCCGCCGCTCGCGCCGGCGCCGGCGCCGCGTCCGGGCTCGGCAAGGCTCGGGGATCCAGCTTGCCGCTGGGCGAAAGGGGCAGGCGGTCGAGCGGCACGAAGGCGCTGGGGACCATGTAGCTCGGCAGTCTCCGGCGCAGAGCCGCGGCGAGCTCCCCGGCGGCGGGCAGCGCGCCGCCGCGTGGCACCAGATAGGCGACCAGCCGCAGGTCGCGCCCCGGCTCGCGGTGGCCGACGACCACCGCCTCCGCCACCGCCGGGCTGTCGCGCAGCGCCGCCTCGATCTCTTGCAGTTCGATACGGTAGCCGCGCAGCTTCACCTGCCGATCGGTGCGGCCGAGGAACTGGATGCGGCCGTCGGGCAAGCAGCGGGCCAGGTCGCCGCTGCGATACAGGCGGGCGCCGGCGTGGCCGCCGCAGCCGTCGGGCACGAAGCGCTCGGCGGTCAGCTCGGACCTGCCGAGATAGCCGCGGCCGAGGCCCGCGCCGCCGATGTAGAGCTCTCCCGCCGCGCCGATCGGCACCGGGCGCAGCGCGCGGTCGAGCAGGTAGATCTCGAGATTGGCGATCGGCCTGCCGATCGACACCCCGGACGAGCGGCCGGCAGGCCCGCCGGCGGCGCCGATGCGGCAGGGGGCGGCGGTGACGTCCACGGCTGCCTCGGTGGGGCCATAGAGGTTGTGGAGGTCGGCGGCGAGGAGCGCCGCGCAGCGGTCGGCGAGATCCTGCGGCAGCGCTTCCCCGCTGCAGAAGATGCGGCGCAGGCTGGCGCAGCCGGGGACCGCCGGGTGCTCGAGGAAGGCCTCGAGCATCGACGGCACGAAGTGCGCCGTGGTCACGCCTTCGCGCTGGATGAGCTCGGCAAGGTATGCCGGATCCTGGTGCCCACCCTGCCGCGCCAGCACCATGCAGGCGCCCTCGATCAGCGGCCAGAACAGCTCCCAGACCGAGACGTCGAAGCTGCAGGGGGTCTTCTGCAGCACTCGATCGGAGGGCTCGAGGCGGTAGGCGTCCTGCATCCACCGCAGCCGGTTGCGCACCGCGCCGTGGCTGTTCATGGCGCCCTTGGGCCTGCCGGTGGAGCCCGAGGTGTAGATCACGTACGCCAGCCCGGCGCTCGCCACCGCGGCGGGCGGCGGCGCCGCCATCCCGGCGCCGGCCGCGGCCGCCGCCGCGCCATCCAGGTGGAGGACGGCCGCGGCGCCGGTGCGGCCGGCGAAGGCGCTGCCCGGGTCCGCGATCAGCACCGGCGCTCCCGCGTCCGCGAGCATGAAGTCGAGGCGCTCCCGCGGATAGGAGGGGTCGAGCGGAACGTAGGCGCCGCCGGCGTGCAGCACGGCCAGGGTGCCGACGACCAGCTCGAGCGAGCGCTGCATCGCCACCGCCACGCGCACCTCGGGACCGACGCCAAGGGCGCGCAACCGCGCCGCGAGCTCGGCGGCGCGGCGCGCGAGCTCGCCATAGCTCAGGTGGCGGCCCTCGCAGACCATCGCCGTGCGCTCCGGCGCCGCCGCCGCGCACGCCGCGACCTCCGCGTGGATCGGCCGGTAGCTGCCGAGATCGCGCCGCGTGTCGTTCCACTCGACCAGCAACTGCAGGCGCTCGGCGGGCGGCAGCAGCCGCAGGTCGCCGAGCGGCCTGCCCGGCTCCGCCACCACCTCCGCCGCCAGGCCGGCGAAGTGCGCCGAGAAGCGGCGCACGGTGGCGCGATCGAAGAGATCGGTGCGGAACTCGACGTGGCCGCGCAGCCCCTGGGCGGTGGGCGCGAGCTCGAACAGCAGGTCGAGCGCCACCAGGCCGGTCTCGACGCCGAGCGGCGACGCCCGCAGGCCGTGCAGACCGGGCTCCGCCAGCGGCGCGCTCTGCAGCACGAGCATCACCTGGAAGAGCGGCGTCTGCTGCACGTGGCGCTCCGGAGCCAGATCCTGCACCAGCTTCGCGAACGGTAGATCCTGGTGCGCGAGCGCTCCTACCACCTCGCGCGACACCGCCGCCAGCAGCTCCGCCACCGACAGCTGCTCGTCGGCCCGGAGGCGCAGCACCAGGGTGTTGACGAAGCAGCCGACGAGGTCCTCGACCTCGACCGCGTTGCGCCCGGCCACCGGCGTGCCGAGGGCGAGGTCGGGCTGGCCGGAGTAGCGCGCCAGCTGCACGTAGAGCAGGCCGCACAGAGTGGCGAAGAGCGTCGCGCCGGCGGCGCGCGACAGCGATTCGAGACGCTCGATCACCCCCTGCTCGAGGGTGATCGGCACGCTCGCTCCCGCGGCGCTCTGCGGCAAGCCCCGGGGGCGATCGGTGGGCAGCTCGAGGCTGGGCAGCTCGGCGAGGCGCTCGCGCCAGTAGCCGAGCAGATTGGCGAGCGTCTCTCCCGCCAGCTGCCGGCGCTGCCACACCGCGAAATCGGCGTACTGCACCGGCAGCTGCGGCAGCGGCGGCGCGCCGGCCGGGGCCGCGGTCGAGGCCGCCGCATAGCCGGCCGCGAGATCGCGCAGCAAGACGCCGCTCGACCAGCCGTCGCTCACGATGTGATGCAGAGCGAGCAGCAGGGCATGCTCTCGCGGCTGCAAGCGCAGCAGCCAGACCCGCACCGGTGGCCCCTGCACGAGGTCGAACGGCAGCCGGGCGGCGGCGACGGCCAGGCGGCGCACCACCTCCTGCCGGCGGTGCGGCGGCAGCGCCGCGAGCGAAATCGTCGCGAGCCGCGCCCGGGCGCCGCGATCGAACCGCTGGTAGGGGCTCCCCAGCTCCTCGTGAAAGGTGGCCCGCAGCACTTCGTGCCGCGCCACCACGCCGTCGACCGCCTGGGCGAAGGCCCGCACCTCCAGGCTGCCGGCGAGGCGGAAGGCGCGAAAGCTGTGGTTGGCGCCGCTGCCGGGGTGCAGCCGCTCGAGCAGCCAGAAGCGCTCCTGGGCAAAGGAAAGCTCGCACCGTGCCGCCGCCGGGCGCCGGGGGATG
>DATGHG010000031.1:0-3565 GCA_035308185.1 Thermoanaerobaculia bacterium | reverse complement strand
GCCTGCTCGGCAAGATCAAGCACATCCGGGGAGAGCTGTCGGCGGCCTTCGCCTGCTGGGCGCAGCTCCACGCCCTCAACGCCGAAGGCCAGGGGGCGCACATGCGCCTCGCCAGCATGCTGCGCCTGGCGCAGGACCCCGAGCGCGGGGCGGGGGAGTTCCTGGCCCTGGGGCAGAACCAGCTGTGGCGCAAGCCGGCGGCGCTGCTGGAGCTCGAAGGCGCCTTCCGCCTGTTCGTGGCGCTGCGGCCCGACGAGGCCCGCGCGGCGTGCGCGCGGCTGGCCCAAAAGAGCCGCGACCAGGACCGTGACCTGTTCAAGCTCGCGGTGCTGGCCGAAGCGTGGATCGCCGAGCTCGCGGGCGACCCGCCGCACGCGGCGGAGCTGCTCGAGCAGCTGGGCAACGAGCGCGGCTTCGCCGGCGACCTCGACCGCGCCATCGCCCTGGTGCGGGTCTACGAGCTGCTGGGCCGCGCCGAGGACCTCGAGAAAGCGATCCACGTCGGCGAGTACCTGGTGCGGACGCTGCACGGCTTCGAGCGGGTCGGCGCGCTCGGCCGCCTGGCGGCGCTGTGCCGCGCGGTCGGCAGGAGCGATGACGCGGCGGATTACGACCGGCAGTTCCTTGCCGCCTTCCGCGCCGGGATGCACCGGCCGACGCTGGCCGAGGCGGTGACGGCGGCCGCCGGCCGCTACCTGCCGCTGGCGCGTCTGGCCGCGGCACACTTCGCCGCCGGCGACGAGCCCACGGCGGCTCTCGCCGACGCCGGACCCGTAGCCGCGGGCGGACCCGTAGCCGCCGCCGAGCTCGATGCCGCCGCCGCGGAGCGCCGCCGCCGGGCGCTCACGCTCGCCCTGGCCGGCGAGCGCGGCGCGGCGCGTTCGCTGCTCGACCGCGGCGACGAGGCGCTCGACCACAAGTACCTGGCCGACCTCGACCTGCTCGACGGGCTGGCGGAGCCGGCCATCCGGCGGTTGCTCGCCACCTTGGACATGCCCGGCGAGGATCCGGGCGATCCGCGGGTCATCGGCTGGCTGCTGGACCACGCTGCCGGCCACGCCGGGGCGCCGATCCGGAAGCAATTCGCGCGGCCGGAGCACGCTCGGCAGGCGGTGGCCGCCCTCGAGGCGCAGATACGGGAATCGCCGCGTCGCCCGGCGGCCTGGCGCCAACTTGCCGTGCTCCACCAGCTGCGCGGCGACGAAAAAGAGGCGCGGCGTTGCGCCGAGCGGGCGGCGGCGCTGGCCAGCGCCGAGGCACGGCGCGAGAGCGCGGTGGGCCGCGTGCTGTCGGCGGCGGTCTATCACTTCGCGGGCCGCGCCAAGGGCCTGATCCATGAGGTGTGGGCGGCGCGCAAGCCGGTGGCGCCGGGCCATGGCGGTTTCCTGGACGAGATCCTGGGCAACCTCACGGCCGAGCTGACGCAGGCGGTGCGCAACACGTTCCTGGCGGTGCGCGAGTACGCGCGCGCCACGATGCCGCATCGGACCGGCGACATCCTGGATTTCGCTTACAGCTACAAGGTGACCAAGGAGGACGAGCCCTCGGGCGGGCTGTCGGCCGGCCTGCCCACCGCCCTCGCCTTCCTCTCGGTGTTCCTGGACCGGCCGGTGCCCCAGGACCTGGCGGCGAGCGGCATGCTGGTCACCGATGCGCACGACGTGCTGGTGGTGCGGCCGGTGGGCGAGGCGGAATGGAAGGTGCGGGGCGCCTACAACCGCAATCTGCGGCTGGTGATCCTGCCGGAAGGCAACCGCGCCGACTTCGAGCGCAGCAGCCAGGTGCCGCACCCGATCTCGGCGGAGCTGGTGCGCTTCGTGCCCGACCTCGACAGCGCGGTCGAGCTGGTCTTTCGGGACCTGGACTGAGACGGGACGCGAGAGGGGAGACCGGCCATCCGTCTCCCCTCTGCAAGGGCCTCACGAGATCGGTATCGCGCGGGGGCCTTTCGCGGCGGAAGCCGGCTTCGGGATGCGGATCTCGAGCACCCCGTCCTGCAGCCTGGCGCTGAGGTTGCCTCCTCCTGCCCCCCTGGGCAGGATGATCCGCCTGCGGAAGGGGCCCAGCGGGCGCTCGTTCATGCGCAGCCGCATGCCGTCGCCGCGCTCGGTGCGCTGGCCCTGGATCGTCAGGCTGTCGCCTTCGTCCGCGAGCCGCAGGTCGTGGCGCTGGACCCCCGGCACCTCGACCAGGAGCAGCAGACCCTCGCCGTTCTCCCAGACGGTGAGCGGCGGGCTCCATTCCGGCTCGGCAACCGTGCCCGGGGCCGGCTGGCCGGCCCGCGGACCGAGCTCGTCGAGCAGGCGATCCAGACGTTCGGTCACGACCTCGGCGGCGTCCTTTTCCACCGGGATGGGGGCGTAGGGCTCCTCGACCGGCGGTGGCGGCGTGCCGGTCAGCGCCTGGTAGAGCCGTTCCACGCCGGCGATCGCTTCGTCGACCCGAGGCAGCTCCGCGACTTCACCCGCCGGCGCTTCGGCGGTGATCTTGCTGGTGGCCATGATGAGTGTCCTCCTTGGTTTTGGCGACTGGGACGAGGGGCCGCGGCAGGCAGGAGCCGCGGCCCCTCGCGAGGCGGGAAGCCGGGGGGAGAAGGGCGGGCGGGAACGGCGGCGTCAGCTCCTGGCGCGGCCCGCCCACAGTCCCCCGGCGCTCAGTAGAGCGTCACCACCGGCGGCACCGCGTACTGGGCGTAGGGAAAGGTCTGCGCCACCCGGACCGCCAGCAGCGGGTCGGTCCAGTTGGGCCGGTCGAAGAGGTCCGGGGAGTCCACACCGGTGCTGTGGCTCAGGCCGCCGAGCTGCCCGGTCGCCGCGGCGTAGGGATTCCAGCCGCCCTGGACGCCGCCCAGGCCGGCGGCATAGGGAGTCACCCCGATCGCCGGGAAGCCGCCGCCGAAGCCCGCGTAGGGGTTCAGGCCGCCCTGGACCCCGCCCTGGGCCGCGTAGGGGTTCCAGCCGGCCTGGCCGCCGCCCTGGAACTGCGCCGTGTGGGAGAGGCCGCCGGCGAAGGGCTGCGGGAAGCCCTGCTGCACCTGCGGGAAGCCCATCGGCACCTGCGGGAAGCCCACCTGCGCCTGCGGGAAGCCCGCCGGCTGCTGGCCGAGGCCCTGCCCGAAGGCGGTCATCGGCAGGTTCGGCAGGTTGGGATTGATCCCGGCGGTGTGCGACAGGCCATGCACCGACAGGCGCACCTGGTTCAGCGCGTCGATGCTCTGGTTGATGCGGTCGTTGAGTAACTGCAACTTGCGGATGTCGACTTTTGCGGTCTCCATGAACTGTGCTCCTTTGCAGCGGTTGCGGTTGTCGTGTTGAACTGCTCGGTTGCCGTGCGCACGCCGGGGCAACGGTGCAACGCGGGTGCCACGCGCAGCAAAGCCCTGCGCCGCGGGCTTTTGCGGGGCAGCGGCGGGGTGCGGCATGACGCCGGCGGGCGGCGGCGGGCGCGCGAAATGATCACCCGCTGCGTGAGATGGCGCACCTCGTCCCCCGGTCGGTCTCGCATCGTGGGTCGCGACGGGCGCCTTGCAGTAATACGACCGATCGTGCTATTCTCGCCGGGTGAG
>DATGHG010000030.1:0-21711 GCA_035308185.1 Thermoanaerobaculia bacterium | reverse complement strand
CCGATGATGCTGACCTACCCTGCCAGTCACGCTATTCGATGGTCGCCGACCCTCGACCATCGCTTACCGTGATCAACCGGGGCCTGATCTCCATCGATTATCGAGATCGCTCTCACCAGCTCGATCGCGCCCAGGCTTATTAGGCCGTCAGTGCGGATGTTTTCGCCAAGGCTTCGCAGGGAAGCATCCGTGGCAGGGATGAGGGGCGATGCCTCTTCCACGAGCGTGAGGGCGCGCGCCGGATCGGTGTCCACGAGCGTGTGCGCCATCTGCACCATGGTTCGGCCGACGAGCGGCCAGGCACCCTGGCCCTCATAGAGCTCGACGCACTCCTCGAGCGCCGCGAGGGCCTCGGCCCGGCGACCCTGATCGGCCAGCAGGGATGCGGAAACCGATTGTGCCCGTGCTTTAAGGAGAGGATCGCCGGAGCCTTCCGCCAAATGCTTCCCGGCTTGGAGAAGGGCGGTGCTTGCCTTTCTCCACTCGGAAGCGACACGGCGGGCGTTCGCAACCTCCGTCCAGAGCTGCGCCCGGAGTTCGTGTTGCAGGAGAGCCGGCGCATCCAACGGCGCGATCGCCTGAAGGCCGAGGCTCGCCATGAACTCGGCCTCGTCGTGGGAACGTGCATGGCGAACGCCTGCGAGGAGAAGTTCCACGAAGGAGGTCGTGTGGTACTCGGGAGACCCCTGTGACGAGCGCGTGCTGCTCCCGTCTCGGCTTCTGCCGCAGGCGGGACCAGAGCGCCGTTGCGAGCAGCGGCTCGACAAGCCTCCGCTCTGGCGTGAGAGCGATGCGGCCCCGAGGGGCGGGCACGCGCTCCCTGCCGCCCGCAACGTTCGGCTCTGCGGGTCGAGCGCGAGTCCATTCAACCCGGAGGTATTCGCGCGCTGACCAGAGCATCCCTTCGTCAAGCGCCTGCCCGCGCGCCGCATCAATGAGTCTTACCAAGAGGGAGCGACATTCTTCATTCGTCGGAGCACCGTGGCTTTCGAGTTCTCTGAGGGCGCGCAGCCCCAGGTCCGCCGCGCGGTCGAACGAGCCGAAGCGCAGGTGAAACCCGAAGATATACACGAGATCGAGCACCGCGTCTTTGAAGTGTTCCCGGTCAAGCTCCTCTGCTACGACCGACTCGAAGAGCGTCTCTGCCTCCTCCGCATGGCCCAGGGCTTCGAGAAGTCGCGCCGCGAGAAACGTGGAGCGGAGCGCCACGCTCGGCCGGTCGTGGAGCGGCCGCAAGCGTTCCGCCTCCGCAAAGACGCTGAGGGCGTCCGCCACCCGGCCAAGGGTGATGAGGCAGTCCGTGCGGATGCGCTCCGCAAGCGACCGGAGAGCAGGAGCCTCCGAAGAGATATAGGCGCTTGCCTTGTCCAAGAAGGTGAGCGCTCGCTCCGGCTCGTCGTCGGTAATACAGTGGGCCATGATGACGAGCGTCCGGCCGACTTGCGCCCACTCGCCGCGGAGGGCGTAAGCCTCGCGGCTCTCCTCCAAGGCGGCCATGGCTTCACCCCGCCGTCCCTGGTCGCATCGGAGCGAACCAGTGATCGAGAGCCATCGCGCTTTGGTGATCGGATCGTCAGTGCCCGCAGCGCGGTGTTCGTCGGCGCGCAGGAGCGCGGCGCGTGCGTGCTGCCACTCGCCCCTCATCCGGCGGGCGTTCGCGGTCTCGATCCAGATCATCGCCAAGAGATCGTTCTTGAACGCCTCGCTGCCCTCGGCCGGGTCTATGCCTTGGGCGGCGAGCACCGCCAGGTTCCCCAACGAGGGCGGCCCTCCCCTCATCTCGAACAAGAACAGATGGCCCCCTCAACCGTTGGGGTCGTTGCCACCTCCGGTATCCGGGGTTATGGAGCCAGGAGAGGAACCGAAGAAAGACAGCAAGAGCAGGACCAGCCGAAGCATGGCTTCTCCCTTCAGGGACAGCTGAGCGCGCGAGCGCCGTTGCCCGCGTAATGGGTGTCCCCTATGCCTGGAGTCTCCGCCTCTCGGAGCCGGAGGACAAGCCACTGCTTCGCTTAGTGACGGCTGAGAATGGAGGGTCGAGCAGGATGGACGCACCCGAGATCCCGACCTTGGAGACCGAGCGCCTGCGCCTGCGCGGAATCCGCGGCAGCGACTTCGAGGACTACGCCGCCCTCTACGCCGACCCGGAGGTTACGCGCCTCGTCGCGAGCGGCGAGACCTGGGACCGGGGCCGGGCCTGGCGGCACATGGCCTTCGCGGTGGGCCACTGGCACCTTGAGGGTTCGGGCGTATGGGTGGCCGAGGAGAAGGCGGGCGGAGCGTTCCTCGGCGTGATCGGTTTTTGGGAACCGGCCTCCTGGCCCGGCTTCGAGCTGGCCTACCACCTCGTGCGGCGCCATTGGGGCAACGGCTACGCGACCGAGGGCGGCAAGGCCGCCCTGGCCCACGCCTTCCTGGTCTGGCAACGGAATCACGTGATGAGTCTCGTGAACCCGAAGAACCTGGCCTCGATCCGGGTCGCCGAGCGAATCGGCGAACGACTTGAAGGGCGCATCGATCACTGCGGCAGACGGATGCTCATCTACGGCCTCGACCGGGCGACCTACCTCGCCGAGGTGGCCCCGGCCGGCGGCTTGGCGCGCCGCGCCGGATGAGCGAACCGCTCCCCGCCGATCCCCCGGACATGGCGGAGCCCCGGCATCTCTCGGCGGGGCGCTCCTCGAAGCCGGCCGCTGGTGTCGCTCGCGCGACCCGCAGGAGGCGGTAGACATCGCAGAGCTCGCGCTCGATATCGTGGACCTATTGGACCCGAAAAAGATCGGCGGCGAAGCGGCGGCGAAGGACATGCGCTCCAAGGCGTTCGCGCTCCTCGCCGACTGCCGCCGGAGAGCCTCGGATCTGGATGGCGCCCGAAGGGCCATCGCCGAGGCGTGGAAGTGGAACCAGGAGGGCGCGGGCGATCCCCTGGACAAGGCGGAGATCTTCCGGGTCGATGCCGCCTACGCCGCGACGATCGGTGAGTTCGAGACCGCGGAGTCGATCCTCGAAAAGGCGCTTGCCCTCTGCCGGGTGGTGGCCGATGCCCACTACGAAGGCAAGACGCTCATCCAGATGGCGCAGACGGTCGGCTACCTAAACCCGGAGAAGGCCCTCGGCTACATCGGGCGCTCCCTGGAACTCATCAGCCCGGTGCGCGAGCCGCGCCTTGAACTCTGCGCGCAGCACGCGCTCGCGGAATTCCTCACCGCCGCCGGCCGGCCGCAAGATGCGCTCGGCGTCCTCGATCACGTCCGCCCCCTCTACCAGCAGTTCCCGGATGAGCGGGCGCAGCTCCGCTTCTGCTGGCTTCAAGGCCGGGTGGCCCACGCGCTCGGGTCATTCGCCGAGGCGGCGGCCATCCTGTGGCAGGTGCGGGAGGAGTTATTTCCGCGGGACCAGCAGCGGGACTTCCTCATGATCTCGATCGACTTGGCAGAGGCCCACGTTGCCGCGCGAGAGATGGCGACGGCGCTCTCCTTCCTTGAGGAGACGACGCCGATCCTCGCAGGCTGGAACCTCCATCGGTACGCTCTGGCCGCCTGGCTTACGTTCCAGAAGGCACTCGAAGAGCGCCGCGACCAGAAGCCCGCAGCGCTCGCTCCGCTCTTTGACAACTTGCGCCGGTACTACCGCCGCTCCTGGTACGACCCGGCGGCCGAGTTCTCGCTCGGCTAGAGCCGCTGTCCGACCGGCCAAGGGTCGCGATGCCCCTGCGTCTCTTCTTTTGGGGTCTCGTCGCCGCCGATGGGCTCATGCTCGCCGCAGTGCTCGGCGCCATCGTGCTCTTCGGGCCGCGCCTCCTCGTCGGCCTGCCCGGACCACTCTTCTTGGGCGCGGTCCTTCTTCTCATCGCCAGGCGGTTTCAGGCTTCCGCCGGAGCCTGCCGGCGGCGCAGGTAGCACTCGCAAAGGTAGGCGAGGATCTTGGGCCAGAAGCGAACGGCGGGCGCCACACGGCCCTTTTCCCAATTGAGGAGGGTGCCAGGGTCGCAGCCGATCTCCCTGGCAGCATCTCTCTGCTGGATGCCCCGGTCGAGGCGGGCCTTCAGGAGATGCTCGCCGACCGTCCGGGGCGTCTCAGGGTAGCCGGGGCGAGTTACCCGGCCGCCCCGCCGAGCCGGGGGGCGGGCTATCCCGCCAACCTGGTGCGGTTCCACATCGGGCGGCCTCGCTCGCGCGCAAGCATCAGAAATAATGCCAAGATGCACAAATTTATATTTGCATTGCGGGAAATTTCGCACTAGCCTTAGAACAACTTCGGGCAATCCGCGATAGCGAAGCCAGGCGGCACATGCGCGTACGCGCAGAAAGGGAAAACCATGCGCTTTACTCGGCACACCCTCGCAGTAGCCACTTTGTTAGTAGCCTTCCTCAATGCAGAGCAGGCCCAGTCACAGAACTACATTCAATTCCAGAACGTACTCCTCATAGATGCTTGTGATGGCTGGCTGGTAAACGTATTCGGCGAAGGCTGCCCTGGCAGTCTCCTTCCTCAGACCTTGTCATGCTCCGTGTATTCGATTACGGGATTTTCCGTGGAGGGCACTGCCGTCTGGTTTCCGACTGCTACAGCGATCATCCCTCCTACCTACTGGTGTGGGGTCCAAAATTGCACTCTGGCCAATGCGACCGTCTATTGCGTGCTGCTCAGACTCGACAAAGAGGGAAACGTCACAATTACCGATAAGGTAACGATTCCTATGAAGAAACTCGAAGGGCCACAAAAGGCGATCGTGAAAAAGTAGGCTGAGTCTCGCACGAGAGGAGGCCTCAATTCCCGCGCGGGTGATGGAGCGCGATGAGTGGGTGCCAGAGCGCGTGACCGCCGAAAAAGAGCGCCGCGGCTACGGCGACGATCACGATGACGACGACGACGATCGTTGGCTTATTCATAGCTGATCTCCTCGCGGATGGAGCGGCGTGAGGTGCTGGCGGCGGGTGCGAGGCTCGCGACGACGGAGAGCGCCGTCGAGAGCGCGAGCCAGCCGAAGATCCCCGGCAGAGACAGAGTGACGTCGAGCCCGCCGCGCAGGCAGGCGGCGGTCACGAAGGCGCCGAGACCGGCAGTGATCGGCCAGGCGGCGAGCAGCGCCACGAGGCAGGCGAGCAGCGCGACGAACACGGCCTCGACGACGACGATGCCGGCGACGCGCGCCGGCGTGGCGCCGATCGCCCGCAGCACCGCGAGCTCGCGGCGGCGGTCGAGGACGTTGAGGCTCGTCGCGGTCATCAGCCCGAGCCCGCCGACGGCCGCCAGCACGAAGGCGACGACGATCAGGAAGACGTAGATTATCAGCATGTGCTGGTCGAAGGCGTAGCGCTCGATCGAGCCGAAGGTGCCGGCGCCGAACAGGCGATCCAGAGTCGCCATCATCGAGGCGCGGAAGCTGAGCGCCGAGATGAAGAGCGCGCCGGCGACCGCGAGCGTGGCGAGCGTCAGCGCCGTGCGCGCGCGGCGGCGCAAGCTGTTGCGGACGCCGAGGAGCCACGGACGGCCGGCGGCGCCGACGCCTGAGACCAGGCGATCGAGGCGCCGCGCGCCGAAGGAGGCTGGATCGACGCCGGTGGCCGCGAGCGCGGTGCGCACGGTGATCGCGGTTCCGGAGGCGACCGGATACGCCGCCGCGGCGAGCGGCACCAGCAGGCCGACGACGGCGACGAGGAGCCAGACCCAGAGCGGAACCGCCAGGCTCGCGAGATCGGAGTTCAGGAGCACTGCGAACTTGTGGCTGAGCAGCCGGCCGACGACAAGGCCGGCAGGTGCGGCGATCGCGAGAGCGGCCACGCCGAGGAGCCCGGCCTCCGCGAGATAGATTCGCGCGATCTGGCCGCGGGTCGCGCCGAGCGCCTTCATGACGCCGATCTGCCGGCGCTCGGCGGCCATCCGCGCGAGCAGCAGGTTGACGACGATCACGCCGGAGAGCGCGAGGGCGAAGAGGCTGAAGGCTGCCATCGCGAGCAGCAGCAGCCCCATGATCTCGGCGTGCGGGTGCTTCCCCGGCGGCGGCACGTCCATTGCGCGAGCTGTCGCGCTGCTGGCGGCCTCGGCGCGAGCGGCCGAAAGGCCGGCCGCCTGCGTGCCTCTCTGCTAGCATGTGCTAGCATCGCCTTGGCTGGAGCTTCGGAGGTACGCGCAGATGGCGAACCTGACCATTCGTAGACTCGATGACCAGACGTACGAGCTCCTCAAGGAGCGGGCCGCGCGCGACGGAGTGTCCATGGAAGAGGAGGCCCGCCGCATCCTGGCCAGGGCCGTCGCGCCGCCGGGCCGCCTGGGAGATCTTTTCATGAGGACCTTCGGTGCCGCTCAGGGCCTCGACCTGAGCCTGCCAGCGCGCCAGCCGCACGAGCCACCGCATCTAGAGTAACCGCACACGTCTGCGCCATGGTCATCGTCGATACCAACGTCGTAGCGGAGGTGATGAGAACTTCTCCCGCGCCAGCCGTTGTGGGATGGTTCAACGCCCAGGACTCGGCGTCGCTCTTCCTCACCGCCATCACCGTGGGCGAGATTCGGTACGGCCTCCGCATCATGCCCAAGGGCCAGCGTCTGCAGACGATCGAGCAAGGCTTCGACCAGATCATCGCGACCGCGTTTGCCGGCCGCATTCTGGCCTTTGACGAGCACGCGGCTGTGCACTATGGGGAGGTGATGGGGCGGCGCAAGGAGCTCGGCCGGCCGCTCAGCGTGCCTGACGGCCAGATCGCCGCGCTTGCCCGCCTGCACAGCTTCGCCGTCGCCACCCGCAACGTCCGTGATTTCCTCGACTGCGGCATCGAGCTGGTCAATCCCTTCATGCCGTCGGCGCCAGCCTGAACGCCTTGCTCCGGCTTCTCGCCCAGGGTTCGGGGCTCCTGGGGGGCAGCGCTGGGGAAACCGTCCGCAAAATGAGACGACAAAAGGGCAACGCACCCTTTGGGGTTGCGTGCACCTCTTGTGATCCCTTTGCAGGGCCGGATTCCCCGCCCTGCCGGCTACCCCGCCTCCCCACGCACCCTTGCCGACCACCGCAAGAAGGCCCGCCTCGGTCGCGGCATCCCGCCGAGGAGCACGGCCGCGGCGGGGATGACGGGCGCGAATGCGCTGGGGACCACGAGCACGGCGGCGCGCCCGAAAGGTGTGGCTCTTCTCTCTCCATCCGCTCTCCTTCAACAGCCGGTGCTTCGGCCCCGGTCAGGTCGGGCAGACGGAGGGGATCCTCCATCCGCTCCGGATCGTCGGGCGAGGCGATCTGCGCGGGTGGGCGGACTACGGACTAGAAGGAATCCGCCCTCGGCCCTCTGCCGGCCGGCCGCTCGGCCGGCTGATAGACTCCCTGACGCCCCGGCGCCGCCGCCGGCGGCCGCCCGCAACCTGGTCCCGGAGACACCATCGTGAGCGACCATTCCACCGCATCGACCGTCGCCAACCGCCTGGCCGGCGAGAGCAGCCCCTACCTGCTGCTGCACCGGCACAACCCGGTCGACTGGTATCCCTGGGGCGAGGAAGCGCTGGCCCGGGCGCGCGCCGAGGACAAGCCGATCTTCCTCTCGGTGGGTTACTCGACCTGCTACTGGTGCCACGTCATGGAGCGCGAGTCCTTCTCCGACCCGGAGGTGGCGGCGTTGATGAACCGCGAGTTCGTCAACGTCAAGCTCGACCGCGAGGAGCGGCCCGACCTCGACGAGATCTATATGACCGCCACCCAGATCCTGACCGGCCAGGGCGGCTGGCCCAACTCGCTGTTTTTGACCCCCAGGCTCGAGCCCTTTTTCGCCGGCACCTACTTCCCGCCGGCCGAGATCCACGGCCGCCCGAGCTTCCGGAACGTCCTCGAGGACCTGGCCGGCGCCTGGAAGCAGCGCCGCGTCGAGGTCGAGGAGCAGGCGGCGGAGATGACCCAGGCGATGCGCCGCTTCCTCGAGGAGCGCGCCCGCCCGGCGGCCGAGCCCCCCGGTCCCGGCGCCTGCTGGCGCGGCGTCGACGCCCTGGCCCGCCGCTTCGATCGCGAGTGGGGCGGCTTCGGCGGCGCGCCGAAGTTCCCGACGCCGTCGAACCTCTTCCTGCTGCTCGAGATGGCGCCGGAGCGGCCGGACGCCGGCGAGATGCTGGCGGCGACGCTCGACGCCATGGCGCGCGGCGGGATCTACGATCAGCTGGCGGGCGGCTTCCACCGCTACGCCACCGACCGTGAGTGGAAGGTGCCGCATTTCGAGAAGATGCTCTACGACAACGGCTTCCTGCTCGAACTCTACGCGCGCGAGCACGCCCGGTCCGGAGATCCGCAGGCGGCGCGCGTGGCACGCGAGACGGCGGCCTTCCTCGAGCGCGAGATGACCTCGCCCGAAGGGGCGCTGTGGAGCGCCATCGACGCCGAGACCGGCGGCCACGAGGGCGCCTACTACGTCTGGACCCGCGACGAGATCGCCGCCGCCCTGGCCCGGGAAGGCGAGGCCCGCGGGCAGGGCGAGGAGGACCTGGCCTTCGCGGCGCCGCTGCTGGGATTCGCCGGCCCGCCGTTCTTCGAGGGCGACCGCTACGTGCTGCACGTCCCGGAGCGCTGGGAGGAGGTGGCCCGCCGCCGCCGGCTGGCACCCGAGGAGCTGCTGCGCGAGCTCGCCCTGCCGCGCGCCCGGCTGCTCGCGGCGCGCGCCCGCCGGCCACGGCCGGCCACCGACGACAAGGTGCTCGCCGACTGGAACGGCATCGCCATCGCCGGGCTGGCGGCCGCCGGCCAGCTGTTGGGCGAGCCGCGCCTGGTCGCCCAGGCCGCCCGCGCCGCCGACTTCGTGCTGCGCGAGATGCGCCCGGCGGGCGGCCCGCTGCTGCACGTCTGGCGCGCCGGCCGCGCCCGCATCCCCGCCTACCTGGCGGATTACGCTTTCCTGGTGCGTGGCCTGCTCGCCCTGCACGCCGCCTCCGGCGAGACGCGCTGGCTGGCGGCGGCGGCCGAGCTGGCCGACGAGCAGGAGGCCCGCCTGGGCGACCCGGAGGGCGGTTGCTTCGTCGCCGGCGCCAGCCCCGACCTGCTGTTCCGCAGCAAGGACCCCTTCGATGGCGCGACGCCCGCCCCGAACGCGATGGCCGTGCTCAACCTGATCGATCTCGCCGCCCGCGACGCGGCGGGCCGGCGCGAGCATTGGCGCGGCCTCGCCACCGCCGCCCTGCGGGCCTTCGCGCCGCTGGTCGAGCAGCACCCCGAAGCCGTGCGCATGCTGGCCATCGCCGCCCGCCGCTACCGCGGCGGCGAGCCGGCGTCGCGCGAGGCCGCGCATCAGCGCGAATCCGGCGCCGGTCCGCTCGCCATGCTCGAGCAGGAATCCGAGCAGCTGGTGACCGTCCACCTCGAGCTCGGCACCCCCAGCGCCGAAGGCTCCGCCGTCGCCGCCGACTTCGCGGGCTCCCTTGGTTCCCCGGACACCGAAAGGGCGGCGGCGGGCACTCCGCCGGCATCGCCGAGCCGCGCCTGGCGGCCCTTCCGCCTTGTGCTCGAGATCGCGCCCGGCTGGCACCTGCAGGCCAACCCGGCAAGCGAGAGCTTCCTGGTGCCCACCGCCCTCGCCGCCGAGGTCGCCGGCGGCGGCGCCGGCGCCACCGGCTCAGCCAGCGTCGAGCTGCGGGCCGTCGTCTACCCGCCCGGAGAGCCGCTGCCGGTGTCTTTTTCCAGCCGTGCGATCGCCGCCTATCAGGGCCGTGTCGAGATCGCCGGCGAGATCGGCGCGGCGGCGGTGGCTGGAGCCGAACCGCCCGCGGCCGGCGCCGCCCGTCTCCGGCTCACCTACCAGCTCTGTGACGACCGGCGGTGCCTGCCGCCGGTGACCCGGACCATTCCGCTGTCTTGACGCCGGTGCCCGCACCCGACACCATCGTCCCATTGCCGAGGAGGCCACGATGCGCCAGCCGCTCTCCCGCCGCACCCTGATCGCCACCCTGCCGCTGCTCGCCGCGTCACTCGCGGCGGCGCTCGTCGCGCAGGCTCCGCCTGCCGCCCCCACCGCCCCTGCCAGCCCCGCCGCGGCGCCTGCCCCGATACCCAATCCGCCGACGATGGGCGGCACCTCCGACCCGCAGGCCATCGCCGTGGCGGATGCCACTCTGGCGGCGATGGGCGGCAAGGCCGCCTGGGACGGCACCCATTACCTGCGCTTCACCTTCGCCGGCCGCCGCACCCATGTCTGGGACAAGTGGACCGGCCGCCACCGGCTGGAAGGCAAGACCAAGGACAACGAGTCGTACGTGGTGCTCGACAACATCAACACCCGCCAAGGCGCCGCCTACATCGACGGCAAGCTGGTGGAGGGCGAGAAGGGCAGCAAGATGGTCGAGGGCTCCTACGGCGCCTGGGTCAACGACACCTACTGGCTGCTGATGCCCTACAAACTGCGCGACTCCGGCGTCAACCTCACCTGGGTCGGCAAGCAGCAGCTCGACGGCAAGGACTACGACGAGATCAGCCTCACCTTCGGGGTGGTGGGCCTCACTCCCGGCGATCATTACTTTGCCTGGTTCAACCACGACACCCACCTGATGGAGCGCTGGGCCTATCTGCTGCAGGACCAGCCGCGCGACGCCGCGCCGACGGTCTGGCTCTGGCAGGGCTGGCAGCGTTACGGCAGCATCATGCTGGCACCGCACCGCGTGCAGCCGGACGGCCAGAGGAAGCTCGAGCTGTCCGACATCGTGGTCGCCGCCACCGTCCCCGACGCGGTCTTCACCTCGCCGGCGCCGGCACCGCCGATTCAGGCTGACCTCGGCGCCGCCGCCCCGGCCAAGCCCGCCGGCAAGCCCTGATCCCGGCAGGCGTCGCCTCTCCACTCCCTCAACTCCCACCCACGGCGCCGGCAGGGCCGGCGCCGTGGGCGCTGCCGGCCTCCGACGCCCTGCACCAGCCGCGAACAATTCATGATCTGCAACAGATGCATATCAATAGTTGAAACAGATATTCTGACGTTGGCAATATAAAGACAGCTGTTTCAAAGATCGATAGAATATCGTTTGCCCGCCATCCAGGCCCGTGGTAGGGTGCCCGAGAATCAGCACCAGGCCACCTGTCATGGGAGCCGCGAATGCCCACCGAGCGGACTCGTGCTGCAAGGATCGAATGCCTCGCCGGTGAAGGAATGTTAAATCAACTCGTGCGCACATTCTTGCTGCTGCTGACGTGCGCACCCGCCGCCGCCGGCGCCTCGACCATTTACAACAGCATTCCCGCGCCGCTGCCGGGGAACGTGCCGAGCCTGGGGTACCAGGCGACGCAGACGGCCGAGTTCGGCGACCTGATCCAGTTCACCGGCTCGGGCCGGATCCTGACCAGCGTGACCGTGGTGATGAGCGATTGGGCGCTGGCCTCGGACTACCCGGCGTTCCCGGGGTCGAGCGGCCCGACCTGGGATCATCCGCTGACGCTCAATCTCTATAACGTGGACAACAGCGGGCCCAATCCTGCGCCGGGCACGTTGATCGCCACCCGCACGCAGACCTTCGCCATCCCGTGGCGGCCGCCGGCAGATCCGACGTGCACCAACCCGACGGATTTCCGGGCCAGCGACGGGAACTGCTACAGCGGGCTGGCGTTCTCCGTCACCTTCGATTTCACCGGCACCACGGTTCCGGACCAGATCATCTACGGCGTGGCGTTCGACACCGAGACCTGGGGCAAGAATCCGATCGGCACGCCGGGGCCTTACGTATCGCTGAACTTCGGGCTGGCCCAGGTGCCGCCGGCGACGGGGAGCAATCCGTTTCCCGACACCGCCTACTGGAACACGGCGACCGCCTCGAACTACGCCGACGGCGGCACGGCGGGAGTGGGGATCTTCCGCCGGGACACCAACTGGACCCCGTACAGCGGAGCGGTGTCCTTCGACGCAGCCGGGGCCGACATCCCCACGCTCTCCCACCTCGCCCTGTCGTTGCTCGCCATCGCCCTGGCCCTGATGGCGATGGTGAAGCTGCGGTCCTGATCTCGCCGTCCGCGGGCCGGCGCCCTGCTCCCAGAAGGCCGCCGGCCTACTCCCAGCGCTCGATGACCACCCGGGTCTCGGTGTAGAAGCGCACCGCGTCCTTGCCGGTGGCGTGCAGGTCGCCGAAGAAGGAGCTCTTCCAGCCGGCGAAGGGGAAGAAGGCCATCGGGGCGGCGACGCCGATGTTGACCCCGACCATGCCCGCCTCGACCCGGGTCTTGAAGTACCAGGCGTCGCGCCCGCTGCGGGTGAAGATGCTGGCCGCGTTGCCGTACTTCGAGCGGTTCACCAGCGCCACCGCCTCCTCCACCGTGCGCACCCGGATCACCGCCAGCACCGGCCCGAAGATCTCCTCGCGCGCCAGCGCCATCTCCGGCTCGATCCGATCCATGATGGTCGGCGCCAGATAGAAGCCGCCGCCCTCCGGGACCCGGCGGCGACCGTCGACCAGCAGGCTGGCGCCCTCCTTCAGGCCGCGCTCCACGTAGCCCAGGATGCGGTCCTTGGATTCCTGCCGGATGACCGGACCGATGCCGGTGGCCTCGTCGAGCGGGTCGCCCACGACGACCGCCTCCGCCGCCCGCGCCAACCGCTCCAGGAACGGCTCGGCCGCGGCGCCCACCGGCAGCGCGACGCTGCCGGCGAGGCAACGCTGGCCGGCGGAACCGAAGGCGGAAGCCATCACCGCCTCGATGGCGAGGTCCCAATCGGCGGCGTCGGGCAGCACCACCAGGTGGTTCTTGGCGCCCGCCATCGCCTGCACCCGCTTGCCCGCCGCCGCCGCCCGGGCATAGACGTGCCGCGCCACCGCCTCGGAACCGACGAAGGAGACCGCCTGGATGCCGGGATGGCCGAGCAGCGCGTCGACCGTCTCGCGGCCGCCGTGCACCACGCTCAGCACCCCCTCCGGCAAGCCCGCCTCGACCAGCAGCTCGGCCAGGCGCACCGCCGTCATCGGCGTGCGCTCGGAGGGCTTGAGCACGAAGCTGTTGCCGGCGGCGATGGCCAGCGGGAACATCCACAACGGGATCATCGCCGGGAAGTTGAAAGGCGTGATGCCGACCACGACCCCGAGCGGCACGCGCACCGTCTGGCTGTCGATCCGATGCGCGATCCCCTCGACCGTCTCGCCCATCATCAGCGTGGGCATGCCGGCCGCGAAGTCCACCACCTCGATGCCGCGGCGCACCTCGCCCCGCGCCTCGCCGATCAGCTTGCCGTTCTCCCGGCTGACCATGCGCGCCAGCTCCTCGAGGTGCTCCTCGAGCAGCCGCTTGTAACGGAACATCACCTGCACGCGCTCGGTCACCGGCACCTCGCGCCAGGCGGAGAAGGCACGCCGCGCGGCGTCGACTGCCTCGTCGATCTCGGCCGCGGTGACGAACGGCACCCGCGCCAGCTCGCTGCCGTGGGCGGGGTCGAGCACCGGCTCGCTGCGCCCCGCCGACTCGCGCCACCTGCCGCCGATCAGCAACGGCAGCGTCCGCCCCGTTGCCAGCTGGACTTCCGGCATGACCACACCTCGCTTCAGTTCAGTTACTTGACCGCCCCCACCGTGAAGCCGGCGATGAAGCGGTCCAGGAAGACGTTGTACAGCACCGCCACCGGCAGGCTGGAGATCAGGCAGGCCGCCATCAGCGAGCCCCAGTAGTAGACGTCGCCCCGCACCAGGTAGATCGGCACCCCGACGCTCACCGTCTGGTTCTTGGCGCTCGAGATGAAAGTGAGGGCATAGACGAACTCCTGGGTGACCAGGGTGAAGCTGAAGATCACCACCGTCAGGATGCCCGACAGCGAGATCGGGACGACCAAACGCAAGAACGCCCCGAAACGCGTCAGGCCGTCCACCATGGCGGCGTCTTCCAGCTCGCGGGGGATCGACTTGAAGAACGCCATCAGCAGCCAGATCGAGAACGGCAGGGTGAAGGTCGGATACACCACGATGATCGACCACAGCGAGTCCTGCAAGCCGAGCAGCGCCACCACCCGCGACATCGGGATGAACAGCAGCGTCGGCGGGATCAGGTAGGTCAGGAAGATGCCGATGCCGAGCCGCTGTCCCCAGCGGCCGGTGAGCCGCGCCAGCGCGTAGGCCGCGGGCACCGCCAGCACCAGCGTGATCAGCACCACCAGGGCCCCGGCGCCGGCGGTGTTGAGCAGCCAGCGCAGGAACAGCGTCTCGTTGAACAGCAGCTTGAGATGTTCGAGGGTGGGTGGCAGGTTGAACAGGAACGGGTTGTTCTTGATGTTGTAGAGATCGGTCGTCTGCTTGAAGCTGGTGATCCCCATCCACAGGAAGGGAAAGGCGAGCAGCACCGAGAACACCAGCACCACCGCCCAGCGCAGGACGCCCGGCGGCAGGCGGCCCCTGCGGACACCGCGGGCGCCCGCCGAATCGCTCATACCACCTCCGAGCGGTGCGCGACGCGCAGCATCGCCCAGGCCACCAGCACCAGGATCGGCACCAGGAAGATCGACGCCGCGGCGCCCTCGGCGAGGCTGCCGCCCAGGATGCCGGCGAAGAAGGCGTAGGACGGCACCACGTGGGTCGAGTCGTAGGGTCCGCCGCGGGTCAGGATGTAGACCACCGTCATGTCGGTGAAGGTGAAGACGATGCCGAACAGCAGCGCCACCGAGATGATCGGCCGCATCATCGGCAGCGTGATCTCGAAGTGGGTCCGCCAGAAGCCGGCGCCGTCCACGGCCGCCGCCTCGGGGATGTCGCGCGGGATGGCGGTGAGGCCCGCCAGCAGGATGACGGTCGAGAACGGCAGCATCCGCCAGGCGTGCACCAGGATGACCGAGATCATCGCCAGGCTCGGCTCCCCCAGCCACATCGGCGTGTCGAAAGGTTTCACCAGGTGCAGGCTCACCAGCGCCCAGTTCACCACGCTGTAGATCGAGTCCAGGATCCATTTCCAGCCGATGGCGCCCAGCGAGATCGGCGCCACCCACGGCAGCAGGGTCAGGAAGCGCACCAGGCCGCGGCCGCGGAACGGATTGCGCAGCGCCAGCGCCAGGACGTTGGCGCCGACGATGACGATCAGCTGCGCGGCGATGGTGAAGACGAAGGAGTGCCAGAGCGCGCCGCGGAAGGCGGGGTTCTGCAGCACGCTGCGGAAATTCGCCAGGCCGACGAAATGGTAGCCGACGCTGCCGACGGTGACGTCGCCGACGCTGTAGAGGAAGGCGAGGACCAGCGGCACGCCGACCAGGCCGGCGATGTAGAGCAGGGCGGGGGCGAACATCGCCGGGCCCAGCCAGCGGTCCTGGCGCGTCACTGCCATGCCAGACCCCGCGGCTCGGTCCGCCGCCCGCCGTCCTTGGTGAAAAAGCGGAGGTTGCGCTCGGGCACCCCGAGCGCCACGACCTCGCCCTCGTCGACCTCGACTCGGTAGACCGACGGCAGCCTGCCGATCAGCCGCTGGTCGCCGAAGCGGCCGTCCTGGATCCGCGCATAGAGCACCCGCTCGTTGCCCAGGTACTCGACGCCGGTCACGCGGGCGGTGATCGCCACCGCCGGCCCCTCGATCAGGGCGGTGGGCAGCAGGTGCTCGGGGCGGAAGCCGACCAGCACGTCGCCGTGATCGATCAGGTTCATCGGCGGCGAGCCCAGGAAGGTGGCGACGAAGGTGTCCGCCGGCTCGTCGTAGACCTCGCGCGGGGTGCCCACCTGGCGCACCAAGCCCTTGTTCAGCACCACGATGCGGTCCCCCATCGCCATCGCCTCGACCTGGTCGTGGGTGACGTAGATGGTGGTGGTGCCGATGCGCTTGTGGAACTGCGTCAGCTCCTCGCGCGCCGAGGCCCGCAGCTTGGCGTCGAGGTTGGACAGCGGCTCGTCGAGCAGGAAGACGCTCGGCTCGCGGACGATGGCGCGGGCCAGCGCCACCCGCTGGCGCTCGCCGCCCGAGAGCTCGCGCGGCTTGCGGTCGAGCAGCTCGCCGATCCCCAGCAACCCCGCCGCCCACTCGACCTTCGGCCCGCGCTCCGCCTTGGGCACCTTCTGCGCCCGCAGCGGAAAGGCGATGTTCTTGTAGACCGACAGATGCGGATAGAGCGCATAGCTCTGGAACACCATGGCGATCCGCCGCTCGCGCGGCGGCAGCCGCGTCACCACCCGGCCGCCGATCAGGACGTCGCCGCGCGTCGGTTCCTCGAGCCCGGCGATCATCCGCAGCAGCGTGGTCTTCCCCGAGCCCGAGGGACCGAGGAAGACCATGAACTCGCCCTCCCGCGTCAGCAGGTTGACGTCGTTGACGGCGCCGAGCTGTCCCTGCTTGAAGACCTTGGTCAGGTCTTTGGTTTCGACGATCGCCATGGCGCGCCCCGCAAGCCTCCCCGGCCTACTTCCACTTGTCGAAGATGCGCTTGACTTCCTTGTCGGCGGCGGCCACCGCCGCCTCCGGCGTCATCTCGTCGCGGGCCGCCTTGGCGAACATGGTGGGCAGCACGAAGGTGTTGAACACCTCGTCGATCGCGGCGGTGGCGTAGCCCGGATAGCCGACGTTGGTCGTCGTCTCGAGCGCCGCGCCCAGGATCTTGTACTTGTCGTGCGGCTGCGCCTTGGGATCGTCGGCGATCAGCTGTTGCAGATTCTTCACCGTGCCGGGGAAGCACGGGAAGTTGTAGAACTCGCTCGCCTTGAAGGCATTGGCGAAGTCGTCCATGTAGTCGGCGAGGAACTGCTTGGCGCCGGCGATGTTGTCGGCGAAGTTCCAGATGACGTAGCAGTCCATGACGTGCTCGCAGGCGATGCGGCGGACCGGGCCCTTGAGCGCCGGCGTGAGCTGGATCTGGCGCGACATCTCGGGGTTGTCCTTCTCCGCGGCGCGCGTCACCGAGATGGCGTTCTGCACGTAGGAGGCCTTGCCCGAGAGGATGGCGCGGTTGTTGGACGAGGGATCCCAGGTGAATACCTCGGCGGTCTCGGTATCCTTGTACAGGGCGCGCATGAACTTGACCGCCTCGACGGTGTTCTTGGAGTTGAGCACCACCGCGCCGGCCTCGTTCTGCTCGGCGCCGCCGAAGCTCCACAGCAGGGCGCGCATCGCCATGTTGGTGTCGAGCTCCTGCGACAGCCCGAGGCCGCATGGGTTGCCGATCTTCTCCTTGATCGCCTTGGCGCCCTGGTGCAGCTGCTCCCAGGTGTCCGGCCCGTTCGGCATGCCGACCTGGGACCAGAGGTCCTTGCGGTAGTTGCCGGGGTCGGGGACGTAGGAGTCGGAAAAGGCGAAGTGCTTCTTGGTCTTGGGGTTGTAGGTGGACTTATGGCCCAGGTCGTTGGTCTTGCCCCACTTCCGCTCCACCTCCTGGTAGATCTCGGCGTGGTCGATCACCTGCTGCTCGTAGGCGGCCGGGGGCGACAGGAACATGAACAGGTCGTGCCCCTTCTTGGCCGCCACCTCGGCCGCGGCGCGGGCGTTGATCTCGCCGATCGCGATGTGGTCGACGATCACCTGGGTGTTGTGCTTCGCTCCCCACTCCTTGCAGAACACGCCGTCGAACCACTTGTCGTAGCCGGGCACGAAGTGGCTCCACTGCAGGATCTTGAGCGTCTTCTGCTGGGCGCGACCCGCGACCGGAAAGATCAGCGAGCCGGCGGCGACGGTCCCTGCGGCCTGCACGAACTCGCGCCGCGAGATGCCTTTGCTTCTCCTGGCCATTGCTCCTCCTTGGGCGCCCTTCGCCCGGATGACGGACCGGAAACCAAAAGCGGGCCACAGAGCCCACGAATGCGCGAGGATCGACCTCTTGGAGGGCACGGCGCCCGAACCTGCCACTTGGTTGCCGGCATTGTAGCGTAGCAGCGCCGGAGCGCCAGACGGCCCGGTCACGTACTCTAGCCCAGGCGTCCGCTTCCGCGACACTCCCGTGGCTACAGGACCAGCTCCTGGCCTTCCGCCAGCACCTGAAAGCCGGCGGCGGCCAGGGCGGCGCGCTCCGGGCCGGCCGGATCGAGGGCCGGGTTGGAGTGATTGAGGTGGGTGAAGAAGACCTGCAACCGGCCACCGCGCACCTCGGCTCCCAGCAGCTCCATGGTGACGTTCATCAGCGGATGGCCGATCCGGCTCACGTCGCGGTCGGGCAGCTCGCCGGCGGAATAGAAGGTGCCGTCGAGCAGCGCCACGTCGACGCGCTCGCGACGCAGCACCTCCGGCAGCGACGGCTTCCACGCCGTCCATGAGTCGGTGTCGGGAACGTAGAGCAGGGTGCGCCGTGGTCCCCGCACCACAAACCCCAGCGTGTCGCTCAGCTCGTCGCGATGCGGCACCAGCAGCGGCGTCACCGTCAGCCCGGGGGCGAGCGCCAGCGCCTGGCCCGGCGTCAGCTCGTGCAGGACGATGTTGCGCCGCGCCACCAGCAGGCTCCAGGGGCCATTGGCCCGCAGGAAGGCAGCCATCCGCGCCGACGCGTAGACCGGCAGGTCGTGGCTGTCGATCACCTCGAAACCGAAGAGCGCGAGCCCCAGGTAGTGGCCGGCGTGGGCGTGGGTGAGCAGCACGCCGTCCACCGGCTGCCGGTCGGACGCGCCTGCCGGATGCGGCCGGAAGCGGTGCACGATCTCGAGCTGCTCGCCGAGGTCGGGGGTGGCGTCGATCAGCCAGGTCTTGCCGCTCGCCGGCAGGCGCAGCGCCAGGCTCGCCACGTGCCGCCGCCGTCCGGGATCGCGCCGCGCCGCGACGCAGCGCGCGCAATCGCAGCCGGGCTGCGGCACGCCGCCGTCCTGCGCCGTGCCCAGCGCCGTCACCACCACCCGCGCCGTGCCGGCCGCCACCCCAGGGGCCTTGGCTGGCGGCGCCGCGGGCAGCCCTGCCGCCGCTGCATCGTGTGCCCCGGCCGGCGCGGTGGGATCCGCCGCCGGAGCCGCGGCCGCGAGCAGCGTGACCGCCGCCGCGGCAACAACCGCTCCCAGGCCCGCAAGCCGCCATGGCACCGTGACGCGCCGGTCGTGGTGCGGCAGGCGCTGGCTCATGGCAGAGTCGATGTCCCGGCTCGGTGGCGAATGGTGGCGAATGGGCGAGATCGGCGCCCCGCCGGAGGACCTCGTCGCCCGGCAGCGCTCCTACTTGTCCGCTATAATACCGATGCATAACCATGCCATCAAATGGCAGACTGAGACTCCGGCAGGCTCCACAGCGGGCGGTTTGGGCAAGTTGGGCAACAGGCACCACCGCACAGGAGAACGGCGATGAAGAAACTCCTCCTTCTCGTCATGGTGATTGGCGCTTTCCCTTGGCTGGCTGCTTTCGACCTCGAAACCTCCGTCAGCCTGCGGCCCGATCTCTCCTGCACCGCGGTGGTCGCAGACCGCCAAGATCTGGAGCCGGTCTACCAATACTTCAGTGGCATCGCCGCCAGACTTCGGACTTCCAAGGATGCCTTGCCGGCGAATGGACACCAGGGGGCTGTCGACATGGTGGCCAAGCTCGCCGCGGGCGACCAGGAGCACCAGGCCGCGTGGCGAGCAAAGATCGGCCGCAGCCTGCCGGCGGGCGTCACGGTGACCGCCCTCAAGGCCGGCTTCCATGACACCGTGATCTCCTCGCGGCTGGAGCTGGCGTGCGACGACGCGAGGAAGCTCTGGCGGATCGTCGTACCGGAAAGTGACTACAATCCGTTCCGGCCGCAGGCTCAGCCCGGGCCGCCCGCGCAGCCTGCGCCAGCTCCCGGCGGTGGCCTGCAATCACCACCCACCACGGTCACCGCTGTGCCGGGTGCCGAAGCCGCACTCCCCGCGCTCGCGGGTCCGGCCGGCCAGAGCGAGGAACGCGACCCCAGGCTGGAGCCCTACCGTGTCATCCTCGACCGCCCGTTCTATGGCCTGGAAGTCGTCGACTTGGGCGACACGGTCCAGGTCGCGCTGATCTTCTCCAATCCGGTGGCGTTCATGCGTGCACAGGTCGGAGATCTTCCGAGCGTGCTGAAAGTGGCGGAAGGGGTCTACGCGAGCTCACGCTTCATCTTCCAACTGGACACTCCTTTCGAGGTCCTCTCGACCAACGCCACGCGGCGGGAGGGACGCAAGCTCACCTGGGAGATCGCGGCCGCCGCTCCGGGCGCCAGGCTACAGGAGATCCTCGTCGCGCGCCTCAAGAAATAGGCCCCGTGCGCGCTGGCCCACCGGCGATCTCGAGACTTGACGAGTCGCGACGTCGCGCCTGAAAGCACGCCCCCTCACGCCTCCTGCTGACGCAGGCTATGGCCCGGGCAGCGCGGCGGTGTCCGCGACGCTCGCCAGCGTGCCTTGCGGGTTGGTGTAGGTCTTCTTTCGCCCGGTCTTGGTATCCGTGACGGTGATGGTGTACTGCACGTTGGACAGGCCGGCGTAGAACACCCAGAAGTGATCGTTGATCGACGTGCCGTCCAGCACCTTCACCACCAGATCCACCTCGGCAGGGTCGAAGAACCAGAACGTCCCGGTGTCGCCGGTCAGCGGCACGGCGGTGCCGGCGCCGGCCCCGGTGCTGGTCCGCCAGGCGACCGCCACCCGGAAGCGGCCGCCGAGGCAGAGGCTGGCGCGCCCGGCGGCGCAGGCGCCGGCCGGCGGCGGTGGCGGCGCCGTCACCGGCGGCACCGGCGGCGCCTCGCCGGTGCCCAGGAAGGCCGCGGTGTCCGCGACGCTCGCCAGCTGGCCCTGGGGGTTGACGTAGGCCTGGACCGCGCCGGTCACGGTGTCGGTCACCACCAGCGTGTAATGCACGTTGGAGAGCGCGCCGTAGAAGACCCAGAAGCGGCCGTTGACCGAGCGGCCATCGACCATCTTGACCATCAGCTCGACGCTGGCCGGGTCGAAGAACCAGAAATAGCCGGTGTCGCCCGAGAGCGCGACCGGATGGCCCTCGCCGCGCTCCCCCGTCGCCAGCTGCCACTGCACCTGGACATGGAAGCGGTCATTGGCCAGGCACAGCGTGGGGTCCGTGGTGCATTGCGGCGCGGCAACGCTGGCGGTGCCGACGGCGACGCCGTTCACCGCCAGCACATGGCTGCCGGGCGCGGCGCCTGCGATCACCCCCTGGTGGGCCGGCAGCGGCACGCCGTCGAGGGTCGCACCGCCACCCGTCCAGGCATAGGCAAGGAAGGGCGCCGACCGCGCCGCCGGCGAGCCCGCCGGCGGGAACGCCTTGAGCGAGCCGGCGACCGGCGGCGCGCCGAGCGCCTGGTTGGCGAACGGCGACTTGACCGTCGTCGGACCGCCGGGGCGGTTCACCACCAGGGAGTTCAACCCGCCGACGTCGAAGCCGTTGCGGCCGGGATCGGCCAACGTGTCGACGTAGACCCTGTCGCCGAAGGCCGTGCTGAAGAAGCTGTTGCCCTCGTACTGAACGGTGTTGACCGGACCCGCGCCGCCGAGATCCACGTCCCATACCGGCAGTCCGAGGTTCTGGCTGAACGTCGTCGCCGCGACCGTGCCGCTGGCGTCGCCCGCGCCGACGTGCGGCTGGCTGCCGACCGCCGGGATCGAATAGAGCGCCGCACCATGGGAGGCGGCGAGCGGCTCGGCCACCGCCGGGCCGGCCTGGTTGGCGACGAAGCTGGCGCCGGCGATCTGGAGATCCGAGGCGCCGGCGAAGATGCCGCCGCCGGCACTGTCCGCCGTGTCGCCGGCAAAGGTGGTGCCGGTGATCTGCGCCGCCGATTCGCCGGCCAGGAAGAGCCCGCCGCCGCTGCCGTTGCCGGCGGCGCCGGATTCCAGCACCAGCGAGTCGTCCATGGCCAACGCCACCAGCGTGGCGTTGATCGCCCCGCCCGCCGCGCTGCCGCCCGC
>DATGHG010000029.1:0-32062 GCA_035308185.1 Thermoanaerobaculia bacterium | reverse complement strand
GGCTGGTGCTGGCGCTGCTCGTGTTCACGCTCGGGCGGTGGGTGCAGTCGCAGCTCCGTCCGCGGTGACGAGCTCGGCGACCCGCCCCTGTTCCCTGCCGCCTACTCCCACTCGATCGTCGCGGGCGGTTTGCTGGTGACGTCGTAGACCACGCGGTTGACGCCCCGGACCTCGTTGACGATGCGGTTGGCGACGCGGCCGAGCAGCTCGTAGGGCAGCGGGCTCCAATCGGCGGTCATGAAGTCCTGGGTGTCCACGGCGCGCAGCGCCACCACTCCCTCGTAGGTGCGGAAGTCGCCCATCACGCCGACGCTCTTGACCGGCAGCAGCACCGCGAAGGCCTGGCTGACCTTGCCGTACCAGCCGCTGTCGCGCAGCTCGTGCAGGAAGATGGCGTCGGCCTGCTGCAGCAGCTCGACGCGCTCGGCCGTCACCTCGCCGAGGATGCGCACCGCCAGGCCCGGTCCCGGGAAGGGATGGCGGGCGATCAGCTCCTCGGGCAGCCCCAGCTCGCGGCCGAGCTGGCGGACCTCGTCCTTGAACAGGTAGCGCAGCGGCTCGACCAGCTCGAAGCCGAGCTCGGCCGGCAGGCCGCCGACGTTGTGATGGGTCTTGATCAGCGCCGACGGCCCCTTGACCGAGACCGACTCGATGACGTCGGGATAGAGCGTGCCCTGGGCGAGGAAGCGCGCGTCGGGCAGCCGGGCCGCCTCGCCGCGGAAGACCTCGACGAAGACGCGCCCGATCGCCTTGCGCTTCTGCTCCGGATCGGCGATCCCCGCCAGGGCGTCGAGGAAGCGCTGGCGGGCGTCCACCGCGCGCACCGGCACCCCGAGCCCTGCGGTGAGCGCGCGCACCACCTGCGCCCCCTCGTCCCGCCGCAGCACCCCGTTGTCGACGAAGATCGCCACCGCCCGCTCCCCCACCGCGCGGGCGAGCAGCACCGCCATCACCGACGAGTCGACGCCGCCGGAGAGGGCGCAGATGACCCGCGCGTCGCCCACCTGCTCGCGCACCTGGACGACCGCCTCGTCCAGGAACGACGAGATGCGCCAGTCGCCGCGCGCGCCGCAGGCGCCGAACACGAAGCGGCGCAGCATGTCGCCGCCCGAGACGGTGTGGGAGACCTCGGGATGGAACTGGACGGCGAAGATCCTGCGCTCGGCGTCCTCGAAAGCGACGATCGGCACGCTGGCGCTGCCGGCGGTGGCGCGGCTGCCGGGCGGCGGCCGCAGCACCCGGTCGCCGTGGTTCATCCAAACGGTCTCGGTCGCGGCCAGTCCCGCGAACAGACTCCCGGGCTCGCCCGGCGACAGCACCGAGACCTCGGCCCGCCCGTACTCGCGGCCATCCGCCCGCTCGACCACGCCGCCCAGCACGTGGGCGATCACCTGCATGCCGTAGCAGATCCCGAGCACCGGGATGCCGAGCTCGAACAGCTCGGCCGGGGCGATCGGGGCGCCGGCGTCGAGGACGCACTGCGGACCGCCCGAGAGGATCAGCCCGATCGGGCGCCGGCGGCGGATCTCGGCGATCGGCAGGTCGTAGGGCTGGATCTCGCAGTAGACGCGGTCGTCGCGCACCCGGCGGGCGATCAGCTGCGTGTACTGGCCGCCGAAATCGAGGATCAGCACCGTCTGGTGCCCGCCGCCGGCCATCGCCGGGCTGGCGCCCCCGGGCGCCGATCCGGCGGCCCCGGGCTGCGATCCGACAGCCCCAGGCGCCATTCCAGCGGCCTCAGGCCGCGATCCGGCGACCCCAGGCGCCATTTCGGCGGCCTCAGGCCGCGATCTGGCGACCCCAGGCGCCATTTCGAAATCGACGGAGTCGGTTGGAGTCATTTTCGCCGCTGCCCCTCCCCTGGTCGCGCCGCCCGGGAGCCTCCAGCGGCATCCGGCGGTCCCTCATTCTAGTGGCATGTCCTCGAGAACCGGCAGCGCCTGGCTGGCCCCGGCCGGCCTCTTCTACAGCTCCTACAGCTCCGTTTCCGCCTTCAGGCCGCGGGTCATCAGCTCCTCGAGGGCGCGGCGCGGGTCCTTGCCCTGGTGGAGCACCGCCACCATCTGCTCGGTGATCGGCATCTCCACCCCGTGCCGGGCGGCGAGGCGAGCGATCGCCACCGAGTTGCGGATGCCTTCGGCCACCATCGGGCCGCCGGTGATCTGGGCCAGCGAGACGCCGGCCGCCACCTCCATGCCGGCGCGGCGGTTGCGCGACAGCGCGCCGGTGCAGGTGAGCACCAGGTCGCCCAGGCCGGCAAGGCCGGCGAACGTCCGCGGCTGGCCGCCGCAGGCCACGCCCAGGCGGGTGATCTCGTGCAGGCCGCGGGTGATCAGCGCGGCGAGCGTGTTGTGGCCCAGGCCGAGGCCGCTGACGGTGCCGGCGGCGATGGCGATGACGTTCTTGGTCGCGCCGCCCAGCTCCACGCCCACCACGTCGGCCGAGGAGTAGAGGCGCATCGCCGGCGTCGACAGCGCCTCGCGGATCTCGGTGGCCAGGGCCGCATCCGCCGAGGCGATGACCACCGCCGACGGGACGTTGCGGGCCAGCTCGGCGGCGAAGCTGGGGCCCGCCAGCGCCGCGAAGCGCAGCGGCCGCCCGGCCGCGGCCGTCTCCTCGGCCGCCACCTGGCTCATGCGCGCCAGGGTGTCGGTCTCGATCCCCTTGGTGGCCGACACCAGCACCAGCGGGCGGTGGCCGCCGGGACCGGCGGGGTCGCCGGACTCCCAACCGCCGCCGGCGGTCGCCAGGAACTGCCTCAGCACCGCCCGGAAACCGTGCGAGGGCACCACCACCAGCACCACCTCGCAACCGGCGAGCGCCGCCATCTCGGCGGTCGGCTCGACGCCGCGCGGGATCTCGATGCCGGGCAGGTAGTCGCGGTTCTCGCGCTCGGCCGCCAGGCGCTCCGCCAGCTGCGGATGGCGCGCCCAGAGCGCCACCGCGTGCCCGCCGGCGCCCGCCAGATGGACGGCCAGGGCGGTGCCCCAGGAGCCGGCCCCCAGCACGCCGATGCGCTTCACCGGCCGGCGTCTCCGGCTGCCGGCGGCTCGGCGGCGGCGCGCCGCCGGTCTCCCAAGCGCGGCTCGCCGCCGCGGCCCAGGCGCGGCTCGACGCCGCGGCGCAGGCGATCCAGGTTGGCGCCATGGCGGACCAGGACGATGGCGGCGATCAGGCAGGTGGCCGCCACCCGCCCGGCGCCGGGCGGTCCCGTCCAACCCAGGCCTTGGCCGGCCAGCAGCAGCAGCGGCAGGGAGGCCGCGGCGGCCATCGATCCCAGCGAGACGTAGCGCTTCCAGGCCACCACCAGGATGAACACCACGATGGCGCCCGCCAGCACCGCCGGCTCGAGCGCGCCCAGGGCGCCGGAAGCGGTGGCGACCCCCTTGCCACCGCGAAAGCCCAGGAAGACCGGGTAGACGTGGCCGATCACCACCGCCGCCGCCGCCGCGCCGACCACCGCCGCGGAGGCCCCCAGGGCGCGCGCGGCGACGACGGCGGCGACCCCCTTGCCGCAGTCGAGCAGCAGGGCGGCAGCGCCGGCCGCCTTGCCGGCGGCGCGCATGACGTTGGTGGCGCCGACGTTGCCGCTGCCGACGGTGCGCACGTCTCGCCCCCGGGCCAGCTTGACGATCAGGTAGCTGAAGGGGATCGCCCCCAGCAGATAGGCGCCGCCGGCGACCGCCACACTCGCCCAGGCCCCCAGCGCACCGGCGGCGCCGGCGGCGCCCGTCGCAAGGCCGGTCACCCCGCCGCTCCGACAGGCTCGCCGGCACCGCCGGCAGCACCGGCAGCGCCGACCGCGTCCCCGACCTCGCGGCCGGCCAGCGGCAGCGTCGCCAGGTCGCGGTAGCTGGCGCCCCGCGGCGACAGCCGGCTCTCGACCAGCACGCCATGGCTGGCCAGGAACGGCGGCCCGATCTCGCCCGGAAAGGCGCCGGCGAAGCTCTCCGCCGCTCGCCGCGGCCAGGGCGACGGGCACCGCGCCAGGGTGACGTGGGGAAGGTAGGGCCGCCCGTCCGGCTCCGGCAGGTCGAGCACCTCCCGCGCCGCCCGCGTCACCGCCGCCTGCAACGGCGCCAGCTCCGGCGGCGCCGCCACGCCGACCCAGGCGACCCGCGCCGGCCGCCCCGGGGGAAAGGTGCCGGCGCCGGCAAGCCGCAGCGGCAGCGCCGGAAACGGCGCGCAGGCCTCGCGCAGGGCGTCGGCAAGCGCCGGCGCCCGATCGGCGGCCACCTCGCCCAGGAACAGCAGGGTCAGATGCAGCACGTCGGGGTTCACCCAGCGCGCCCGCGGCAGCCGCTCGCGCAGGCCGGCCAGGCGCCGCCGCAGCTCGCGCCGCACCGGCTCCGGGATCTCGAACGCGACGAACAGCCTCATGGCGCGCAACGCGGCTGGCCGCCGGCGCCGGCGCCCGCACCGGAGCCGCCGGCCAAGGCGGCATCGTCGCCCGCGGTGCCCGCCGGCGTGGCGGGCACCGCCGCCAGCAGCCGGCGGCGCAGCAGGTCGAGCGTGAGCTGGACGGCCTGCCAGCGGATGCGGCCACGGTCGCCGGGCAGCCGCAGCTGGCGATGATCGACTTCCGGCCGGCCGGGCGCCGGGGCGGGGCCGGCGATCGCCAGGTGCACCGTGCCGACGGGCTTCTCCTCGCTGCCGCCACCCGGGCCGGCGATGCCGGTGATGGCGGCGCCGTAGTCGCAGCCCAGGCGGGCGCGGACGCCTTCGGCCATCGCCCGCGCCACCGGCTCGGAGACCGCGCCGTGGGCCGCCAGCAGCGCCTCCGGCACTCCCAGCAGCGCCGTCTTCAGGCGGTTGGCGTAGGTGACGGCGCCGCCGGCGAAGTAGTCGCTGCTTCCCGCCACCCGCGTCAGCCGCTCCGCCAGCATCCCGCCGGTGCACGATTCGGCCACCGCCAGGGTGGCGCCGGCGGCCCGCAGCAGGTCGCCGATCACGCTTTCGAGCGTGTCCTCCTCGCGCCGCGAGTAGACCGCGTCGCCGACCAGCTCCGCCAGCCGGCCGGTCATCGCCTGCAGGCGCGCCCGCCGCTCGTCCGGCGCCCCGGTCGCGGTGGCCAGCAGCCGCACGTCGGAGGGCTTCGCCAGGATGGTGATCGCCTCGCGCCCGAACTCCTCGTAGGCGGGCGCGATGCGCTCCTCCACCAGCGATTCGGGAAGGCCCGCCACCTTGAGCACCGCCGTCTCGCGGCTGACGCCTCGCGACCGTGCCGCGAGCCAGGGCTCCAGATGGTCGGCGATCATGCCGGCGAGCTCGCTCGGCACCCCGGGGAACATGAAAATGGTGGCGGCGCCGGCCGCCACCCGCATCCCCGGCGCGCTGCCGCGCGGGTTGGCCAGCACCTCGGCCCCGGCGATCACCTGCGCCTGCCGGCGGTTCACCGCGGGCATCGCCCAGCCCAGCCGCTGGAAGCGCCGCTCGAGACCGGCCAGCAGCTCGGGATCGGCCACCAGGGGGCGGTCCAGCGCCGCGGCCACCGCCTCGCGAGTGACGTCGTCGGCGGTCGGCCCGAGGCCTCCCGTCAGCAGCACCAGGTCCAGGCGCGGCAGGACGTCGCGCAGCTCGGCGCCGATCTCCTGCTCGACGTCGCCGATCACCGACTTGCGGCGCAGCTCGACGCCGTGGCGCAGCAGCGCCTCGGTCAGCAGCAGCGAATTGGTGTCGAGGCGCTCGGTCCCCAGGAGCTCGGAGCCGACGGCGAGGATCGCGGCCCGCATAGGCGGCGATGATAACCCACCGCTGCTGCCCGACTGACGGTCCCGGGCCTTGACCCGGCGCTTGACGGTAGTGCTTTTGGAGCACTGCCCGCTCGACCCGCTTGACTTGCCTCTTGCCGCCGGCCAAAACCATCTGTATGCTGTCGCGAAATATGTCGCTGCGCCCTCGCGGCAGGGGTTGCCGCAGGGGGAGAGTTTTCGAGATCCACGTGATACTCAAGGGGAGGTCAAGACAATGGCTCGTGTAGCTCTCGGTCTCGTGTTGGCGGGTTTGCTGGTGGCTGCCGCACCGGCGGCGGCGGTGATCTGCACCATCGACGCGGTGCCGGCGGCAACGCTGCTGCTGCCCTACTTCGAGGTGGATCTGAACAATCCGAACGGCCTGACGACGCTGTTCTCGGTCAACAACGCCTCGGCCACCGCGGTGCTGGTCCACACCGTCATCTGGTCGGACCTGTCGGTGCCGGTGCTCGACTTCAACATCTACCTGACCGGCTATGACGTGCAGTCGGTCAACCTGCGCGACATCCTGGTCGACGGCAACCTGCCGCAGACCGCCTCGGCGGGCCAGGATCCGACCGACACCATCAGCCCGCATGGCGCCTTCTCTCAGGACATCAACTTCGCCAGCTGCCAGAACGAGCTGCCGCCGCCGGCGCTGCCAGCGTTCTTCATCGCCCACCTCCAGGAGGCGCTGACCGGCCAGGCTTCGGCGGTGCTCAAGGGCAACTGTGCCGGGCAGCTGATCGGCGACAACGTCGCCCGCGGCTACATCACCATGGACACGGTCAACAACTGCTCGCTGCGCTTCCCGGGCGACGTCGGCTACTTCGCGGCTGGCGGCACCGGAGACGTGACCAACCAGAACGTCCTCTGGGGCGATTGGTTCATCGTCAACGCGGCGCAGAACTTCGCCGAGGGCGCCGACCTGGTGCACATCGAGGCCGCGCCGGGGGTCGGCGTCGACGGCCTGACCCCCGCCAACCCGGCGACCACCACCTCCGGCCGCTACACCTTCTACGGCCGCTACGACGCCTGGACGGCGGTCGACAACCGCGAGCCGCTGTCCACCGAGTTCGCCGCCCGCTACATCAACGGCGGCCCGTTCAGCGCCGGCACCTCGCTGCTGGTGTGGCGCGACTCGAAGGTCAACCAGGGTCCGTTCACCTGCCCGGCGACCGCCGGCGTGCGGCCGCCCTGGTACCCGCTCGGCCAGGAAGCCATCGTCATCTTCGACGAGCAGGAGCATCCGTCGGTGCCGCAGACGTTCCCCTTCTCGCCGCAGCCGCCGAGCTCGTCGACGATCCCGTTCCCGGCCGAGACGCAGCGCACCCAGGTGGGTGGCGCGAGCTTCCCGCTGCCGTCCGGCTTCGACTTCGGCTGGTTGTTCCTGGACCTGAACACGACCGTGCCGGCCGCGGGCAACAACCCGCCGGTCGATCCGGCCGCCGCCCAGGCCTGGGTGGTCTACACGCTGGCCACGAACGGCCAGTTCGGGGTGGGCATCGACGCCATCATGCTCGACAGCGCCTGCGCCCCCAGCCACTTCGTGCCCGGTAGCCTGTAGGCGCCGACCGCACGTCTCGAACCGCCTCCAGCCCCGGCCTCTCCCACCAGGGAGGGGCCGGGGATGTAGCCGGCCCGCCGCGGTTGACTCCCTCGCGAGCGAACCCTAGGATTCCTCGTCTATGCCGAGCCCCAGCCGCCGGATGGCTCCACCCGCTCCTGCCTCCAGCGGCCCGGGCAGCGCTCGCGGCGCCTGGTCCTCTGCCCATCCTGATTTTCCCACCCTCCGGACCCGGCGCGCCCCCGGCGTCGTGCTCGCGTTGCTCCCGGTGTTCGCGGTGCGCGCGGCGTTCGCGGTGCTCGCGGTGTTCGCGGTATTCGCAGCAGTGGCGGCGCCTGCCGCTGCGGCCGGCTCTCCGCCGAGCGGTTCCTCCGGGGGCTCGTCGCGGAATGCCGGCGCTGCCCCTTACGGATCGGCCGCTCGGCTCCCGACACCGCGCTTGACGGCGGTCGCGGACGGCGCCCGGCTCGAGCTGCCGTCCGGCGAGCTGGTGGCGCTGCCGCTGCCGCCCGGCGCCAGACTCGAGACGGCCGCGGCGTTGGCCGGCGGCTGGATCGCCGCGGGCACGACGCCCGCCGCCCCCGCCGGTGGTGGCGGCAGCGCCAGCGACCTGCTCCTGTTTGTCGGCAGCGCCGCCGGCGTTGCCGTACAGAGCTCCTCCGGCACGGCCGGACAGAACGCCGCCGGCGCGGCCGGACAGAACTCCTTCGGCGCGGCCGTACAGGGCTCCTCCGGCGCGGCCGGACAGAACGCCTCCGGCGCAGGCGGACAGGGCTCCTCCGGCATGGCCACCGGCGCCGTCCGCGGCACCCAGGGCGCCCGTGGCACCCGTGGCGAGATGGCCGCCGCTGCCGCGGCCACCGTGCTGGCGCCGCCGGCGGGCCGCACCGGCAGGCTGCGTGCCGAGCCGCTGCCGCTGATCGAGGACGGCCGGCTGGCAGGCATGGTCTGGCTGGAAGGGGACGACTCGCGGGCGCTGGGCGTACGCTACGCCGGCTGGTCCGGCGCCGCCTGGTCCGCCCCGCAGACCATCTCGGCCCCGGGCCAGGGCAGCCAGCTGGCGCTCACCGCCGCCCGCCTCGGCGCCGGCAGCTGGCTGCTCGCCTGGAGCGCCTTCGACGGCCATGACGACGAGATCGTCTGGAGCGTCCGGAGCGCTGGCGTGAACGGCGCCTGGACGCCTGCCCGCCGGCTGACCGACAACCAGGTGCCCGACATCACCCCGGCGCTGGCGGCCTCCGGCAACGGCGCCGTGATCGCCTGGAACCAGCTCGCCGGCGACGGCTACCACCTGCTGGTGGCGCGCTACCAGGATGGACGCTGGGGCGCGCCGGCGACGATCGGGCCGGCCGGCTGGCTGTACCCCAGCTTCGAGGCCGGTTCCCGCTCGGACCGCCTCCGCCTGCTGGTGCGGGCGGCGCGGCCGCGCGGCTGGACGGCGATCGAGCTCGACACCTCCGGCCGGCCGCTGCGCCTCGCCGAAATCGCCGAGAACCCGGAGATCGCCGAGAACCCGGAGAACCCGGAGAACCCGGAAAACGCCGCGCCCGGCCGACCCGTGCTCCTCGCCACCCCGTCCGGCGGCGCGGCCTTCGCGTGGGCAGCCGGAGCCGGCCAACGGTCGACCCCCTGGCGGTCCTGGCCATCGCCGGCGGCTCCCGCCGCGAGCGCCGCGGGCCTGGCTGAGATCCCGAGCGGCGATGCCGCCCGGGCCGCCCGGGCCGGACGGGCGGCGCCGGCGCCGGCGCCGAGGGATGCCTCGGCACCGGTGTACATCGCCTTCGGCGACAGCATCACCGCCGGCTTCGGCGACCCCAAGGGGATCGGTTACCCGGGCCGTCTGGAGAGCCTGCTCAGCGCGGCCCAGGGAGTGCAGGTGACGGTGGTCAACGAAGGTCTGTTCGGCGAGACCACCGCCGAGGGTCTCTCCCGCCTCGGCAGCGTGCTGCAGCCGGGTGCGACCGCGATCCTGCTGATGGAAGGCACCAACGACATCGGCGCCAGGGTGTCGGTGGAGACGATCGTCCAGAACCTCGACACCATGGCCGACCGGGCGGAGGCCGTCGGCATCGCGGCGATCCATGCCACGGTCATCCCCCGCCTGCCCGGCGCCGAGGCCGACACCAACGACGTCTTCACCGCCAGCCTTGCCGCGGGTATCCGGGAGCTTGCCTGGGAGAAGAGCCGGGCGCTGGTGGATCCGTTCGAGGTGTTCTTCTTCCTCACTCCGAACGTCTTCAACATGGATTACCTGGGCGGCGGCGACAAGCTGCACCCCAACTCCGCCGGTTACGACCTGCTCGCCCAGACCTTCTTCGACGTGCTGACCGGCGTCGACGCGGTGCCGCCGGTCCCCGGCGCGATCAGTCCCGGCGACCTGCGGGTCAACGTCGCCGCCAGCACGGCGATCGCGCTCGATCTCTACGATTTCGGCGCCGGCATCGACGTCGCCAACACCCAGCTGCTGCTCGACGGCCAGCCGGTCGCCACGACCCCGACCGGCAACAAGAGCAAGCTCTCGTTCTTCTACCAGCCGCCCGCCCCGATCGCCGGCGTGGTGACCATCGGCGTCCAGACCAGGGATCTGGCGACGCCGCCCAACACCTTCACCGGCACCCTGTCGAGCTTCGAGGTCGTCGGCACCACCTTCCTGCCCGGCGACATCAACCATGACGGCATCGTCGACGGCGAGGACCTGCTCCTGCTCGCCTATTGCTTCGGCGCCCACCGCTTCAACTCCAACTTTCAGCTCGATTGCGACCTCAACGGCGACGGGGTGGTCGACGGGCTGGATCTGGCGATCCTGGCTGCCAACTTCGGCAAACGCTCGTTCTGATCCGCGGCCGGCCCGGCCGGCCGGACCGGCGAGCCGCAGGGGACCTGCCAGGGATCAGGAGGGCGGGATGACGCCGCCACCCAGGCCGGCCATCGGGCCGCCGGGGCCGCCGCCGGCCCGCGACGGCGCCAAGCCGGCGAGCTTCTGCTGCGCGGGCTGCCGGTAGGGGGACTGCGGGAACTCGTCCACCAGCCGCTGGTAGGTCTGGGTGGCTTCCTGATCGCGATTGAGCTGTTCGAGCGTGGTCGCCAGCTGGAAGAGGATCACGTCCTGGGGCAGCGGCGCGTCCGACTGGTCGAGCATCTCCCGCAGCTGCTGCGCCACCTGCTGCCCCTTGCCCGCGCTGCGGTCGAGCTCCAGCAGGTCGATGCGCGCCTGGGCGGCGAGCACGTGGTTGCCGTGCTTCTTGACGAAGGCGCTCCACAGCTCCCGGGCTGCCGCCACCTTGCCGGTGGTGGCGTCGATCTCCGCCAGGTACAGTCCGGCCACGTCGGCGGCATCGGTCCAGCGGTAGTCGGAGCGCACCTTGGCCAGTTGCTGGCGGGCGCGCGTCTGGCGTGCGGCCTCGTTGGCGAAGCTCGGCTCGGCGGCATCGTTGGGCTTGGGCGCGGCCGGATCGATCGGCGCGTTGTACACCTTCACCGCCGCCGCCAGCGCCTGGTTCGCCTGGTCCGAGCGATGGCCGAAGTAGAAATAGGCCAGCATGGCGATCAGCACCACCAGCAGCACGCCGACGATGGTCGTCACCAGCTCGCGCGTGTGGCTCTCCGCGAAATCCACGCCGCGCCCCACCGCCGAGGCGAACTCGTCGCGCTTGATGTCCTTACGGGTAAGACGTTGACTCATCGCCGGCTCCCATCGGTTTTGCTGCCCGGGCAACCCCGGTCAAAGACCCGCAAGGCTATCACAGCCGCGCGGGCGCGCGGTATCATGCGCGCTGCACTGCGCTGAGGTGACCACGATGCCAAGGATGTCGCAGAACACACCGGCCTGCCGCCAGGGCAGGCCACCGGCGCGGGTGCGCCGGGCGCTGACGATCGTGCTGCTGCTGGCCTCGTGCTGGTCGGCCGCGGCGCGTCCCGCCCTGGCCGATTCCTCGATCGGCTTCGGCCTCCATTCCTGGCGCACCGTGGACGACCTGCGGAGCGAGGGTTTCGGCGACCTCAGCCGCAGCGGCGAGTCCTACCTCATCTCCTATCTCTACAGCCCCGGCGCCCTGCTGAAGTTCGAGCTCGACGGCGAGTACTTCCCCAAGGGCTTCGGCGGTTCTGCCCACTATGCCATCTCGCCGCAGGCCTTCGTCCTCGTCGGCGGCTTCGTCTATGGCGGCCTCGGCATCGGCACCATCTATTCGCGGGACTTCGCCAACGATTTCTCGAGCCCCTATTACACGGCGCGGGTCGGCATCAACTTCCACCTGCTGCCGCGCCTCACCCTGGACGTCAACGGCAACTACATTTTCCACGCCTTCAACGAGCTCCGGGGCGCCAACACCGGCACCGCCACCCTCGGGGCCATCGCGCGCATCGGCCTCTGACCGCCGGCCGCGCCACCGTGCTCACCGCCGAGCGCTTCCTGTCGCTGGTCGACCACACCCTGCTCGCGGCGGGTGCGACGCGCCGGCAGGTCCTCGAGCTCTGTGCGCAGGCGGCCGGCCTGGGCTGCCATGCGGTTTGCGTCAACGGCGCCTGGGTGGCCACGGCCAGGGCCGCACTGGCCCCGTCGCCGGTGCGGGTCTGCGCCGTCGTCGGCTTCCCGCTCGGGGCGATGGCGACGGCCGCGAAGTGCTGCGAGGCGCGGGTGGCGGTCCAGGACGGCGCCGACGAGATCGACGCCGTGATGAGCATCGGCGCCCTCAAGGGTGGCGACGATCCGCTGGTCGTCGCCGAGGTCGCCGCGCTGCGAGCGTCCATCCCCGGCGACCGCACGCTGAAGGTGATCCTCGAGACGGCGCTGCTGGCCGACGGCGAGATCCGCCGGGCGTGTCTGGCGGCGCAGGCTGGCGGCGCCGGTTTCGTCAAGACCTCGACCGGCTTCGACCCCGCCGGCGGCGCCACCGTGCGCGCCGTGCGCCTGATGCGGCGGACGGTCGGCCCCGCGCTCGGCATCAAGGCATCGGGCGGCATCCGGACCCTCGCGGCCGCCGAGGCGATGATCGCCGCCGGCGCCACCCGCCTCGGGCTGAGCGGCACGCTCGCCATCCTCGACGAGATCCATGCCGCCGAGTGCGGAGCGACGCCCCGCCGCCTGGAAAGGAGCCCGCGCCATGGGCGCGCCCGCGCCCGCGTCAGCGCCTAGGAGTTTCTGCCGCCGCTCGCCCTGCCTGCGGTGCCTGCGGGCACCGCGGGCGCTGCGGGCACCGCGGGCGCTGGAGGCGCTGCGGGCGGCGGTGCTCGCCGGCGCGGCGCTGCTTTCGCTGTCGCCGGCGCTGGCGGCTCAGGCCGACCCGGCCGCGCGGTCCTCGAACCAGCCGGTCGCGCCGTTCCGCATCCTCGGCAACCTCTACTACGTCGGAGCGAGCGACGTCACCTCGTTCCTGATCGCCACCGATCGGGGGTTGATCGTGCTCGACGGCGGCTTCGTCGAGACGGCGCCGCAGATCCGCGACAACATCGCGCGGTTGGGTTTCAGGCTGCGCGACGTCAAGATCCTGCTCAACAGCCACGCCCACTACGATCACGCCGGCGGTCTGGCGCAGCTCGCGGCCTGGACCGGCGCCCGCCTGCTGGCCAGCGCCGGCGATGCCCCGTTGCTGGCGGCGGGAGGCCGAGGCGACGCCCCAGGCGACAAGCTGCCGACGTTTCCGCCGGTCAAGGTCGCCAAGGTGGTCGGCGACGGCGAGGCCGTGACCCTCGGCGGCACGACGGTGGTGGCGCACCTGACCCCGGGCCATACTCCCGGCTGCACCACCTGGACGACGCGGATCCGCGACGGCGGCAGGACCTACGACGTGGTGTTCGTGTGCAGCACCTCCGTCCTGCCCGACTATCGCCTGCTCGACCATCCCACCTATCCGGGAATCGCCGCGGACTACGACCGCAGCTTCAAGACCCTCGCCGCCCTGCCGTGCGACGTCTTCCTCGGCGCCCACGCCAGCTTCTACGACGGCGCCGCCAAGGCGGACCGCCTGCGCGCCGGGGCCAAGCCCAATCCGTTCATCGACCCGGCCGGCTACCGCGCCTACCTGGCCAGTGCCGAGGCCGCCTATCGCAAGCGCCTGGACGCCGAGCGCGCCCACCCGGCGGCCGCGCCGCCGGTCCGGTGAGCCCCGCAACGGAGCCTCCGCCGGCCGCCGTTCAATTCTTTCGAGTCCCTGGCATCGAGGTGATCAGGGCACGAAGCACTCCGTTTACCGACTCAGGAGTCTTGAAAACCTTAGAAACGTCAGGGTCAAGCACTACGACAACACGAGCAGGCCCTTTCTTCGCAAAGCGGTTGGGCTTAGCTTTACTGTAGTCGAAGCGATACTCCGGAAGCATCTCCGGTGCTGGTGCATCTTGATCAGATGAGGATGATGCTTTGCTCATAATCTCTTCTCTCCTTCACCGTGGCGGGACGAGCACTGATCAAGCGGACCGAGCCCTGACGCACCGCCAAGGCCGCCCTATTCGCGCGGGTGAGAGCCGACCGGCAACAGCCGCGCCTGCAGCAGACCACTGCCGAGAAGGGTCTCGAGGTCGCGGTCCCTGGCCAGCACGGCACAGCCGTTCTCCTCTGCCAGGATGGCGATCAGGCAGTCGATCGTCGAGCGGACGGTGTATCCCTGACGGCGAAGCGTGCGGTAGACATCGGCCGCACGGAGGTGGAGATCGATTCCCGATGCCTCCAGGAAGGTCAGCGACCGGAACAGCTCCCGAAGCTCGGCCAGCCCGCGCTCGCGGCGCAGGCCCTGAAAGACCTCGGCGACGATCACGCCGCAAGTACACAGATCCTGTTCGTCGGCGATCAGCCTGGCCAGCGCGGCTCGCTGCGCCGAAGGGTGGCCGTTGAGGAAATCGACCCAGGCCGAGGTGTCCACCAGGACTCGCAACCGAGCCCTAGCCTTCCCGCCCCCGGAGCTGGTCGAGGTCTCCCTCCCAACGCAGCTTGCCTTCGAACTTCAAGAGCCCGCGGACTCGCCGCCGGCGCGCGTATTCCCGCAGGGCCTCGTTGATGATCTCGGTTTTGGTCATGCCCGGAGCCATTTCAAGTGCTCCGGCGAGCGCCTCGTCATCGAGATTCAGTGTAGTCCTCATGATCTGTGATCTGCCTGAGCCATGCAGATCCTAGCGCAGATCATGCTGCATACTCAATGCGCCTCTACGTGTCCCTCTACCCCACTGGCTCTGGCGCCGATTCTGCCAACGGCACGAGCGGCGGCGCGACACAGACCTTCGGCGCCGCGGCGATCGAGATGGCGCGGACATAGGCGAGATCCTCGGGTGGCAGATGGAGCCAGAAACCCGCCTGGGCGAGCGGCCGCGGCCGGGGCGCGAGCCATGGCGGCACCCGCAGCACGATCTCGCGGCCGGCGCGCGGACCCAGGAAGAACGGCGCGGACTCCGAGGTGTTGAAGCGGGCGCGGGAGTTCGGGAGCCAGAAGAGGCGGCCCGGGACGGGCGCCGGAGGACGCTCGCTCCCGAGCTCCAGGCGCACCTCGATCGCGGCCATGGAACCGGGCAGCACCAGGACCGGCGTCACCGGATCATGACCGCCAGCCTGAACCGCTGCCTTGCCGCTTCCATCGGCATCGCCGCCGAAGAGCGGCCACCGGGCCAGCAGGCCGCCGGGCGGCGCAAGCAGCTGGCGGGCGCACGGGGTCCAGTCCACCGCCTTGCCGGCCGCATCGATGCCGATCTCGAAGAGGCTCGTTCCCAGGGTCTCCTCCGGCCGATCCACTCCGGCCACGGTCCCCAGGAACCACCGTAGGTCCGGGCGCAGGCCCTTCCAGGCGGCGGCATCCGCGATGCCGTTGCGCCAGGCGAAGGCCCCGCGCCAGGTGTCGTGGCCGGCGACGAAGATCGTCGCCCCCGCCGGCGCCCCGGGCGCGATGCGCGCCATCGCCTCCAGGGTGTGCTCCACCTCCCAGGAAGCCTCGGCCCAGGCGCGGCCGTTCCAGAGCGTGGCCATGCTCCAGTAGCAGGCGAGAGCGATGGCCGAGCGCCGGACCCAGGGCGAGGCCGGCCGCGCCCTCAGCCCGAAAGCGAGCGCGACGACCGCCACCGGGAAGTAGAGCAGCCGCGAATTCTCCTGATCGACCTCGAGGTGCAGGAAGGGCACCGCCGGCGCCAGCGCCGCGGCAACCGCGAGCGCCGGACGCAGGGCGCCGGCGCCCGCCGGGCGGACTGCCTCGGCCGGCGCCAACCGCCACCACAGCAGCGGCGCCAGCAAGACCGCGGAGACCAGCGCCGCGGCTGGCTCGGCGAGGGCCAGCGCGCTCGCCCGCTTCCAGGGGACCATGACCCGGAACGGCAACCGCAGCGCCAGGTTCCAGACCACCTCGCGCGGCGCCAGCGACCATAGGAGCGAGCGCCCGCCGGGGCCCAGGTAGCCACCCGGACCCGCGAAGATCGCCAGGCGGACCACCAGATAGCCGCCGGCGATCCCGGCCATGACTGCGACGCACCGCCGCACCTCGCGCCACGGCCACAGCAAGGCGACGACGAGCGGCAGCCCGATCGCCGATTCCTTCGCCAGCAGCGCGAGGGCGAAGAGCGCGCCGGCGGCGGCCGCGGGACCGGCGCGATCCTCTCCCCGCCGCGCCACCCAGACGGCGGCGAGCGCCAGCGCACACGCCCACAGGTCCGGGCCGGCGCTCAGCCAGATCACGGGCTCGGTGAACAGCGGAAAGGCGACGAACAGGCAGGCGCAGACCGCGCCCCGCCGCCGGCTCTCGCGCTCCGCCGCCGGCAGCGTGCCGCCGGCCGCCTCGTGCCGCACGATGGCCGCCACCAGCAGGCCCGCCGCGGCGTGCACGCAGACGGCCAGGCCATGCAGCCAAACGGCGCCGCCCGGCAGCCCCCCCAGCAGCCAGCCGACGGCCGGCAGCGGCCGGATCATCTGCGGCTGGGAATCGACGGTCACCCGCCGCAACAGCGCGCCAAGCCCCATCTGCGCCCAATGGAGGTACAGGAAATCGTCGGCGAGGAAGCCGCAGCCGAGGCTGCGCGCATAGAGCGCCACCGCCAGCAGCGCCGGCGCCGCCAGGAGCAGGCCGCCGGCCCACGCCGCTCGCGGACGCGGCGCCCGCGCTCGCGCCCCTGACCTCACGGCTTTGGCCCCTCCGGCGCCGGTGTCCCTCACGGTCTGCGGAGCCTATGCCGACACGGCTGCCGGCGCCACGTCCGGCGCCTCAGCAATCGGCGCCACGTCCTGCGCCTCAGCAATCGGCGCCACATCCGCGCCTCGGCAATCGGCACCACGCCCGGCGCCCCAGCAATCGGCGCCACGTCCTGCGCCTCGGCAATCGGCGCCACGTCCGGCGCCTCGGCAAGCCGCCCCGGCTCACCCGCCCGGCGCCTGCAGCGCGGCCGTCACCGCCTGCGCCCAGCGCCCCCGGGCCTCCTCGCGCCAGCCGCCGGCCGCGGCCGGCTCGAACCGGCGCTCGGGCCGCCAGCGCGTGGCGACGTCGGCGAGATCGCGGAACACTCCCACCGTCAGACCGGCCAGGAAGGCCGCGCCCAGTGCGGTCGTCTCCCGCACCCGCGGGCGCACCACCGGCACGCCGGCGAGGTCGGCCTGGATCTGCATCAGCAGGTCGTTGCCGGCGGCGCCGCCGTCCACCCGCAGCTCGCCGAGGCCGCCGCGACCGGCGACGTCCGCCGCCATGGCGCCGAGCACGTCCGCCACCTGGTGGGCGATGCCCTCGAGCGTGGCGCGCGCGAGGTGGGCGGCGGTGGTGCCGCGGGTGAGCCCCAGCAGCGCGCCGCGCGCGCCGGCAGCCCAATACGGGGCGCCGAGACCGGTGAACGCCGGCACCATCACCACCCCGCCGCTGTCCGGCACGCTCGCGGCGAGCCCCTCGACCTCGCCGGCGTCGCGGAACAGGCCCAGGCCGTCGCGCAGCCACTGCACCGCCGCACCGGCCACGAAGACGCTGCCCTCGAGCGCGAAATCGGTGCCGCCGGCCAGGCGCCAGGCCGGCGAGCAGAGCAGGCCGTGGGCGGAGCGGACCGGCCGCCGGCCGCTGTTGAGCAGCAGGAAGGCGCCCGTGCCATAGGTGGTCTTGGCCATGCCCGGAGAAAAGCAGGCCTGCCCGAAGAGCGCCGCCTGCTGGTCGCCGGCCACGCCGGCGATCGGGATGGCGGCGCCCAGCAGCCCGGCGACGGTCTCGCCGAAGATGCCGGCCGAGGGGCGGATCGCCGGCAGCACCTCGGGCGGGATGTCGAGCAGCCCCAGCAGCTCGGCGTCCCAATCGCCGCTCTCGAGGCCGTAGAGCAGCGTCCGCGAAGCATTGGTGGCGTCGGTGAGATGCGCGCCGCCGGTCAGGTTCCAGATCAGCCACGAATCGACGGTGCCGAAGGCGAGCCGCCCGGCGGCCGCGGCGGCCCGTGCCCCCGGCTGGTGGTCGAGGAGCCAGGCGAGCTTGGTGCCCGAGAAATAGGGATCGAGCGTCAGGCCGGTGCGCTCGGCAAACAGCTCCTGCAAGCCGGCGCGCCGCAGCCGCTCGCAATCGGGCTCGGTGCGGCGGTCCTGCCAGACGATGGCGTTGGCGATCGGCCGGCCGGTCGCCCGCTCCCACACCACCACCGTCTCGCGCTGGTTGGTGATGCCGATCGCCGCCACCTCGGCGGCGCCCAGCCCTGCCGCGGCCAGCGCCTCGACGGCCACCGCCAGCTGCGACTCCCAGATCTCGACCGGATCGTGCTCCACCCAGCCCGGCCGCGGGAAGATCTGCCGCAGCTCGCGCTGCGCCATGGCGAGCTGCGCGCCAGATTCGTCGAAGACCAGCGCCCGCGAGCTGGTCGTCCCCTGGTCCAAGGCGAGGATCGCGGTCATGGGCGCGGACCGTACCCTACCCCACTTCGCCCATGCGCCGCAGCCCGGCACGGCCCCCCCTGCATCGCTTGCCGACTGCCGCGAGCCCGCGCCGCTCACCTCGGTTATGATGCCAAGCCCGAGAGAACCCGATGCAATGGCAAGGACAGGTGGTCTGGATCACCGGCGCCTCGTCCGGGATCGGCGAGGCCCTGGCCTATGCCCTGGCGCGGCGCGGCGCGCGGCTGATCCTGTCGGCCCGCAACCGGCAGCGCCTCGCCGAGGTGTCGGCGGCCTGTGCAGCCCACCGCCGACCCGGCGGCGAGGAAGCACGCGGCGCGGGGGCCGGCAGCGCAGGATCCGCCTCCGCAGGAGCCGGCAGCGGCGGACCCGCCGGCGACGGCGGTCCACTGGTGCTGCCGCTGGACCTGTGCGATGCCGGCGGCCTCGCGGCGGCGGCGGCGCGCGCCCTGGAGGTCTGCGGCCGCGTCGACGTGCTCGTCCACAACGGCGCGATCAGCCAGCGAGCCCTGGTCCGCGACATGCTGCCGGAGGTCGAGCGCCGCATCTTCGAGACCAACTTCTGGGGGCCGGTGGCGCTGACCAGGGCCGTGCTGCCGTCGATGCTGGCGCGGCGGCAGGGCCGGATCGTGGTCGTCTCGAGCTTCGCCGGCAAGCTCGCCATCCCGCGCGCCGCCACCTACGACGCCTCGAAGCACGCCCTGCACGGCTACTTCGGCGCCCTGCGCACCGAGACCTGGGATGCGGGCCTGCGGGTCACCATCGTCTGCCCCGGCGCCGTGCGCACCGCCATCTCGCTCAGCGCCCTGACCGCCGACGGCAGCCCGCACGCGGCGATGGACCGCGCGCAGGCCGCGGGCATGTCGCCGACCGACTGCGCCGAGGCGATCGTCGCCGCCGTCGAGAGCGGCCGCCACGAAGCGCTGATCGGTCCGAAGCGCTGGCTGGTGCACCTCTACCGGTTCTTCCCGGAGCTCTACACCCGGCTGGCCGTGCGCAGCTTCCGGCGCGCGTTCCCGCCGGCGGCCGGCACGCCCCCGACCCGCCACCCCTCCTGATCCCTCGTCGCCACCCGGGGGCCGCCGCTCCCAGGGGGCCCGCCGCGCGCCCGGTTCCACTCGTGTCACGCCATCCGGCATCGCAATGGATTGCAGGATGCCTAAACAAGGTCCGCTCCATCGTGTCTAACCAGGCGAACCCAAAGAGAGGAACGTCAGAGGGGATCGCATGAGCGGCCGATACGTCGACTTTGCAGTGGGAATCGAGAGCGCGGCCGGTGGCGGCTACCGGGTGCGCGCCTTCTCGCCCGACGCCGAAGCGGAGAGCATCACCCGGCTCGAATTCGATCCGGACCGGCTGCACGCGGCACTGCGGTCCCGAATGTCGAGCGCCTTGCCGAAGTCGCGAGCGCGCGATCTCGCCGGCAGCGCCGGCAGCATGGGCGGCGTCGGCGGTGTCGGCAGCGTCGGCAGCGCCGGCGCCGCAACGGCAGGCCTGGACCTGACGGAGGTCGGTCGCGGCTTGTTCGCGGCCCTGTTCACCGACGAGGTGGGAGAGCTCTACAGCGCGGCCTGGAGCGCGGCGCTGGCGGCCAATCAAGGGCTCCGGATCCGGCTGCATCTGCGTCCCAGGAACCCCGAGCTGGCATGGCTCACCCGGCTGCCGTGGGAGCTGCTGTACGACGAGCGGGCCGGAGGCTTCCCCTGCCTCAACCCGCTCAACCCGATGGTCCGGCACCTGGACCTGCCCCGGCCGGTGGAACGGGCTGCGTTCCAGCTGCCGCTGCGGGTCCTGGTGGTGGCGGCGAATCCTGCCGGGCTCTCGGCGCTCGACCTGCAGGGCGAGCAGGAAGCGATGGCGGCGTCGCGGCAGGTCCGGGTCGAGGTGCTCGCGGGCCCGGGGCCCGAGGACCTGCGGCGGGAGCTCCTACGCGGCAGGTATCAGGTCGTTCATTTCATGGGGCACGGCTTGAGCGATGCCGACCAGGGCAGCCTGGTGTTCGCGACGCCCGGGGGGCAGCCTCGTCTGGTCACCGGCAGCGCGCTCTCCCAGCTGATCCAGGGAGCTCCCGCGCCGGGGCTCACCGTGCTCAACGCCTGTCAATCCGCCGTGGTTCCCAGGGGCTCCGGAGCGGACCCGCTGGCGGGCGTTGCGGGGGCGCTGGTGCGGGGCGGGCAGGCTGCCGTCGTCGGGATGCAGCTCCCGATCCCGGATCGGGCGGCGCTCACCTTCAGCAAGCACCTGTATGCCAGGCTCGCCGCGGGCGATCTCCTCGAAGCTGCCGTTGCCGAGGCTCGGCTCGCCCTCTATCTCGCCGATGCGCGCGCCAGCGACTGGGTGGCGCCGGTGCTCTTCCTGCGCGGCTCCGACCGGCGGATCGAGGATGGGGAGAGGAAGGAGAAGCGACCCGAGAGAGACCAGAATCGGGTCGACTTCGCAGCGAAGGTGATCCAAGGCGGCGAGGTCGCCGTCACCGGAGAGGTTCTTTCCGGCCGGCAGGATGGTGCCGCGGGCAGGCCCCGCGACTCCCGCACGCGGGTGAAAACCGAATTGGTCGACGTCCGCAAGCTCATCGTCATCGGCACCGACCATCGGGATCGCGGGGAGAGTTGAGGCGTGATCGCGGCTCTCTGGCACGGGATCTGGTCGGACAATTCCGCGGCCGGCAAGCTCATCGTCCTGATCATCCTGGCGCTCCTCGGGTGGGCGTCGCGGAGCGGTTGGCGGCACCTCGGGCGGTACCGGCGGGAAGAGCAGAACCTCTCGCTGGCGATCGCGCGGGTCCGGGAGGCCACGACGCGGCGGCCGGCGGCACCGGCGGGCGATCCGGCGAACCCGCCGGCGGAAAACGCCACCCCGGAACCCGGCAATCCGGAGCCCGCGGCGGACACCGCCGGTCCGTCACCCGGGCAAGCCAACGTCTCACCCGCCGATCTCGCCGCTCTGCGGACGGAGCTGACGCCGGACAGCCTGATCGCCGAGCGGTTCGAGGCGATCGAGAAGCTCAGGACGCGCCAGGTGCGGGTCAATCCGAGCGCGTTGCAGCAGCTCAGCCTCGCGCGGGACGACGCCCGGCCGGGCATGGCGGTGCCGGGAGCCGTGGCGGGGCTGGCCACCATGCTCGGCCTGCTGGGAACTTTCATCGGGCTGGCGGTGATGGTGCAACAGATTCAATTCGTCTTGCCGCAGAGCTCCGGCAGCGTCTCGGTGGGCTCCTGGACACAGTCGGTGGAGAACATCTCGCGGGTGCTGGGCGGGATCAAGACCGCCTTCTCGTGCTCGCTCGTCGGCATCGTCTGTTCCATCCTCGCCTCGCTGATCAATTTCCGTCTGCGCTCCGCTCAGGCGCTGCTCTTCGAGCGGCTGGAGCGTTTCACCACCGAAGAGCTGCTGCCCGCGGCCGTTCCCACGGTGGAAGACGAGAGTCTGCTCGACCGCGTCTCGCTGCAGTTGGAGAGCTCTTTCGCTCGCCTCGACGACATCTACCGGCAGAACCAGGACACCCTCAAAGACATGACCGGCGCCCAGCGCGCCTTCGTGAACATCGTGGAGGAGATCCGCAAGATCACCCGCAGCGAGGCTTCCAGGAACCTGGAGGGAGTCCTCGAGCAGATCTCCCAGACCAATCGGTCGGTGTTGACGGTGGCGGACCAGCTGCCGAAGGTGGTCAGCGCGGTGGAATCCGGGCAGCGGCGGCTGCTCGAACGGATCTCCACCCTGGTGGCGAATGCCGCCTCCCTGGCCATGCCCGCGCCGGCCGCGGCAAGCCGGTTCCAATGGACCTGGACCACCGTGCTCGTCGTGGTCGCGGCCGGCGCGGTCCTGGTGCTCCTGTTCGTGCGCCGGTGAGGGCTGGTCATGGATCTCGAGCACCGCCCAGGACGGCTCGCCAGACCCGGCATGCCGGTGCCGTGGCCGGCGATGCTCGACCTGATCACCTCGACGCTGATGGTCTTCATGCTGGTCACCACTCTCGAGCTGGCGTTCGGCGACGACGACCTGGAAGCGGCGCTGATGCGGAGCCGGCAAGAGCAGTTCCAGCAGGACTTCCAGCGGGAGTTCGCGCCCGAGATCGGGCGGCACGAGGTCTGGATCGAACGTCACCTCGACTTCATCCAGATCCTGTTCAGCGACGGCGTGCTCTTCCGGCTCGGCGACCATCGGTTGCAGCCCGCGGGCCAGCGCCTGGTGGACCGCTGCGCCCGGGTCTTCGCCCATGCGGGGACCCGCGGTTACGAGCAGATCCAGGTGGAGGGGCACACGGACAACGTGCCGCTCGACCGCCCGACCTATCCTTCCAACAACTGGGAGCTTTCGACCGCCCGGGCGCTCTCCGTCGTCGAGTTCCTCAGCCGCAAGGAGCCCGCTTTCGCCGCGGTCCTGTCCGCGAACGGCTACTCCTCGAACCGCCCGGTGGCGGACAACCTCACCCAGGCCGGCCGCGATCTCAACCGGCGCATCGAGATCCGGCTGTTCTTTTCCGGCACCCGCGCGAGCGACCGGCGGCACCGCAGGAGTCCGCGGTGAAGGCGGGGGCCGCTTGGTACCTCCGCCGGTTCCGCGACGGAGCCATCCCCGATTGGCGAATGCGGCAGGTCCTGGAGCGGGAGATCCAGCGCCTGGTGTCGGGCCACAGCGCCCTGCGTCCGGAGATGGACGAGCTGCGGCGCGCGGTCCCGGAGCGGTTGACCGGCTTCGACACCGCTTCGGACATGGCTTTGCAGTGGCTCGGGGAAGGCCGCTTCGACCTGGCGTTGCGGCAGGTCCAGCAAGCCGAACGGGACCTGGCCGAGCTGCGCCGCTGCGCGAGCGTGGCGCTCGATTGGCGGCGTACGAGCGCCACCCTGGCCGGCCTCCGGGAGCTCCTCTCGCCGACGCTCGAGGCGTGCTCGACGGTAAGGGTCCTCGAGCGTCTGCGGGATCTGGCGCGATACGCACCGCGCGTCCGCGGCGGGAGGCTCGCTCGGCACGATCAGCAGCGACCTGGCGGCGGTGCGGCAGCAGGCGCACGCGGTCCAGGACGCCTTGGCGCAGTGGCTCGCAAACGGCTCGTAGACCAGACGGAGGACAGCGATGACTCAGACCTTGACGGAAGAGAGACGAATCGCCTGGCGGCAGCAAGGCACCGGTCCCGCTCCGGCGCACTCGCTGGTGATCTTCAGGAAGGTCGGTCAAGGCAGGGTCCTGCATGCGACGTTGCACCCCGGCCAGGTGTTCAAGCGGCCGTGGTTTACTGCCGCCAACTCCTTCGAGGCTTATGCCGTCTCCGCGGATGAGAACCTGCGGCACGAGTTCAGCCGCAGGTACCAATCGGGGGTTCAGACCTGGACGTTCACCCTCCAGTTCAAACTCGATTTCCGCGTCGGCAACGTCGAACGGTTCGGCTTGAGCCTGTCCGGCCGGGATCCGCTGGAACGCCTGGAGGAAGAGGTTGCAAGCCTGCTCAGCGCGACGGCTCGCCGGTTCTCCTGGGAGGTGATGAAGCAGGAAGGCGAGGACTTCGGGCTCCGCCTGCGCGAGGCAGAGGTGGCGGACGGACAGGGCGAGTGCAGGAGCAACTTTCGCCGTCTCCAGGACTTCGCCGCCTCGCTGGGGCTCGACCTCCGTCACCTCGACGTCCTGCGCTTCTTGACCGAGCCCGACGTCACACCCGGCGTCATTGTGAGATCGAACGAACGCCGAAAGGAGGTGGTCCGCAGCGAGAAGGAGGTCGCGGCCGTGCAGGAACGGCTTGACCATGAGCTTCAGGCGCAGAGGGACCAGCACAGGATCGAGCGCGAGACCGCCATCGCGCGGTCATCCCAGGCGCTGCAAGGCATGGAACGGCTGCGCTCGATTCTCGACGCGATCGTGCAAGGAGGCAGTCAGGCCATCGTCCGATCGGCCGGCGATCTCCGGTCCTTCAGTGGGATTCATCAGGCGCTGATCGAGATTCAAGGGATCCAGGCCAGCCTCGCGGGTCTGTCCGGAGGTACGGCGGCTCCCGCCCTGGCCGCGGGCGCGCCCGAGGGGCCGGTCGCGGGGGCCGTCGCCGGCGGCGTGGTGCAACTGGCCGCTCGCCGGGACTCGCCGCTGGAATCGATGGTCGCCGAGGCCTTCCGGCAGCTGCGCAGCCTGGACGGCAACCCGCGGGACCAGCGCCGCATCCTTGCCTCGGTGCTCCACCTCGCCGCGGAGGCCGGACTCGGATCCGAAGCGGACGAGGAGTTCCTGACCGGGCTCCGCAACGACCTCGAGGGGCGCCTGCAACCCGTGCAATCGGCGCTGCCGCAGGAGTCGCTCGCTTTCCTCGGATCGATCCTGGACCTCGAAGGCCTCCGGCAGCGGCTGGCCTAGACGGGAGAACGTCATGGACGACCTGCAAGAGACACCGCCAGAGCCCATGTTCCCCGTGGAATCGTCGGTGGAAGCCGGGAAGGGCGAAGCCGGCGGCCAGGGGACGGACCCGACCTACCCGGACGCTCAGGTTCGCCGCGAGCCCGCCGTGGGCACGACGCCGGCGCGCGGCGCGGAGGCCGGCTCCACCCACACCGTCGAATTCAGCTCCGGCATCGTTTCGGCCGAGCACATCGAGATCGCCGGCCAGGTCTTCAACCAGCACTTCGAGGTCACCGCCGGCGCCGGCGGAACGGAGTCGGTCCGGCTCTCCGCGCGGCACTTCCGGTCCCGCACCCCTCAGGAGCTCGAGCTCTGCGAAGAGGAGCTGGTCTTCGAGGCCCGGGAGGTCGAGCCGTTGCTGGCGGCCTTCGCGGACAGGCGGATCCTCGTCCTCGCCGGCGAGCCGGAGGCGGGTAAGGGAAGCCTGGGGCTGCTCCTCGCCTCGCGGCTGACCCGCTCGCTGCAATGGCGGGGCCTGCTCACCTGCCAGGGCCTCGGCTCGGGCGTCCAGGTCGACCTCGAAAATGTGGCGGACGACATCGCGTTCAGCCATCAGGTGGTGATGTTCGAGGACGCTTTGGCCGGAGAGAACTCCGATCTCAGGGCCTTCCTGAGGACCGTCGATTCCCTCCGCCTGACGACGCTCGCGGATCGCCTCCAGAAGAGCTCCGCCGCCATCCTGCTCACCACCACCTCCGCGTCGCTGGCGGACTGCGAGCGGCGCCTGGAAAACCTGGGGATCCTGAGGACGGTCGCTCCCCCGGCGCCGCCGCTGCTGGTCCGGGCGCTCCATCATTTCAAGACCCGCCTGCCCCGCCACGGCGCCCGGTCGGCGGCCGTGGAAGCGTTTCTCGCCGATCATGAAACGGCTCTGGCGCGGGACCTGCGAACGGTGCCGCGGGTCGCCCGCTTCGTCCACGAATACCTGATCGAGGTCGTGGCAGGAAACCTTTCCATCCGGCAGGCGCTGGGCGGGATGGACGATCTGTCGCAGTGGTTGACTGCCGACCTGGGCGGCGATCTGGACGCGCAGGCGGCGGTCCTCGCCATCGTCCTTGGCTCGGCCGTGCCGCCGGCCGCCGGCGTGCCCTGGCTCGCGTTCGACGATCTCCGCCGCAGGATCAGGGACCTGCTCCGCGAGGAGGCGCGCCTCCCGGAGGACCAGCCGTCCTCGCCGCCCGGTCTCGGCCGGGCCTATCTCGACCGTGCCCGGGCCTATGTCGCGACCATGCCCTCGCCCCTGCCCGACCTCGTCCGCTTCCGGGACGAACGCTATCCCCAGCGCCTCTGGCAGGCCCTGCTCGGCCCGGCCCGCGAGCTGGCGACGATGCTCGTGCCGCTGCTCGGGCAGCTGGCGGCCGGGCGCGCGCCGGCGCTGCGGTCGCTCGCCGCCTGCGCCCTGGGGCGTCTGGGCCAGATCGGCCCGACCGATCTCGCCGTGCCACTCCTCCGCAGCTGGATCCGTCGCGCCTCGAACCGGGAGGAGCTGCCGGGGTGCTTTCTCCAGGGAAGCGCCGCCAGCGGCGACGACACCTACGAGGACCTCTGTCTGGCCACCGTCCGGGGCCTGGCGTGCGACAGCGGCGCCACGGTGGCGGAGGTTGCCGTTCGCAGCCTGGGTCTCCTGGGTTTGCCGGACCCGGCGGTGCCGATCCGCGAGCTGTGCAGTCTGGCTCAGGAGCGCCTGCCGATCCAGCACGAGCTGCTGCGCCAGGTGGCGGAGGAAGTGACCGCGAAGGAAGACGAGATCCGGCGGCAGGGCGATCCCCGCCAGGTCGCCGCGGCCGTGCAGGCGCTGCACCGGCAGGGCCACCCGCTGCTGATCGCGGCGCTGGTGCCGGAAGACCGGATCCGTCTGTTGGGGGCGGTCCAGTATGCGCTGGCCGGGGTGCTGTTCTCCCAGGAGGGCGATCCCGGACCGGTCCTCCGCGAGCTGCTCGGCCGGATGAAAGCCGAGCCGGTGAGGCTCGCCCCGCTCGTCGCCTACCTCTTCCTCCACCGGCAGGGCCTGATCGATCTCCTGGACCGCTACCCGAGGCGGTCCAGCGCCTGCAGCACGGAAACCAGTCGCTTCCTGCTCTCGTCCCGGCCCGGGAACCGGGATCCCGAGGCGCTCCGCGAGCTGCTCGAAAGGATTTTCTCAGCGCTCGAAACCTTTCCAGGATTTTTTCGCGTCCTGCTGGAACAGAGGTTCCTCGACGTCCTGAGGTCCTGGAGCCGGGAGGGCTGCGAAGTGGCCGGCATGCGGCCCATCGTCGCGCGGCTGCTGGCCGCTCTGCTGGCTGCCGGGAATGCGGCCTTGCGGCAGCGGATGGAAGGCTTTCTGGAGGCCGATCCGGACTTCGTCGTCAGCGGGTCGCGGCTCCGGGCCCTGGCGCGCGACGTCCTCGGCGGCAAAAGTCTGGACGCCGTGGCGGCGGCGGCGGCGGCCCGCCCGCGCCGCTTGCCGGCCTGGCTGGGAAAACCAGCCGCGACGGACGCGTGACCGGCGGGCTCTAGGCGGGCTCTACACAGTCCCCGCCTGACAGGTGTCTCTAACAGCTGGGAAAGCACTTGCAGGAAGAGGAGATCCGAGCATGAGCGAGGTCATCGCAGGAGTTCTGGACCGGATCGACACGCGGACGCGCCATATCGAGGCCGCCATTCCGCCGCTGGTGCAGGCGCTCACGGTCATCGGCTCGAAGGTGCAGGCGATCGATCACCAGGTGGATTCGCTGGTGGAGAGCCATGGCGAGACCCGGCGATTCCTGGGCTCGTTCTACGACGAGTTCCACGGCTATCTCGAAGACTATCGCCGCCGCACCGAGCTACAGCTTGCCGAAACGCGGATCGTCAAGGTGCGCCAGGAGCTCGAGCGCCGCTTCGGCCACCACGACGAGGTGCGCCGCCGCGCGGCCGGCATCCTGCAAGCGACGGACGTCGCCATCATTCGCGCGGCAACCGTCCGCACCACCGCCGAGGAGCTGATGCTCGGGGCTCCCCGGTACTGGCTGGCGCCCGGCCTGGTCGCGCTCATGGCCTGGATCGTCGACGAGCGGGACATCGCCGACCGCGCGCTGGCGGAGGCCCTCCGCCGTGACCTCGCCAAGACCTATCTGTTCTTCACCCTGATCTGCCGGCGCGCCGGCCGGATGGAGGCGATGAGCCGCTGGCTGGAGCTGTACCTCCATCTGCTCGACCCCCAGCTGATCGATCGCGAGGTGGTGGTGGTGCTCGACGCCGTCGCCACCGGCATCCTGGGCCGGAAGGCGCAAGATGCTCTCTGGCAAACGAGCCTGGGATGGATCGAGGCCCTGCGCCAGATCCCGGGACAGGTCGAGACCCAGGCGCGGCGTTGGATGGAGGTCCTGGAGGCCGAACGCGGCAAGGTCGAGCCGCAGGAGTTCGAGCTCCTGCAGGCTCACACCCCGGCGTGGCCGGCGCTGGCCGCCGCCCTGGTCGGCGTCCGCCGCAATCCCCGCGTCGTGGAACGCTTCCGGAGCGTGGTCGAGACGCCGGCCCTCTTGCCGCCCACCATCCTCTCTGCCGTCGACGGTCTGCTCGACACCATGGTCGGGCGCTTCGACCAGGAAGAGCTGCCGCTGCGCAAGCAGGAGCGCCTCCTGCAGCTCATCCTGGACGAAGAGGGGGACCGGCAGAAGGCGGAGGAAAGGATGGCGGTGGAGGAGGATGCGCTGGCGGCGAAGGTCTCGTTCGTGGCGCGCCTGACGGACATCCTCATGTATCCCGAGCAGGCCGAAGCCTCCCTTGCCGCGCAGCGGTACGCGGCGGCATTCTCCCGGGACTGGATCCTGGCCGCTCACCATGCGCTGGTCGCGCAGGACGCCGAACGGGTTCCCCAGGAAGTCCCGCTCCAGCTCGGAGAGTGGCAGGGAGCGAGCCGCGACGGCCACGACGGCCAGGAACTGGCCGGGAGCCTCCGGGCGTTCTACGCAGCCCGGAAGGCGAGGGATTTGGCAAAGATCAAGCTGCCGGTCTATGCGTGGCTGGCGCCGCTGGTGGGCCTCGCCTGCGCCGGTCTGGGCCTGGCGGGTGGCGGCTCGGTGACCGTCGCCTTGACCTTCCTGGCGATCGGCGGCCTGCTCTTGCTTCTCGGGAAGCGGCAGCAGGCGAAGCGGCGAGACGAGCTTGCGGCGAAGCTGGACTCGGAGCTGGGGAACGCCCTGCAGACCCTGGAATTGGTTCTCGCCGAGCTCGCAAGCTACCGCCGGAACTGGACCATCGCCCACACGGCGGCGCACGACGTCGATCGGATCCTGCGTTCCATCTCGCCGGCCGACGCCCTCTACCAGGGATTGCCGGAGGAGCCGGCCGCACTCCTCGGGAGCGCGCTCGGCGTCGATGCCGGCGGTCGAGGCGAAGCCCTGCTCGCACGCCAGTTCGCGGCCTGGGATCTCGTCCCGCCACCTTGCCCGGTGCCGGCGTCCACGCCCGCTTCCTAGTGGCATGTACCAAGCAACCGTCAGGGGAGACTGGCGGCCTCCAACGCCAGGCACGACGATTCCAGGCAGCGCCGCAGGCAGGCGGCCAGCGCGGTGACGTGCGGGGGCCGGAGCATCGTGTAGTGGTCGCCGGCGACGACCTGGACCTCGAGCGGACCCGCGATCAGGTCGTGCCAGCGCTGCCGTGGATCGCCGGCGCCCGGCGGCAGCAGACCCAGCTCGGCGGCCGCCGGGGAGGCCGGCAGGGTGGCCGCCTTGATCAGCACCGCCGGGATGGCGAGCGGTCGCGGCACGTAGCGGCTGGCCGCGACCACGTGAGCGCGGAAGACCGCGAACAGCCTCTCGCCGACCGCTCGCGAGGGCAGCGCGCCGGCCTGGACCGCCCGCTCCAGGCAACGCTGGAAGAAGGCCTCCGGATCGCCTGCCGCTGCCGCCAGACCATCGCCGCTCACCGGTGCAGGGTCGCGCCCGGCGCCGGCAGCCAGGTCGGAGAAGAACCACCCCATGAGCGCGACGAGACGCTTGCCACCAAGAGTATCCGCAATCTCCGCCGGCTCCAGCCGGCTCGCTGCCGCCGTGCCGCCGGATCCCGGCGCCACCGCCGGCGCCGCGCCTGCGGCCGACAGCCAGGTGTCGATCAGCACCAGGCGCGCCACCTCGGCGCCGCGCTCGACCAGCTGGCGGCTCATCTCGTAGGCCACCAGGCCGCCGAAAGACCAGCCGGCGAGGAGATAGGGACCTGACGGTTGCTCGGCCAGCACCTCCTCGAGGTAGCGGGCCGCCATCGCTTCGACCGTGGCGCCGGGCGGCTCGTCGCCCTCCAGGCCGGCGGCCTGCAAGGCGATGAACGGCTGATCCTCTCCCAGCTGCCGTGCCAGCCACCGGTAGCAAAGGGTGGTGCCGCCGATCGGATGCACGCACCAGAGGAGCTGCCGGTTCCCCCCGCGCTGCATGGCGACCCGTAGTCTGGAGGTCCGCGGCGTCGCCTGCGGCAGCAGCCCGGCCAGCAACCGGACGGTCACCCGCCCGGCCAGCGCCGCCAGCGGCAGGCGCACGCCGAAGCGCTCCTCGAAGCGCGACGAGAGATGCAGCGCCAGCATGGAGTGGCCGCCGAGATCGAAGAAGTCGTCTTCGGCGCCGATCCCGGCCATCCCCAGCATTTCCTCCCAGAGAGCCGCGATGGCGCGCTCGCGCTCGCCGGCAGGCGGCACGTAGGGGTTGGGCAGCTCGGGCCTGCGGATCTCGGCTCCGGCGCCCGCCGGCGGCGCGGGCGCCCGGAGCTCGCCGCCCGCACCCGCGGCGCCGGCGCCGCCGGCGCCACCGGGACCCACGGCCAGACCCGGCTCGATCCCCGGCTCGATCCAATACCGCCGGCGCTCGAACGGATAGGTCGGCAGAGGCAGGCGTCGCCGGCGCTCACCGCCGTGGAGCGCCGCCCAATCCACCTCGATGCCTGCCAGCCAGAGCCGCCCAAGGGCGGTCAGCAGCAGCTCCGGATCGGGCCGCGAGTCGGCGGCGGCCCCCAGCGAGGAGATCGCGAGCGGCAGCAGCGAGCGCAGCCCGCGGCCCGGGCCGACTTCCAGGAAGATGCGGTTCGGCTCGCGCCGCAGCTCGTCGATGGCGGCCCCGAACCGCACCGTCTCGCGCAGGTGGCGCACCCAATACTCCGGAGAGACCGCCTCCTCGGCGGTGACCCAGGTACCGGTGAGGTTGGAGAGATAGGGCAGCGACGGCGGCCGCAGCCGCACCTGGCGGACCCGCTCGCCGAAGGCGGCGAGGATCGGCGCCATCATGGCCGAATGGAAGGCATGCGAGGTGCGCAGGCGCCGGCTGCGCACCCCTCGCGCCGCCAGCTCGTCCGCCAGGGCCTCGACCGCCGCCGTCTCGCCGGCGGCGACGCAGGATGCCGGCCCGTTCACCGCCGCCAGCGCCAGCTCGCTCCCCAGCAGCGGCTGCAACCGCGCCTCGGGCAGCGGCACCGCCAGCATGGCGCCGGCCGGCAGGCTCTGGATCAGCTCCCCCCGCCACGCCACCAGCGCCAGCGCATCCTCGAGCGTCAGCACACCCGCCAGGCAGGCCGCCACGTACTCGCCGAGGCTGTGGCCGACCAGCGCCGCCGGCTGGACTCCCCATGCCATCCACAGCCGCGCCAGCGCGTACTCGACGGTGAACAGCGCCGGCTGCGCCAGCCGCGTGGCGGCAAGGTCGTCGTCGCCGCCGCCGGCCGCCGTTGCCGGGACAGCCGCCGCTTCCGGGGCACTCGCCGCTTCCGGGGCGCCGCCCGCCGCGCCCTCCGGGTACAGCCGCCGGCTCAAATCGAAACCCAGGTGCGGCCGCAGCAGCTCGGCGCAGCGGTCCACGGTCTCGCGGAACCGCGGCTCCGCGCGGTACAGGCCGGCGCCCATGCCCGCATGCTGCGCCCCCTGGCCCGGGAACATGAAGATCACCGGCCGGTGGCGCGGCTCCTCGGCGCCGCTCTGGACCCTCGCCGGATCGAGGCTGCCGAGCGCCGCCGCGGCCTCGGCGGCGGTGCGGCACACCACCGCCCGCCGGTGGCGGAACTGCCGGCGGCCGGTCTGCAGGGTGTGGGCGACGTCCGCCAGCTCGAGACCCGCGGCGTCCGCGGCATCCGCGGCGTCCGCGGTCAGGCGCTCGGCCAGGCGGCGGCTCGCCTGCTCCAAAGCGCCGGCGGTCTTGGCCGACAGCACCAGCAGCTGCCAGGTCCGCCCCGGGCTGCCGGCGGTCGCGGGCGGCGCCTCCTCCAGCACCACGTGCACGTTGGTGCCGCCGATGCCGAAGTTGCTCACGCCCGCGCGCCGCGGCAGCCGGTCGGTGGACCATTCGCGGGTGACGGCGTTGACGAAGAAGGGGCCGGCGTCGAGATCGAGGCGCGGGTTCGGCCGCTCGAAATGCAGGCTGGCGGGGATCCGGCGATGCTCCAGGGCGAGGACGGTCTTGATCAGGCTGGCGACCCCGGAGGCGACGTCGAGGTGGCCGACGTTGGTCTTCACCGAGCCCAGCGCACAGCTTCCCGGCTCCGCCCCGGCGGCGCTGAAGACCTGGGTGAGCGCCGCGACCTCGACCGGATCGCCCAATGCCGTCCCGGTGCCGTGGGCCTCGACGTAGCTGA
>DATGHG010000028.1:0-5180 GCA_035308185.1 Thermoanaerobaculia bacterium | reverse complement strand
GCTGGTGACCTTGGGAGTGGCTTTCCTGCGCGAGGCGCGGGCGGTGCGGGAGGCCCGGAAGCTGCTGGCCGAGCAGCAACCTCGGAAGGCCTGGGAGTGGCTCGAGCCCTTCCTGAAGGACAATCCGCGGCACGCCCAGGGTCTGCTGCTGGGGGGCGAGGCGGCGCTCCAGCTCGACCGATTTGCGGACGCGAAGCAGTGCCTGACCACGCTGACCACCGTCGATCCCAAGCTCGGCGCCCAACTCGGCGCCGAGGACCGCGCCCTGCTCGCGCAGCGGGTGCGCACGATCGGTTGTGACACCGGCGCCTACGCGCGGCTGCTGGAGTGGTCGGTGGATCTGGGCGAGCCCTACCTGGCCAGCGTGATCGACAGCGTCGACGCGGTCGTCGAAGCCTGCTACCGGCGGCGGCAGGATGGGTGGGGGATCCAGCAGGTCTCCGGCCTCCTCAGCCAATACGGCCAGCCGCACGACCTGCTGCACAAGGGATACGCACCGGCAATCGGCAGGGAGCTGGCGCAAGGGCACTATGCCACTGCCAGGTCCATGGCGATGCGGGCCCTCCAGCTCGATCGGGACGGGTACGACGAGGTGGCGAAGATCCTCGGCGCGGAGCGCGAGAGAGTGGCGGCGACGAGCCGCACCCTGGGTGAGCTGTGCCGGAAGCTCGAGAGCGATCCCCGCTATCGAACCGGCGGCGGCTGGTGCTTCCCGGCCACTCCGCCCATGGAGGTGCAGGCCGCCAAGGATGCCTGGGGCAAGAGCTTCCGCTACGTCGCCCTCGCTCCCGCCGCCGGTCAGACCTGCTACACCGGCGCCGCCGTGGTCTCCTACGGCGCCGCGGCCAGACTGGTGAGGGGGGACCGGCAGTCACCGGCGGGCGGCATCGTCTGCCGGGTGTCTGCGGGAGCCGAATCGTGGAACCATCCCGACCGCTTTTGGGAACCGGAGGAAACCGGCGATTGAGCCGTCCGGCCCTACCTGGCCGCGGGCGGCGCGGCGCCCTGGGTGTAGAGCGCGATCACCCGCTCGATGGCGCGGCGGCAGACCGCGCAGAAGGAAACCTGGTCGCGGGTGAACATGATGCAGTCGGCCTGCGGCCGGTAGAAGCCGGTGGCCTCGTAGTCGGCGCCCTCGAAGGCGCCCACCTTGCCGGCGTAGCGCTCCTCGCCCAGCATCTTCGACTCCTGCTCACGCTCGACCAGGAAGAGCTGGTCCATGTCCGCTTCCGGGCGCCGGTCCTTGCGGATCTCGCGGCGGCGCCGCTGCACGTCGTTGGAGTAGGCCTCGAACGCCGCTTTCTTCCACGGCGTGGGCAGCGGCGTGCCCGGGGTCACCAGGTCGCGCCATTTCAGCTCGGCGAGATCCGCCGTCACGTTCGGCTCCCAGGGCTCGACCTTGCCGCCGGTCGCGGTCGCCACCGCGGAGGTGTAGTACTCGTCCGCCAGGCCGGCGAAATGGTGGCCGAACTCGTGGACGAAGATGTACGGCGCCCACAGGCTGTCGGCGGCGACCGTGCTGTAGAGGTTGAAGATCCCGCCGCCGCCGTAGGTCTTGCCGTTGACCAGGATCTCGACGAACTCGTAGGGTGCGAATTGGGCGACGTCGCGAAAGGCCTTGTTGTCGTAGGTCAGGACGTAGCGCTCCGAGCCGAAGGTGTCGTAGGAGGCGCCCAGCGGCGAGCGGCGGTGGATGCCGAGCGACGGCCGCGAGATGCCGGATTCGGCGGCCGGCGGGCAGAGCGCCCAGACGTTGAAGTCGCCGCGGTGCTCCTTGAAAGGCGGCTGTGCGAAAAGGAGCTCGACGAGCCGCCGCGCGTCGCTTTCGAACTTCGGCAGCTCCGCCCGGGTGTAGCCGTCGCCCAGGATCAGCAGATCGACCTTGGTTGCCGGGTCGCCGCTGTGCTGGATGGTGAGCAGCGGCGCGGGCGGCGGCGGCGCCGAGGTGTCGACGAACATCCCGGCCGGGTCCACGACCGTGGTCCAGATCTCGCGGAAGTCGTTGGCGCGGTCGCGCTTCTCGACCACCAGCCGCACCGGCCGCTCGGGCGCCGGGAAGCGGAACGACTCCGAGAACGTGCGGTCGTGCTCCCTGGCCTCGTCCGTCTCCTCCCATTCGCCATACACCGAGGCGAAGCCGCGCGAGTAGACGACCCGGTTGCTGGCGCGATCGACGACCTCGAAGTAGTACTTGCCGAGGTTGGTGTCGTCGATCGGCCGCGCCGGATTGCCGGGCCACGGCAGCGGCTCGATCACCACCCGGTCCAGGCTCCAGCGCTCCTCGTGCGCGTTGCCGGAGTGATAGCAGTCCACCCGCATCGTGCGCGGTGTGGCCCAGGCGGCGGTGGCCGGGAGCAGGAGCAGCAGCGTCGCGAGCGTTCTCGTCATGAGACCAGCACCTCTCAGGCCGAGACCGCCGCCACCTCGGCAGCGGCGGCGGCCGGCACCGCGACCGGGCCGCCCCAGCGCATCACCACCACCGTGCGGTCGTCGGTCGGCGGGCGGCTGCCGACGTGGGCGGCCACCGCCGCCAGCAGGCGGTCGCGCACCGCGGTCGCGCTGGGCTCGGCGGGGCCGGGGATGACCTGGGCACCGCCGGCGCCGGACGGCCCGCCCCGCCTGCCGGGTGCCGCGAGCGGTGCCGGCGCCGGCAGCGACGCCGGCGACCCGGCGGGGGTTGCCAGGGCGGTCTCGATGCGGTCGTAGCCGAAGGGCTCGCCGGCGGCGTTGGTCTCCTCGAAGACGCCGTCGGAGAGCCAGACCACGACGTCGCCGCGGTCGAGGGTCAGCTCCCGCCTGGCATAGCGCTGCCCCAGGCCGCCCAGCGGCGAGCTGGGGAGCAGGATCTCCTGGACTCCGCCGTCCCGCACCAGGTAGGTGGGCGGATGCCCTGCGTTGGTCAGCGTCAGGCGCCCCGCGCGCAGGTCGAACATGGCGAGAGTGGCGGTGACGAAGCAGCGGCCCTCGGCGTTGGAGCGCACCACCGCGTCGAGCCGGCGCAGGATCTCCTCCGGCTGGTGGGTCTCCTCGATCAGGATCAGCAGCGCCGCCTTGAGCATGGCCATCCGCAGGCCGGTCGACAGGCCATGACCCGAGACGTCGGCGATGATCACCGCCAGCTCGCTGCTGGAGAGCCGCAGCACGTCGAAGTAGTCGCCGCCGATCGCCGCCGAGGGCTCGAACAGGGTGGCGAACTCGACGCCCTCGCCGCTCGGCAGGTTGCTGGGGATGAGGCTGTTTTGCAGGTCGCGCGCCAGCGCCAGCTCCTTTTCCAGCAGCTCTTTCTGTGCCGACGCCGCCACCAGCATTTGCAGGTTGCCCGCCATCTCGTTGAAGGTGCGTTGCAGCTGGCCGATCTGGTCGCGCCGCCCGCGCGGGATGCGGGCGCTGAAGTCGCCGCGGCGCACCGCGTCGGTGGCGCTGCTCAGCCGGTTGACCGCCCGCGACAGGCCGACGATCATGAACATCGCCATCAGCGCCGCCGCGACGTAGACGTTGAACAGCAGCACCACCAGGGCGACCAGCAGGCCCCAGTAGGTGGCTTCGATCTCGCCGCTGTTGGTGAACAGGTGCTGGCGGACGAGGCGCGGCGTGCCGTTGAGGGCGACCGGCACGCTGCCGGTGATCTGGCGGCCGCTGTCGAGGTCGATCAACGGGCCGCTGGATTGACCCCACGACAGCAGCTGGCGGTCCCAGAAGCCGTCGCCCTGGGAGCGCTGCTTGAAGAAGCGCTGCGCCTCTCCCAGGTTGCGGCCGTGGCCCAGGGTCAGCAGCGGCAGCTCGCGGCCGCCGATGTCGATCCGCATCGCATCCATCGGATCGCCGGGGCGGTTGGTCTCGACCCACAGGCCGCTGCGCCGGCTGAGCTCGAGGTCGAGATCGGCGCCGAAGATGCCGAGCACGCCGCGGTCGGCGCTGCCGGCGGCGGCGGCAAGGGTGGGGCAGCCGATGGACCCCGAGAAGAAGGACGGCAGCGAGGGTGCGGCGGCCGCGCCCGTCGCCGCCGCCTGGGCCGTCGCCAGCCGCCCGGCCCAGGCCGGCCAGTGCGCCGGGGCGCGCCGATCGCCGGCGGTGCGCTCGCCGTTGCGGTAGTAGGCGAAGACCATCCCGGGCAGCGCCGCCGCCGGCGGTATCTCGGGCGGCTGGCCGTTCCGCAGGTAGAGCGCGGCGCGTTCCCGGGTGAGCGCCCCGACCTCGGCGTCGAGCTCGTGCAGGGCGTCGCGGTAGAGGTGGCCGATGAAGAAGCTGGCCAGCAGGTAGGCCACCACCGCGAGCACCAGCAGCACCATCGGGATGGGCAGCCCGCCGAGCAGGAAGTACGAGAAGGCGAGGCGCCGGCCGACCTTGTAGAGGAAGGCCGACAGCAACCGCCAGACGGCCAGCATGGCCAGGATCAGGCAGAGGCAGCCCAGCCCCAGCCCCAGGATCCAGTTGACGTAGGGCAGGTGCAGCCGCCAGAGCGCCGCGGCCACCACGGCGCCCAGCGCCACCAGGGCGAGGCCCACCAGCAGGGCGGCGAGTCGGCGGGGAGGGGAGATTTTCACGAGCGGCACTTGACGGGATGTCGCGTCCGTCGGGATCTGCGAAGGCCAGACCGCGCGCCGGCCTGCCCCCGATGGGCACTACGCCTGACGGCGCCCAAGGTTTCCCGAATGCCGGAATCGGCCCTTACCGGGCCGGCCTCGACCGGCCTTCGGCCGCCGGCGACCGGCCCTTGGGCGGCCGCTTCGCGTAGAATGTGTCCGCCTCTGGCGCCGGCTGCTGGCGCCAGCGCATTTTAGCCTGAATCGGAGGAGGGGCACGTGTCGAGGATCCCGCGTTTCCAGGAGCACCTGAAGACCGGCTTCACCGCCGAGGCGGTGAGCGCCGCACGCTACCGGGCCTTTGCCGGCCGCGCCGACCATGACGCCATGCCGCACCTGGCGGCGCGCTGGCGGCGCCTGGCGGCGGAGAAGGACGCCCTGGCGGTGCGGCTGCTCGAGGCTGCCGAGCAGGTGCGCGGCCTCGATTCCGACCTCGGCGCCGCCACCGCGGAGGAGCGCTACGAGAACGACGTGCTCTACCCCAAGATCATCCGCGACATCGATCCCGGAGAGCCGCGAACCGCCGAGATCTTCCGCCAGCTGGTCGCCGCCCAGGTCGCGCACCTGCGCGAGCTCGAGGGGCTGCGCCGCGACCTG
>DATGHG010000027.1:0-17468 GCA_035308185.1 Thermoanaerobaculia bacterium | reverse complement strand
TCCGACGAGATCCTGCACCGTGCCCGCCTGTCGCCGTTCAAGCGCTCGACCGACCTCGACGGCGAGGAGGCCGAGCGCCTGTTCCAGGCCGCCCGCGACACGCTCGTCGAATGGCTCGATCGCCTGCGGCGCGACACCCCCGGCTTCCCCGACAAGGTGACCGCCTTCCATCCCGAGATGGCGGTCCACGGCCGCTTCGGCCTGCCCTGCCCGCGCTGCGGCGCGCCGGTGCAGCGCATCGTCTACGCCGAGAACGAGGCCAACTACTGCGCCGCTTGCCAGACCGGCGGCCGCCTGCTCGCCGACCGCGCCCTCTCCCGCCTGCTCAAGTTCGACTGGCCCCGCACCGTCGCCGAGCTCGAGGAGCGCAAGCGCGAGCAGCGCGCCGGCACCCCAACGCCCGAGCGGCCGGCACCGTAGACCAGGCGCGGGGGGACTGCCCACGGCCCACGGCCGAATACCGGTCAGCCTCTGCCCCGCGCCAGGGGCGCTCCGCGGTACAATCCAACCCGGCGCCCCCGCGGCCGCCGAGACTTGGGAGACCTGAATGAAGCTCGAAGAACCGCCGATCGCACCGTCCGTCCTGGCCTCGCCCACGGACGCCGGGGCACTTCAGGTCAGCCCCTTTCTCCACCACGGGCCGGACCGCGCCTACAATCCGCTCGCCGACGAGATGCTCGAGCTCGGCCAGCCGGCCTTCGAGGCGCTGTGCCGCGTCATCGCCGGCCTCGAGGCGCCGCCCGAGCTGGTGCGCGAGCTGCGCGCCCGGCACTGGGTGGCGCCGGCGGGCACCGACCTCTCCCGCCACTTCCTGCTCAAGTACGTCTCGCTCGAAGCGCACACCGTGTGCAACCAGAGCTGCTATTTCTGCCCGGTGTCGGTGGCGCCGCGCGAGGACTACTTCATGCCGACCGAGCTCTACGAGCGCATCGTCGGCGAGCTGGCGGCGTTCCGCGACACCATCGAAGCCGTGTTCATGATCAGCTACAACGAGCCGACCCTGGACAAGCGCTTCGTCGAGCAGGTCCGCACCATCCGCGCCGCCGGGCTGCCGCCGGCGGCGCTCACCAACGGCACCGGCCTGTCGCCGAGCCGCATCGACGCTTTGGTCGAGATGGGCGGCCTGCGCTTCCTGTCGATCAACCTTTCGACCCTCGACGCCGAGAAATACCGCGAGGACCGCGGCGGCGACCACCTGGAGCTGGTGCTGCGCAACCTCGACTACGCCAAGGACAAGCCGATCGCCGAGCAGATGGACATGGTGGTGCTGGGCAAGGGCGACGAGCGCCACCAATCCGACTTCGCCGAGATCGAGCGGCGCTTCGCGGGCAGCCGCTTCAACGTCAAGTATTTCGTGGTCAACGACCGCGCCGGCTATCTCGACATCGGCCTGGCCACCAAGCACCGCGACCGCAAACTGCGCGGCTGCGATCACGTCGGCTCGCGGCCGCTGCAGCACCTGCACATCAACCCCCGCGGCCAGTGCATCCTCTGCTGCCAGGACTACAGCGAGTCGGTGGTGGTCGGCGACCTCACCGCCGCGAGCGTCCAGGAGGTGCTCACCGGGCCGGCCATGGCGCACATGCGCCGCATGGTCTACGGGCTCGAGCCGGCGCCCGACAACTTCATCTGTCACAACTGCAAGTTCGCGCTGACCGAGTAGCGCGAGCCGCGACCGCCGCGTCCGGACCGCCAGCCGCCAGTTCGCGATCCACCGTTCGCCAGCCATGCCGCCCTTGCAGCTCCGCCTCGATCCCGCCGGTTTTCACGACGGCTACGTCGCCGCCGCGCCGTTCCCGCACGCGGCCCTCGACGGGCTGTTCGCCGACGACCTCCTGGAGGCGGTGCTGGCCGACTTCCCGCAGCCGCAGGCGATCAAGTGGGTGAGCTTCGACAGCCCGACCGAGAAGAAGCTCGGCTACAGCTACCAGCAGCCGCTGGGCGAGACGCTGCGCGCCTTCCTCTTCGAGATGGGCTCGCCGCCGGTGCTCGAGTTCCTGCAGCGGCTGACCGGCATCGAGGGGCTGATCCCCGATCCCTACCTGGGCGGCGCCGGCCCCCACCAGATCGTGCGCGGGGGTTTCCTCAAGGTCCATGCCGACTTCAACTGGCATCCGCTGCTCAAGCTCGACCGCCGGCTCAACCTGATCGTCTACCTCAACCAGGACTGGCTGCCGGAGTACGGCGGCCACATCGAGCTGTGGAACCGCGACATGAGCCGCTGCGAGCAGCGGGTGCTGCCGGTGTTCAACCGCACCATCGTCTTCAACACCACCGATACCTCGTTCCACGGCCATCCGACTCCCCTGGCCTGTCCCGAGACCATGACCCGCAAGTCCGTCTCGCTCTACTACTACACCAACGGCAGACCGGACGAGGAGCGGTCCGCGCCGCACGACACGATCTTCAAGAAGACCCACGAGTCCGAGTGGTGACCGGCGATCCCGGCCGGCAGCTCCCCGTCGCGATGCCGGCGCTGCGTATCACCTACGTCTTCGAGGAGACGACCCTCTTCGGCGGCAACAAGGTGCCGCTCCACCAGGCCAACCTCCTGGCCGGCCGCGGCCATCAGGTGACGGTGGTCAGCGCCGGGCCGCCGCCCGACTGGTACCCGCTCGCTGCCCGCTTCGTCCAGCTGCCGCCGCCCATCGCCGCGACACCCGCGGCAGCCTTCCCCGCGGCCGATGTCACCGTCGCGACCTACTGGACCACCCTGGCGCCGGTCGCGGCGGCCGTGGCCGCCGCCGGCCGCGGTGAAGCGGTCCATTACTGCCAGGGCTTCGAGGGCGGCTACACCCACAACCAGGCCGACCACCCCGCGATCCTCGCCGCCTACCGGCTGCCGCTCCCCGGACTGGCGGTCGCCCCGCACCTCGCCGAGCTGCTGCGCCACCGCTTCGGCCGTCCGGCGCGGGTGGTGCCGCAGCCGCTCGAGCCCTACTGGCAGCCCGCCGACCGCGAGCGGCGTGCGCCCGGCAAGCCGGCGCGCCTGCTGGTCGCCTCGCCCTACGAGATCGACTGGAAGGGCGTGGCGACGGCGCTCGCCGCCGTGCGCCTGCTGCGCCGCGACGGCATCGACTGCCGGCTGATCCGCCTCTCGCAATGGCCGCTGACCGCCGCCGAGCGGCTGCTGCTGGCGCCCGACGAGTTCCACCACCGCCTGCCGCCGCCGGCGGTGGCGCCGCTGGTCGCCGGCTGCGATCTGCTGCTGGCGCCCTCCTGGGAGCAGGAGGGCTTCGGCCTGCCGGTGCTCGAGGCCATGGCCTGCGGCGTGCCGGTGGTGGCCTCCGACGTCTCCTGCTACCGCGGCTACGCGGCCGGCGCCGCGGCCCTGGTGCCGGCGGCCGACCCCGCCGCCTTCGCCGCCGCCGCCCGCGCCCTGCTCGCCGACCCGGCCGCCTGGCATCGCGCCCGGCAGGCCGGCCTCGAGGCGGCCCGCGCCTTCTCCGAGGAGCGGGCCGGCGCCGCCGCCGAGGCGGCCCTGGCCTGGGTGGCCACCGGCCGCTGGCGCGCCGAGATGGCCCAACCAGCCGGCGCTCGCTAGTGTCCCTGACCGCCATCGCGCTGCTGCTCGCGGCGGCGGTGCTGCATGCCGCCTGGAACCTGGCGGCGCGGCAGGTGGCGGAACGCTTTGCCCTGCTGGTGTGGGCGATAGCGGGGGGAGCGGTGCTGGCGGCACCGCTGCTCGCGGGCGCGCCCGCCCTGCCGGCCTGGGCGTGGGGAGCGGCGGCGGCGAGCGGCGTGCTCAACGCCTGCTATTTCGCGGCGCTGGCGGCGGCCTACGGACGCGGCGACTTCTCGGTGATCTATCCGGTGGCGCGCGGAGCGGCTCCCCTGTTCCTGGCTGCCGCGTCGATCGTGGTGCTGGGCGAGCGGCCCCGCCCGGCCGGGCTCACCGGGCTGGCGCTCGTGGCCCTCGGGCTGGTGGTGGTCACCAGCCCCGGCGCGCCGGCCGGGCCGTTGCCCGCGGCGCCGGACCCGCCGGCGCCGGCGGTGCGGGCGCCCAGGCGCAGCGCCGGGACCGGCGCGGCCCTGCTCGTCGCGGCGCTGATCGCCGCCTATTCGCTGGTCGATGGCGCGGCGGTGCACGCCGTGGCGCCGGCGCCCTACGCGGGCTTGGTTTTTCTCTTCACCGCCAGCGCCCTGTTGCCGTGGATGGTGGCGCGGCTGGGTTGGGCGGCGCCGCTTGGCGTCCTGCGGCTGCGCTGGCGAAGGATCGCCCTGGTCAGCGGCCTCAGCTTCGCCGCCTATCTCCTGGTGATGCGCGCCTACGCGGTCTCCCCCATCGCCTACGCGGGCGCCGTCCGGGAGTCGAGCGTCGTGGTGGCGGCGCTGGCCGGATGGCTCCTGCTCGGCGAGCCGTTTGGGCTGCGCCGGACCGCCGGCGCGGCGCTGGTGCTGGCGGGGATCCTTGCGCTCGCCACGGCGGCGCGGTGAGCGGTGGGCCGGGCGCCTGCCCCGGCGCCGCGCGGTGTGTGTGATTTTTCCCTGCCGTCGGCGAATCACCAGGGCGTGAGCGACCTCCACCAAGCCCAGGCCGGCTTTCTGGCCCTGCTCGAAGCCGACCGGCGGCTGCTCTACAAGGTCGCTCGCGTCTACGGGCGGTCGCCCGCGGACCGCGAGGACCTGATCCAGGAGACGGTGGCTCAGCTCTGGCGCGCCTACCCGCGCTACGACCAGCGCCTCAGGTTCTCGACCTGGATGTACCGCATCGCGCTCAACGTCGCGATCTCCTGGCAGCGCCGGGAGCGCACCCGGACCCGGCACCTGGTCCCGGACGGCGAGGAGGTCCTGCAGCTCGCGCCCTCGCCGCACCCGGTCGCCGAGGACGCGGAGATGACCTTCCTCTATCAGTGCATTGGACGGTTCGACGACCTCAACCGGGCGCTGCTGATGCTCTATCTCGACGGCCTGAGCCACCAGGAGATCAGCTCGGTGCTCGGCATCACCCCCACCAACGTGGCGACCAGGATCGGCCGCCTCAAGGACCGGCTGCGCGAGACTTTCCGCACCGCCGGCCGCCTCTAAGGGAGAGGACTCATGGAGCTCGACGATTTCCAGGCCCGCTGGCTCGCCCAGGACCGGCGGCTCGAAGAAGCGCTGCGGATCAACCGGCGGCTCTGGCTACGAGCCGAGCTGGCCGGGCCGCGCTCGTCGCTGCGGTGGCTGCGCACCGGGGCGCTGTTCAACATCCTGGCCGGCGCGCTGTGCCTGCTGTGGACGGGATCGTTCCTCCGCGCGCACTTCGGGGAGCCGCGATTCGTCGTCCCGGGCGTCGCGCTGCACCTGTGGCTGGTGGGAGCGGTGGCGACCACCATCGCGCAGTTCGTCAAGGCGGGGACCGTCGAGTACGACGCGCCGGTGGTCGAGATCCAGCGGCAGCTGGAGGCGCTGCGGGCGCTGACCTTGCGCTCGACGGCGATGCTGTTCCTGTTCGGGGTGCCGATCTGGTTCGTGCCGTTCTGCATCGTGGCGATGCGGTCCTGGTTCGGGGTCGACCTGTACGCCTGGTTCGGCGCCGGGTCGCTGCTCGCGGGCGTGGCCGGCAGCGTCGCCCTGGCGCTCGGGTCGACGTGGCTCTGCCGTCGCCTGGCGGACCGCCTCGAACGGTCGCCGCGACTGCGGCAGGTCGTGCGCGGCCTCGCGGGCCACAACCTCACCGCCGCCCAGGACCAGCTCGCCAGGCTCGCGGCGTTCGAGCGCGGCGACTAAGGTCGCTATACTCGACGGTATGCGGTCGGTGGCGGACGAGGTGCGCGAGCGTGACCGGCGCGACGTCGCGCGGCTCTCGGTGGACGAGCGGATTGCGCTGGCGCTCCGCCTGGGGGAGCTCGACCTCGAGCTCTATTGCAGCGGCAATGGCCTGGACCGGGGCAGTGGGTTGCGCCGGCTCCGGCAGCAACGGCAGCAGGGCCGCGCGCTCTCGGCATGCATGAGCCTGGAAGAGAGCTGACGGTTCTCGCCGGGGTGACCTCCATCCTGGAGGGCGCCGGGATCGCCTATGCGCTGATCGGCGCCGCGGCGCTGGCGGTCCATGGCATCAGCCGCTCGACCTTCGATCTCGACCTGCTGGCCGTCGACCGGAAGTGCCTCGCGCCCGAGATGTGGACAGGTCTGGAAGAGCGTGGGATCACGATCGAGATCCGCCGCGGCGACGCCGCGGATCCGCTTGCCGGAGTGGCGCGCTTCGGTACCAAGACCGCACCGCCGGTCGACCTCGTGATCGGCCGCTCCTCCTGGCAGGCCGACAGTCTGGCGCGCGCCAGCCGAGCGCAGGTCGGCACCATCGAGCTGCCGGTCTTGCGGCCAGCCGACCTCGTGTTGCTCAAGCTCTATGCCGGCGGTCCCCAGGACGCCTGGGACGTCGAGCAGCTGCTCGGCGGAGCGAACCGGGACAAGCTCGTCCACGAGGTGGAGAGCCATCTTTCCGAATTGCCTCAGCGCGCCACCGCCCTGTGGCACCGGATCGGTGCAGCGGGGCAGGCCTAGAGCCTAGGGCGTTCCGGCCGCCGGCCGCCGGCGGAAGCGCCAGGCGCAGGCGACGAAGAGGGCGGCGATCAGCGGGAAGACGAGCAGGCTCGCTTCCGGGCCCATCGGGCCGCCGGTCAGCCACTGCGGGCCATGGAAGGAGGACGCCAGCAGGTGGCCGGTGAGGGGCCTGCCGTCGTTGCCGGTGTTGGGGCCGCCGAACACCGCCATGGCGGCGAAGTTCCAGCCGAAATGGAGGCCGGCCGCCAGCCAGATGTCGCCGGTGAGGCGCACCGTGTAGCAGACGAAGAGTCCGATCAGGCCGGTCGAGAAGCCGTCCGCCCAGGTCTCCATCGGCTTGGTGAAGTAGTGCAGGGCGCCGAAGGCAGCCGACAGCGTCAGCGCCGCCGGCCAGAAGCCGATGCCACGCGCCAGGGTGAGCAGCGTGTAGCCGCGGAACAGCACCTCCTCGTTGAGCCCGACCAGCAGGAACGCCAGCGCCCAGGCCAGGGCGTAGTGCGCCAGGGCGCCGCCGCTCTGGGCCAAACCGGCGGCGGACCAACCGCCGGCGGCCCAGATCGCCGCCACCAGCAGCGACACCGGCACCACCCCCCACAGCACCCCTTCCCAGAACCTGGCGCCGAACGCCGCCCGCGGCGCCAGGCCGTAGGCGTCCCAGGGCCGCCGCTCCAGCCGCGCCGAGAGCGCCACGCAGAGCAGCGCCACCAGCAGCGAGATCGCCTCGGAGGCGATGAAAGTGTGCGGCACCCAACCGGTTTCCCGAGCGGCCGCGGGGTCCAGCCGCAGGTAGAGCCAGGTGAGGCCGGCGGTCAGCGCCAGGTAGATGGCGATGAACCGCAGCAGGCACCAGCCGGCGCGCAGCCCCTGGGAGCCATGAAACCACCGCCGCCAGCCGGCGCGCGGCAGGACGCTCGTTTCGCCAGGGCTCGCCATCTCGCACCTCCCGCGCCACCGGAACCGTGCCGCCCCACCGCCGCCCACCGCCCGCCCACCGCCCAGCCGCCGCCGGCTGCCAGGTTCCCTACGCTGGCCGGCGCCCGGTGTTTCGAGTGAGCTACGACGGACCGCTGCCGCCGACGGCGCCAGGGGCCAACCCGAAAGCGGCCAGCCTCGCGGCCGGCACCCGGCGGTGCCAGCGCCACCAGGCCGGCCGGCGGTTCGCGAGGTTGCCGCCATGGACCACCTGCAACAGATACGGCCCGGACAGCTCGTGCGTCCGGTAGTGGCGTTCGAGCACCTTGTGATCATGGGCGAAGGGGTTGGCACCGCGCAAGAACGCCGCCAGCGGCGACGGCTCCCGGCGCCGGAAGGCGTAGACCTTGCCGGTGCGCGCGTCCAGCCGCAGGAAATCCTTGGTGCAGATCACCTCGGGGTCGGCGTCGGGGTTGGGGTCGGCGTCGGCGCCGCCGGCACCGGCGGCGGTCGCCCCATCGAGCCGCCGGAACCAGTCCTCGTGCAGCGCATCGTCCGAATCCAGGCGAGTGACGACCTGATCGGGCGATCCCCGCCAGCCGCCATACCAGGCGTCCTGCACCACGATCGACAGCCATTTGAGATCGCTCAGGCACCGTGACACATGCTCGGCGCTGCGGCTCGAGCACAGCAACACGACCGGGACCCGCAGCCGCTGCACGCTTGGCACGTAATACCGGCGAAAGGGGTCGAGCCGGCTGTCGAGCCAGCGCCGGTCGGCATGCAACGACGCGGTTGCCGGATCCAGCCGCGGCACCGAGAACCGCGTGACGATGACGTGCCGCATCGCGGCAGCTTATCGCGCCTGCCGGCACGGAATGCGCCGTGCCGTCCGGCGGTTCCACGGTGTGGGCGGTCGCGCGTCGTTCGTCAGGTCACCGCCTGCCCCCTTCGTGCACGAGGATCAACGGTTGGAGGACTCCTTGGAGAGTTCAACTCCGCGCCCGGCAATGGTGCGCGACCCGGTCTGCGGCATGGTGGTCGATCCGCGCCGGACGCCGTTCCGCGAGGTGCTGGACCGCGTGCCCTACTCCTTCTGCGGCGCGAGCTGCCGCGACCGTTTCCGCCGCGACCCTGACCGGTATGCGGCGGCAGCGGGGCTGCCGGGCGCGCCGTCCGACACCGGCCAGGGACCGGCCACGCCTGCGGCCAAGCCGCGAACGGCCGCCGATCTGGGGCACGCCGCGCCACCGGTCGACCCGCCAGCCGCCGAGCCGCGCGGTGCCGGACCCGGCAGCGCCGCCACCGGCGCCGGCGACTGGACCTGCCCAATGCACCCGGAGGTCACGCGCGTCGGACCCGGCAGCTGCCCGATCTGCGGCATGGCGCTCGAACCGCGCACTCTGGCGCTGCCGGACGGCGGCGGCGCCGGCGCCAGGGCCGTGGAGAACCCGGAGCTCCGCACCATGCGGCGGCGGCTCTGGGTCACCGCTGTCCTCGCCCTGCCGCTGCTCGCCGCCGGCATGGGCGAGATGATCCCCGGCGGCATGCGCCTGCTGGCGCCCATCTCCACCGCCACCCGCAACTGGCTCGAGCTGCTGCTCGCCACGCCGGCGGTGCTGTGGGGCGGCTGGCCCTTCTTCCAGCGCGGCTGGGCGTCGCTCGTCCACCGCAGCCTCAACATGTTCACCCTGATCGCCCTCGGCACCGGCGTCACCTACGCCTACAGCGTGGTGGCGACCGTCGCACCGGGCCTGTTCCCCGCCGGCGTGCGCCAGGACGGCCCCATGGGAGGGGTCCCGGTCTATTTCGAGGCCGCGGCGGTGATCACCGCCCTGGTGCTCCTCGGCCAGGTGCTCGAGCTGAGCGCCCGCGGGCGCACCTCGGCGGCGCTGCGCATGCTGATCGACCTGGCGCCGCCGACCGCCCGCCGCCTGGGCGCGGCCTCCCCGGATACCGCGGCAAGCGAGGAAACCGAGATCCCGCTGGCCGCGGTCCAGCCCGGCGACCGCTTGCGGGTGCGTCCCGGCGACCGGGTGCCGGTGGACGGCAGGTTGACCGCGGGCCGCAGCGCCGTCGACGAGGCGATGCTGACCGGCGAGTCGATGCCGGTCGAGAAGGCGCCCGGCGATCGGGTCGCCGCCGGCACCGTCAACGGCAACGGCAGCTTCGTGATGACCGCCGAACGGGTCGGCAGCGACACCCTGCTTGCCCAGATCGTGCGCCTCGTCGGCGAGGCGCAGCGCAGCCGCGCTCCCATCCAGCGGCTGGCCGACCGCGTCGCGGCGTGGTTCGTGCCGGCGGTGATCGCGATCGCGGCCATCGCCGGCGCCACCTGGTGGCTGCTCGGTCCCGAGCCGCGGCTCGCCCATGCGCTGCTCGCCACGGTCGCGGTGCTGATCATCGCCTGTCCCTGCGCCCTCGGCCTCGCCACGCCGATGTCGATCATGGTGGCAACCGGCCGCGGCGCGCACGCCGGCGTGCTGATCCGCAGCGCCGAGGCGCTCGAAGCGTTCGAGCGCGTCGACACCCTGGTGGTGGACAAGACCGGCACCCTCACCGAGGGCCGTCCCCGGCTAACCGCCATCGCGACGACCGCCAGCTGGACGGAAACGGACCTGCTGCGCCTCGCCGCCAGCCTCGAGCGCGGCAGCGAGCATCCGTTCGCCGCCGCCATCGCCGCCGCCGCCGGCGAGCGCGGCCTGGCGCTCGCCGAGCCCGCCGACTTCGCGACCGAGCCCGGCCGCGGCGTGCGCGGCACCGTCGAGGGGCATGCCGTCGTGCTCGGCACCGCCGATCTCCTCGCCGCCCAGGGTGTCGGGCCGGGCGCAACCGCCGCCGGCGACGTGGATTGGCAGACGCGCGCCGAGGCCCTGCGCGGCGACGGCCAGACGGTGGTGCTGGTCGCCGTCGACGGCCGGCTCGCCGGTCTGCTGGCGGTCGCCGATCCGATCCGGCCGTCGACCGGGGAGGCGTTGCGCGAGCTGCGGCGCGACGGCCTGCGCATCGTCCTGGCGACCGGCGATCACCGCGCCACCGCCGCCGCCGTCGCCACCCGTCTCGGCATCGCCGCCGGCGACGTCGAAGCCCAGGCCCTGCCCGCCGCCAAGCGCGACCTGGTGGCGCGCCTGCAGGCCCAGGGCCGCGTCGTCGCCATGGCCGGCGACGGCATCAACGACGCGCCCGCCCTGGCGCAGGCCGACCTCGGCATCGCCATGGGCACCGGCGCCGGCGTGGCCATCGAGAGCGCCGCCGTCACCCTGCTGCACGGTGACCTGCGCGGCCTGCTGCGCGCCCGCCGCCTGTCGCAGGCGACGATGCGCAACATCCGCCAGAACCTGTTCTTCGCCTTTGCCTACAACGCCCTCGGCGTGCCGATCGCCGCCGGCGCCCTCTATCCCCTCTGCGGCCTGCTGCTGTCGCCGATGATCGCCAGCGCCGCGATGAGCCTCAGCTCGGTGTCGGTGATCGCCAACGCCCTCCGCCTGCGCCGCGCCAGCATCTGAACGCGCCTGAAGGCGCCCGAACGCGCCGCCCGGGCCGCCACCCGGGCCGGGTTAGAATGAGCCCCGGACCGCATCGCTCGACAGGAGACGACAGCGCATGAAGAACCTCGATCTCAACCGCCGCGACCTCGGCCGCCTCACCGCCGCCGCCCTTGGCGGCGCCATCGCCGGCTCGCTGCTCGGCGGTCGCGCCCTGCACGCCGCGGAGGCTGCCGCGCCGGACAGCAGCCACTGGCTGAAGGACCCGCACCTCTGCTGCGGCCTCAACGCCTGCAAGGGCCACGGCAAGGGGGCCAGCAACGACTGCGCCGGCATGGGGCACTGCGCCACCGTCGAGGCCCATGGTTGCGCCGGCGAGAACGCCTGCGCCGGCCAGGGCTCGACCGGCGAGAACGGCTGCAAGGGCAAGGGCAGCTGCGCCGTGCCGGTCACCGGCGACGGCTGGAAGAAGGCGCGCACCACCTGGGAGCAGGCGATGACCAAGGCCGGCAAGAAGTTCGGAGCGGCGCCGAAGGAGTGCGGCGGCGGCGCCTGATGCCGCTGCCGTCGCGGCTCGGCCACGCCAACCTCGGCCTCGGGGTGGGGCTGCGCGCCGCTCACTTCGATCACATCCTGCGCCACCAGCCGCCGGTGGACTGGTTCGAGGTGATCAGCGAGAACTTCGTCGATTCCGGCGGCCGGCCGCGCCACGTGCTGCGCCAGATCGCCGAGCGCTACCCGGTGGTGATGCACGGCGTCTCGCTGTCGATCGGCTCGACCGATCCGCTCGACTTCGCCTACCTGGGGAAGTTGAAGACCTTGGCGCGCGAGATCGACGCGCGCTGGGTCTCGGACCACCTCTGCTGGACCGGCGTGCTGGGCAGCAACACCCACGACCTGCTGCCGGTGCCGTTCACCGAGGCGACCCTCGCCCACGTCATCGCCCGCGTGCGCACCGTGCAGGACTTCCTGGAGCGCCCGCTGGTGCTCGAGAACCCCAGCTCCTACGTCACCTTCGCCCATTCGACGATGAGCGAGTGGGAGTTCATCTCGCGGCTGGCCGAAGCCGCCGACTGCGGCCTGCTGCTCGACGTCAACAACGTCTACGTCTCGAGCTTCAACCACGACCTGGACCCGGACGAGTTCATCCGCTCGCTGCCGCACCAGCGCATCGTCCAGTGCCACCTCGCCGGCCACGCCGACTACGTCACCCACCTGATCGACAGCCACGATCACCACGTCGTCGAGCCGGTGTGGGAGCTCTACCGCACCGCCCACCAGCTGACCGGCGGCGTTTCGACGCTGCTCGAATGGGACGCCCGCATCCCGCCGTTCCCGGTGGTCCACGAGGAGGTGCTGAAAGCCAAGCGCTTCATGGGCGAGCGGTTGCCGGCGCCGGCCGCGGCCGGCGCCCAGGCTGCGGCTCCGGGCATGGCCACCGGGCCGACCGCCGCCGCACCGGCCACCGCCGGCCGCGCTCCCACTCCACTTCTCCCGCCGGTGCCGCACCCGCTGCACCACCTGCTCCCGGAGGTGGCGTGAGTCCCGGGAGCGCCCCGCCGCAGCCGCCGCTCGACGTCGTGCAGCAATGGCTCCAGGCGGTCGTCACCCACCCCGCCGGGGTCGCCGCGGGAGTCGAGTCGCCGGCCGCGCAGGGCCTGGTGCGTCTCGATCGCGGCGCCCTCGAACAGCTGGTGCGGCGCTCGCGCCGGCTGACTGCCGAGGAGCGCCTGGGCATCTACGCCAACGCCTACTACGCGCGTCTGCTCGAGTGTCTGCGCGACGGCTTTCCGGTGCTCGCCGGCGTCCTCGGCGCCGAAGCGTTCGACAGCTTCGCCTTCGACTACCTGCAGCGCTATCCGTCGCGCAGCTACACCCTGGACCGCCTGGCCGAGAGCTTCCCGCGCTTCCTCGAAGAGACGCGCCCCGACCGCGATCCAGGCGGCGCGCCGCCGTCCTGGCCGGATTTCCTGATCGACCTGGCGACCCTGGAGCTGGCCATCGCCGGGGTCTTCGACGGTCCCGGCGCCGAGGGCGAGCCGCTGCTGGCGCCGGCCGACCTCCTCGGCCTCCGCGCCGGCGGCGGCTTCGCGGCGACCCGCCTGGTGCCGGTGCCCTGCCTGCGGCTGCTGCGCTTCCGCTATCCGGTGAACGCCTTCTACACCGTTGCCCGTCAGGCGCTGGCGGCCGCCGAGCCCCGCCTCGGGGACTTCCCCGACCCCGCCCCTGAGCACGTCGCCCTCGGTCGCACCGATTTCGTCGTCCGCCGCTACTCCCTGACGCCGTTCGAGGCCGCGGTCCTCGCCGCGCTGGCCGGCGGCAAGGTCGTCGGCGAGGCGATCGCCGGCGCCGCGGCCGCCAGCGAGCTGTCCGACGACGAGCTCGCCGCCCAGCTCGACACGGCGTTCCGCCGCTGGACCGCCGCCGGCTTCTTCAGGGCCGCCGTCCAGCGCTAGTGTCCCGTACTGAATCGCGCGGCGTCGCCGCCGTGGCCAAAACCCTTGTCGTGGGTGGTCATTTCGAGTCCGCCAGAAGTGGCTATGGCTGCCAACCACCGGCGTAGCTAGGATCGACGGCCAAATGGGGCGTCCTGGGGAAGAGGAGAGCGAATGCGTCAGCAAGGTCGGTTCGGCATCGGCGGCTTGTCCTTCATGCTGATTTTCAGCGTGCTGCAAAACCTATCCATGGCAAGTCTCTCGGCCCAGACTCCCGCACCGTCCGAGCCGGCGCGGCAGGCGGAAGGTGCGGTCCCCGGGCTCCACGACTTCGACTTCCTCATGGGTCACTGGCGCTCGCATCATCGCAAGCTGAAAGAGCGGCTGGCCAACAGTCACGAGTGGATCGAGTTCGATGGCACGTTGTTCGCCCAGCAACTGATGGGCGGCTACGCCAACGTCGACGACAACACCTTCGAGATCCCGGGCGGCGCCTATCGCGGCGTCGGCCTGCGCTCGTTCGACGCCAAGTCAGGGACGTGGTCCATCTGGTGGCTCGACGGCAGGGCGCCGCTGGGTCCCGTGGAACCCCCGGTCCGCGGCAGCTTCCACGACGGCGTGGGGACCTTCTACGCGGACGACATCTTCAACGGCAGACCGATTCGCATGCGCTTCATCTGGTCCAAGATCACGCCGACGTCATGTCACTGGAAGCAGGCATTCTCGACCGATGGCGGCAAGACCTGGGAGACGAACTGGCTGATGGATTTCACCCGCACGCCCTAGTGCTGGGCGCCGCTACTTCTTGAGCCGCGCCGTCAGCGTCTGCGGCAGCGTGGCATTCGGGTCGGTGGCCCGGACCTCCCAATACAGGGTGCGCCCGTCGCGCCGGGTGGCGTTGGTCTCCACCACCTCGAACGGGCTGTCCAGGCGGAAGGCGAAGCGCGCGCCCTTGAACGCCCCTTCGAGCGCCTTGCTCATCTCGGGAGTGGCGGCGGCGCCGTCCTTGGCCGCCTGCTCCTGCAGCCGCGCCGCCGGGCTGCCGCCGCCGATCGTCAGCAGCAGGGTCGGCCCCTCGTCGGTGATCTGCAGGCTGGAGAACGGGTCGGAGAAGGGGTTCTTGCCGGGCTGGCCGGCGCCGCCCTTTTCGGGCAGCTTGATCTTCGCCAGTTTGCGCACGTCGTCGAAACCGAACTGGCAGCGCACCGCCACCTTGGTGCCGTGATCCTCGACCGAGCTCGACAGCAGCTTGACCCCCGCCGGCAGGGTCTGCTCGAGCTGCGCCTGCTGCGCCGCGGTCTCCTGCTTTTGCTTGGCCGGGTCCTTCTTCTGCTGCTCGAGGAAGCTCTTGCGCGCCTGGTCGATCTCGGCCGGCGTCGGCTCGCCCTCCTTGCCCGACATGCTGTGCTGCATGCTGACCATGAACACGATCATCGGTTCGAGATCGATCGTCATGCTGAAGCTCGCGGTGCCGGAGAGGTCGCGCTGCAGGCTCACCGATTGCTCGACGTCGAAGCAACCCACGAGCGCGATGGCGGCCGCCACCGCGGCCAGGGTCAGGACCAGATGTCTTTTCATACGCGGAGTATACAGGGAGGGCGGCGGTGACGCTCCTCCCCTTCCCCGGACCTCACTCGTAGCGCAAGGCGTCGATCGGATCGAGCCGCGCCGCCTTCACCGCCGGCCACATCCCGAAGATCACCCCGACCGCCGAGGAGACGCCGAAGCCGAGCAGGATCGACCACAGCGGCGCCGCGGCCTTGAAGTCGAACAGCAGCTGCGCCAGCAGCGCCGCCGACAGGCCGGCCACGATCCCCAGGGCGCCGCCCACCCCGGTCAGGGTCACCGCTTCGGCCAGGAACTGCAACGCCACGTCGCGGCGGGTGCCGCCGATCGCCTTGCGCAGGCCGATCTCCCGCGTGCGTTGGGTGACGTTGACCAGCATGATGTTCATCACGCCGACGCCGCCGACCAGCAGGGCCACCGCGGCGATGACGATCATCACCGCCGCGATGCCGCCGGTGATCTGGCGGAAAGTCGCCAGCGCGCTGTCGCTGGTGAAGGTCGCGAAGTCGTTGGGCTGGTTGCCGCGCAGCTTGCGCCGCACCCGCAGGATCGCGGTCTCCTGATCGAGCAGCGGCTGGTAGTCCTCGGCGCGCCGCGGCACGGTGGCGATGTGCAGCGTGTCCTGGCCGCCGTCGCGGACCTGCGGGAACTGCTCGTCGAAGGCGCTGATCGGGATCACCAGGAAATTGTCGAGGCTGCCGCCCATGAAGCCGCCGCGCTTCTCGAACAGGCCGACGACCGTGTACACCTGCCCCGACAGCGCCAGCCGCCGATCGATCGGGTCGCGGTTCGGGTAGAGCGCCTGCGCCACGTCGACGCCGAGGACGCAGACCCGCGACGCGTGGCGCACGTCGGCGTCGGTCAGGAAGCGGCCGTCCTGGACGTAGCGGTTGTCGGCCGCGACGTAGTCCGGGGTCGCCCCCACCAGCTGTGCGCCGTTGGCCTCCGCCCGCCCCGCCTTGACCTCGACGCCGAGCGTCAGGTAGCGCTCCGGCGAGACCGCCGCCGCCAGGCTCGCCAACCGCTTGAGCGCCGCCGCGTCGGCGAGCGTCAGGTCGCGCCGGTTGCGCTGTTCCTCGGGGATGCTCCCGCCATGCCCGAAGCGCGGCTCGTATTTCTGGAACTGCACCAGGTAGGTGCCGAAGCTGCTGAAGGCGTCGTTGACCGAGTTGTCGAAACCGACGACGAAGCTCACCATCATGATCACCGTCGCCACCCCGGCAGTCACCCCGAGCAGGGTGAGGAAGCTGCGCAGCTTGTTGGCGCGCATCGCCACCAGGGCGAAGCGCACGTTCTCGGCCAGGTTGAGCCGCCAGGTCCGCCGCCGCCGGCCGCCGGCCCGCGCCCTCGCGCCGCCGTCCCTGGCGCCGCCCCCGCCCTCCTGTCCGCGATCCGCCATCGCCCGCTCCACTCTCATTCGGCCCGCAGCGCGTCCACCACCGCCAGCCGCGAGGCGCTGCGCGCCGGCAGGTAGCCGGCGGCAAGGCCGACCGCCGCCGACAGGGCGAGGCCGAGCAGCAGCAGTCCCGGCGACGGCCGCGCCGGGAAATGCAGCAGGCCGTTGATCGCCAGCGCCGCCAGCGACCCCAGCAGCGCTCCCGCCAGCCCGCCGCCCAGCGACAGCAGCGCCGCTTCGAGCAGGAACTGCCGCCCGATGTCGCTGCGCCGCGCGCCGAGCGCCCGCCGCACGCCGATCTCCTGGGTGCGCTCGGCGACCGCCACCAGCATGATGTTCATGATCACCACGCCGCCGACCCCCAGCGACACCGAGGCGATGAGCAGCGACAGGATGAAGGCGGCAGCCGAGATCTGCCGCCAGAGCGTCTGCAGGCTCTCGGCGGTGACGATGCCGAAGGGATCGGGCGAGCGGAACGGCGTGTGGCGCAGCGCCCGCACCACGCCGCGCACCTCGTCGGCCGCGTCGTCGACCCCGGCGACGCCGCCCCTGGCCTGCACCAACAGGGTCAGCGAGCCGCGGCTGCCGAAGCTCTTGCCGTAGCTGGCGAGCGGCAGGTAGAGCTGGTTGTCGCGGTTCTGGCCCAGCACGCTCCCCTGCTTGGCGACCAGGCCGACGACGCGATACGGGATGCCGCCGACCAGCATCACCCGCCCCAGCGGATCGAGCTGCGGGAACAGCTCCTCCTTGACGTCCCAGCCGATCACCGCCACCGGCGAGCCCGCCGCCGCCTCGCCGTCGCGGAAATAGCGCCCGGCGACGAGATCGAGGTTCATCATGCCGCCGTAGTTGGCGGTGGTGCCATGGACCTGCACGTCCACCAGCCGGTGGCCGCCATACTTGACCACCATGGCGCCGCCCAGCTCCGCCCCCACCTGGCGCGCCCGCCGCAGCAGCGGCGCGATGCGCTCGTAGTCGCGCCGGTCGAAGTTGGGCCGCTTGGCCGCCGCGACGTATTCCTCGTGGCTGCGCACGATGCCGATCTTGTCCACCTCGAAGACGTCGGGAGCCAGCGCGAACACCTGGTCGCGGACGTAGGCGTTCAGCCCCGAGATCACCGCCACCACCGCCACCAGGGTGGCGACGCCGATGATCACCCCGAGCAGGGTGAGGAAGCTGCGCAGC
>DATGHG010000026.1:0-3424 GCA_035308185.1 Thermoanaerobaculia bacterium | reverse complement strand
GCGGGTGGCGAGCGGGAACATCAACACGCCCGGCCGCAGCTCGACCCGCCGCACCGGTCCGAGATCGGCTTCGACCGGGTGGCGCAGCCGCGGCAGGCCGGCGGCCGGTCCGTCCTCGGCCAGCACCTGCAGCAGGTGCAGGATCGGCGGCGCCGCCAGCGCCTCGCCGCGGTGCCAGCTCTGCCAGGCGGCCGCGGGCTCGACCCAGGCGCCCGATTCGAGCTCGCCGGCAAGCACCTCCGGCTGCACCGCCTCGGCCGGCGGCCATTCGAGCAGGAAGAACCGGTTGTCGAAGCGCAGCGGTGCGAACGGCGGCGTCTGCCAGCGGCCGGCGTACACCAGGCGCGAGGCATCGGCGACCAGGCCGAGGTCCTGTAACACGTCGGCGAATGGGCGCCCGTCGAGCAGCGCGCGGCGGGCCGCGGCGAGCGCAGCGGCGCCGGCGGCCGCCGGCCGGGCGAGCAGGATGCCGGTCTCCTCGAACAGCTCGCGGATGGCGCAAACCAGGATCCCGGGCGCCAGGTCGGCGGCGGCCGGCGCCGCTTCTGCAGAGGTAGGGGTGGCCGGGGCGGTGTCGGGGGGCGCCCCCAGCACCGGGAGCCCGGCGTCGGTCCGCGCCAGGCCGCCGCCGGGAAAGGCGTGCCAGCCGCCCATGAACGCCAGCGCCTCGCCGCGCTTCACCCAGTACACCTCGAGGCCGCCGCCGCTGCCGCTGTCACTGCCGCCGCCGGACGCCGCGGCCGCCGTGCGCCGCCAGGGGACCACCGCCGCCGAGGCCCGCAGCGGCGGCAGGTGGACCGCGCCGCTGCCGGCGGGCGCCGCCGCCAGCCCGGCGAGCACCGACTCGTACAGGTTGCCCCCCGCCGCTTCACTCATAGGCGGCTTATATCAGGTGGCGGCATCCGGCGGGAGGCCGGCGGGCTGACCCGGGCAGGCCGGTCGCTTCGGGTGAGCGTTCGAGTATGCTGAGGCACGCTCATGACGCTCTCGGAACGCATCGCGCGATGACGCCAGGGGCTTCCCCCGGCGAGCCGGATGGCCAGGCAGACCCGGCTGCCGATGCGGTCGCGGCGGCCGCCAAGATGTGGGGAGATACGGCGGTCGCGCGCAGCGGTGGGCCAGCGCACAGGGGCTGGCTCGATTCGCCGCTGGTGCTGCGCGAATGCGTCCAACCGCGGCTCAGCGGCAACGTCGACGAGAACTGGCTCGCGGGCCTGGTGCGGCGCCTGGGAATCCCGCCGTCGGGCCACTGGCTGAGCCTGGGATGCGGCGGCGCCGGGACCGAGATCGGCGCCGCCCGGCGTGGCCTGTTCGGCTCGATGCTGGCGCTCGACCTGGCCGAGCCGGCGATCGCGGAGGCGCGCCGAGCGGCCGCCGCCCGCGGCGTCGACAGCATCGAGTTCGGCCTCGTCGACTTCAACCGCCTCGAACTGGCGCCGGCGGCCTTCGACGTGGTGCTGATGTGCATGTCGCTGCACCACGTGGCGGCGCTCGAAAAGGTGCTGCGCGCGGTGCGCGCGGCGCTCAAGCCGGGCGGCTATTTCCTGATCAACGAGTTCGTCGGCCCGCGCCAGTTCCAGTTCCCGGACCGGCAGCTCGCGGTGGTGCGCGAGCTGCTCGACGCCCTTCCGGAGCGCCTGCGCATCGATTCGACCACGGGACGGGTGAAAGCGGAGTACGTCCGGCAATCGGTGGCGCATTGGAATCGCTGGGATCCCTCGGAGGCGGTGCGCTCCGACGAGATCGTGCCCTTGCTGCGCCGCACCTTCGACGTGGCGGTGGAGCTGCCCTACGGCGGCACCGTCCTGAACCTGCTGCTCGAGCACATCGTGCAGAACTGGGACCTCCGGGAGCCCCGCGACGTCGAGCTGTTCCGGCTGCTGGCGCGAGCGGAGGATCTCCTGCTCCGCACCGGCGTGCTGGCCAACGACTTCACCGTCATGGCGATGCGCCGCCCGACCTGGAGGAGTCGCCTGCGGGCTTGGCGGCAGCGCCGGGCTCCACACGGCCGCTTGCCGCTGTGAGCGGCGGCTCTCGGGGACCGGGCAGGCGGTCGGCCGCCACCACCTCGACCGGCCAGACGGCAGGCGCCGCGCCGTCGACGGCGAAGCGATGCCAGCTGTCGCCGAGGAACTGCGCCGGCTGCACGACGAGGCGATAGCGGCCGGGTTGTCGCGGCGCGTCGACCCGGATCCGCCGCTCGCAGGTCCCTCCCGGCAGCAGGCGCCAGGCGAGCCAATAGTCGGACGGCGGCGCCGCGCCGGCTGCCGGCGCCGCGGCCGCAGCGCCGCCCGCCGGCTCCCATTCGACCAGCAGGCGGACGGCGAAGAAGCCGTGGATGCCGCCGAGCGAGGACCAGCGGGCCGGGCTCCGGTTGGCGACGGCGAGCGCCAGCCGCCGCGTCGAGCCGGCCTGCCAGGTCACGGCGGGGGGCTCGCGCCACCGCGTCTCGCCCAGCGTCTGTGCGGGGGCGAGCGGCGCCGTCACCGTCAGCGCCGGCGCCAGGATGCTGAGGTATTGCGGCGAGACCGGTCCGTTGCGCAGCGCCAGCGCCGGCAAGGAGCGGGTGAGGTTCCACAGGCCGTTTTCCTGGGCGGTGGTGTAGCCGGCCGGGAACGCGAAGGCGCCGATCGCCTGCAGACCGACCGCGAAGGCGACGCCGGTCGCGAACAGCGCCCGCGCCGGCCGTCCCAACCGCTCCCAGGCGTCCGCCAGCAGCACGAACAGGATGGGAAGGCCGTCGGTGAGGTAGCGGGGACCGTAGCAGGTGCCGCCGTCGGAGCCGGGGAAGCAGGAATAGAACAGCGCGGTGGCCAGGCAGGCCGCGCCCAGCGCCCAGCGCTCGGCGGCGGCGCCTGCGAGCCGCGAGCCGCGCACCGCGACCAGCGCCAGCAGGAAGGGGCTGAAGACGAAGAGGCCGCGGTTGCTCACCAGCAGGGCGGCGAATTCCTGGAGGTGCGGCCAATGCGCCACCTCCATCACGTGCTCGCCGCCGGCCAGCCGGATGCGGCCGTAACCGCCCACGAGGTTGCCGAAGACGTGCTCGTTGTAGGCGACGAGCAGCAGCGCCACGCCGCCGCCGGTGGCGAGCAGCGGCCACGCCGCGCGGCCGGAGCGGCGCAGCGCAATCCAGGCGATCGCCGCGGCGTAGAAGACGTCGTTGGGGCGATTGGCGACGATCGCGCCGCAGGCGAGGCCGAGCAGCGCCGCATGCCATCCTTGCGGTCGGGGTTCGAGCAAGAGGTACAGCGCGCAGGCGACCAGCAGCTCGCCGGGGCCATGCTGCCAGAGGCCCTGGCTCGAGATCATCCAGGTCGAGGTCGCGAAGGCGTAGGCCAGCGCCAGCCAGAGCGCCGTCGCCTCCCGCGCCACCCGCCGCAGGGTGAGATAGAGCACCAGCACCGAGAGCGCCGCCACCGACGAG
>DATGHG010000025.1:0-37986 GCA_035308185.1 Thermoanaerobaculia bacterium | reverse complement strand
AGAAACAAGATCTGGTGATCTATGATAAGACTGTTGGTACAGTGTTTGAGATTCACAACGCAAAATTTTTTCCGTGCGAGTCGGTTATTGCCGTTGGAGAGGTAAAATCTGATATTAATTCGTCCGACAAGCTAGCTGATGCACTAGAGAAAATACGATCGGTAAAAGCACTTGACCGCAGCAACAAGGGGAAGAACGAGCTAATTACTGGCCCTGGTATCTCGATCCCTGGTATTGCATTCGACCCCTCACGCCTTCATCGCGACCAGATTCTAGGATTCATTTTCACGAGCGGATCGCTCACCAAAGCGAATTTAGTCTCGCAAATCCAAGCATACCTCAAAAGTCATGATCCGAAGGTCTGGCCGAATCTATATTGCGATTGGCACAGGTACATTATCTCCTACGAGACGACGGCGCCAGAGCTTGCCCCGTCGCCGATGGAGGCGAAATACCTCTATTGCACCGAGGACGAGGAAATCCCCGACCTGTTGTTACTCTTCTACTGCATCCTTGCTGACTTCGTTGGCAAGGCACACGTTGCTCGCCCAAATTACTTCGACTACGCCTCAATTGGACAGACGAGGGCTCTCTTCTATGGGTTGTTTGAGGGGGGGCCAGAAAGGCAGGACGGTACAAAGGTTGAACCTTAGCAAGGCCCCGTACTTCTAGGCATCGTAAGGCACTTGACACAGGAGTCAGATTAGGCTAGACTCTCTTTATGGACGCGAAGACGCCGCACCCCACCACCCTCTTGCAGGCCGTCCGGTACTTTTCCGACCCGGACACCTGCCTGTCCTTCATGTCTGCCCTGCGTTGGCCGAAGGGAGTCTCCTGCCCGACCTGCGGCAGTAAGGAGGTCCGCTTCCTCAAGACTCGCCACCTGTGGGAATGCAAGGCCAAGCACACCCAAAAGCAGTTTTCAGTCAAGGTCGGGACCATCTTCGAGGATTCCCCTATCGGCTTGGACAAGTGGCTTACGGCTGTTTGGATGATCGCCAACTGCAAGAACGGCATCTCCTCCTACGAGATCGGGCGCTCCTTGGGCGTGACGCAGAAGACGGCGTGGTTCATGATGCACCGCATTCGCCTTGGCATGCAGCGTGGCAGCTTCGACAAGAAGCTGTCCGGCGAGATCGAAGCAGACGAGACTTTCATCGGCGGCAAGGCCCGCAACATGCATCCTGGCAAGCGCAAGGTAAAAGGTCGCGGCGCTGTCGGTAAGGCGGTTGTGATGGGTGTCTTGGAGCGCCACGGCGAGGTGCGGACGTTCGTAGTCCCGACCACGAAGCGGAGGGACGTGCAGGCCAAGGTCAAGGAGAACGTCGAGCCTGGCTCCGAGGTCTACACGGACACTCTGGCTTCCTACTTCGGGCTGTCGCCGGAGTACGTGCACAACGTCATCAACCACGCGGAAGCCTACGTCAACGGCCGGATTCATACGAACGGCATGGAGAACTTCTGGTCGCTGCTCAAGCGGACGATCAAGGGGACGTATGTGAGCACGGCTCCCTTCCATCTCTTTCGTTACCTGGACGAGCAGACCTTCCGCTTCAATGCCCGCAAGACGACGGATGCCGAGCGGTTCCTGGCTGTCGCCGCTTCCATCGTCGGGAAGCGGTTGACCTACGCCAAGCTCACGGCGGCAGAGGCGACATAAAGGTTTATTTAGCCCATGCTTGACAGCGCGCGGCAGCCAAAGTATGATGAAGCTATGGGTATTGAGTTCCTTGGTGCGCCATCTTTTCGCTTCGTCTATTTTCCTATTGGCAGCGTGCTGTTAGGCGTATGGGTCAAGACCGTTTCGCGCAATGACAAGTTCTCGACTTTGAAGAAAGAGGATTTCGCGATTGGATTGGATCTTTGGCGTACAGCGGTACTTTTGTTCGTTGTCGCTACGAGTGAGCGAGTGGAGGCATTGACCAAACTAGAGAAGAGTTTGGCAAACATGCCAAGCATGCCAGCGCCGAGCCTTCGGCAGCTACAGGGCCAAATTCAAGCTTCCCTAGAACAGCTTTTGGGTTCAATTTGGCTGGTCGCCGTTCTGGTCTTCGGGCTTTGGGGTGTGTCTACCACAGTGCGAAAATTGGGGTGGCGAGCTGCCGACGATATGAACACACCCATAGGAATTGCGCTTCCTCTCGCCTCTGGCGTATTGATGTTAATCGTTGTAATGGCGGTGGCAAAATGACCAAGAATCAGAAATCTCCACTTGCATTACTTGGTTTAATTGTTCCCGTGCTGGCCACTGTGTCCTCTCTGGCCAGCGGGATCTGGATTTTGGTTGATCGCCTTCATCTCAGCCTTCCGCTAGCCTTGTCCTTCGGCTCGGTTGGCTTAACCTTTATTTTCGGTATGTTGAGTTCCATGATAGCCAGAGGGGTGCGCATTGCTTTCTCGGGCAAGAGGCAAGTGTTTTTGTCATACGACGAATCTGGTGCGACGGAAGCTAAATCAATAGCACGTCTGCTCTCAGACGCTGGGGCAAAAGTGTGGAACGGGAAGGAAATGATCAAGCCTGGTGATTCGATTACAGACGTGATCAGAAAGGCAATAGAAGATTCAGATCGTTTCGTCGTCGTACTTTCAGATTCCCCTTCGGTATGGCAGAGCAAGGAACTCGCTCTTGCGAAAGCAAGCCATCTTAAGATTATTCCTGTGCTGGTTCATGGTGCGCAGATCCCTGATTCGCTCAGTGATATTCGAGCGATCAATTTACAGGAGAAATCTGATGATGGCTTCAAGGAACTCCTGCGTGTGGCTAGTTGATTGCGCGTAAGGGCAACTCAATAAGGAAGGAATGACGAAGAGTAGGAGAACAGAATGACAAAGAATCGGGCGCCTAAGGCGATTGGGAAAGCATCTAGGAAACCTTCCGCCAAGAGGGGGATCAACCTAGAGGAGCTGGCGAAGATCCAGTGTGTAGAAGGCCAAGAGGCCCATCAGAACTTTGTCAACCTGACACGTCAACTTCTAGCTATTCCAAAGAGCGATATTGTTGAGATGGAACGAAACAGGAAGAAGAAACCCTAGCTCCCGAGCTTCAAGTACTCCCGCAGCGCCCGGCGGATGATCTCCGACTTCGAGCACCGCTCCTTCTTCGCCGTCTCCTCTAGCGCCGTCTCTTCATCCCCGTACAGGTAGGCCGTCTCGCGGGTGAGCCCGCCCATGGTGGTGTGCTTCCTCCCCCTCCTGCCCTCCTTCGGCATAAGAGGAGAGTAGACAACTCGCGCAAGGTAGTATACGTTCACTGTGCATTCACTGTAGGTGCACGGCAGGCGCCGGGGGAGGCGCGTATGGGAGAGGTCTGGACTGTCGCCAAAGCACAAGCCGCTCTCGGAGAGGCAGCATTCGAGCTGCTGGCGATCCAGGAGCGGCTAGAGGCCATCAACCGCGGTCTACCTGTACCACCGAATCAGGAAGCCATGTTGGAAGGGTACATCGCACCAGACCTAGCCACCGAGGTATCGGGTTGTATCGAGTGCATCACAGAGGACACCCTGCGCCAGATCATCGGGACACTCCAACATGCGGCGACTGTTACCGCGCGGGACCTGGCACGGGACTTCCGAGAGCACCAGAGACGAAGGCGCCGCTTGGAGGGTCGCTGACATGAGGTCGGCGGCACTCGACGCGGCATAACTCGGAGAGGGGGTGGCGAACCGCCAAAGGGCACACAAAGGAGAGAACAGCGACAGGGATTGTGACAGCCGGCGCGCGCCGCGCCTGGGGCCGGTTGCCTCGATCTCACCGATTGTGGATAGATGGGAGGGAGAACCATGCCTGAGAGGAAGCTGACTGTCACCAACCGCAGCCAGCACGGGGAGTCTGTGCCGCAGGTCCGCATGACCGGCTGGTGGCTCGCGGCGGCCGGGTTCCCGGCAGGTTCGCGGCTTGCCGTCGCTGTCGAGCAGGGCCGCCTGGTGGTGACGGTCACCGCCCCGCCCGATCCGCGACGGTGCCCCAGGTGCGGAAGGTGCGGTAGATCCTAGTTACTGAGTCAGGTATATTGTTACCAAAGAAAGCCCCGTGGCGGATCCACTCAACCGCTTCGCGGCGGATCGCCGCACCGTCCTGACCCTTGACGCCGGCGGCACCAACCTCACCTTCTCGGCGATCGCCGGCAACCGCGAGGTCGCCACGCCCGTCACCCTGCCCACCCATGGCGACGATCTCGACCTCTGCCTCGGCCAGGTCGTCGAGGGCTTCTCCCGCGTCTGGACCGCGACCGGCGCCGGCGCGGCGGCGCTCTCCTTCGCCTTCCCGGGGCCCGCGGACTACCCCGCGGGGATCATCGGCGACCTTCCCAACCTGCCCGGCTTCCGCGGCGGCGTCCCGCTGGGGCCGCTGCTCGAAGAGCGCTTCGGCGTGCCGGTCTTCATCAACAACGACGGCGACCTCTTCACCTACGGCGAGGCGCTGCACGGCCTGCTGCCGGAGGTCAACCGCGCCCTGGCGGCTGCCGGCAGCCCGAAGCGCTTCCGCAACCTCCTCGGCGTCACCCTGGGAACCGGCTTCGGCGGCGGCATCGTGCGCGGCGGCGAGCTCTACGCCGGCGACAACAGCGCCGCCGGCGAGATCTGGCTGATGCGCAACAAGCTCGACGCCGACTGCTTTGCCGAAGAAGGCGCCAGCCTGCGCGCCGTGCGCCGGACCTACGCGCAGACCGCCGGCCTCCCGCTCGCCGCCGCGCCCGAGCCGAAGACGATCGACGCCATCGCTCGCGGGCAGGCGCCCGGCGACGCGGCGGCGGCGCGCGAGGCCTTCCGCCGCCTCGGCGAGGTGGCCGGCGACGCCATCGCCAATGCCCTCACCCTGCTCGACGGGCTGGTGGTGGTCGGCGGCGGGCTCGCCGCCGCCGCGCCGCACTTCCTGCCGGCCCTGGTCGGCCAGCTGAACGGCCGCCTGAAGCGCCTCGGCGGCGCCGACGTGCCGCGCCTCGAGCTGACCGCCTGGAACCTCGAGGACGAGGCCGAGCGCCGCGCCTTCCTCGCCGGCAACACGACGACGCTCGCCGTCCCCGGCTCCGCCCGACGCGTCCTCCACGATCCGCTCAAGCGCACCGGCGTCGGCCTTTCCCGCCTCGGCACCAGCCACGCCGTGGCCCTTGGCGCCTACGCCTTCGCGCTCGCGGCCCTGGACGGGGCGGCCGCCGCCGGCTGACGCGAGACCGCCTGCCCCGTCAGGATTCCAGGCGCTGCGCCCCGGCCAGCTTGCCGAGCTCGCGGCCGAACGTCCCGAGCGGCAGATGGCCGGCCTTCCGCGCCGTCTCCAGGATCAGGCAATCGGAGAAGCCCAGCCCCGGGCGCTGCCGGAACTGCTCGAGCGCGGCCGCCACCACCTCGGCGTCTTGAATGGTGAGATCTCGGTGCTGCAGGAACATCGCGACGGCCGTCGCGATCTTCTCGGGAGCAAGCTCGTAGATCGATGCCAGCACCCACATGGCCTCGACGAGGGCGAGATGAGGGACCCAGGCTCCGCCGGCCACGAAGGCTTCGGCGGCCGCGGTCTGCCGGGCGTCGTCCCGTGTCGCCAGCCTGACCAGCAGGTTGGTGTCAACGGCGCGCATGGCGGGCTGTCACATACCGCGGCACACCCTGCTCGAGCTCTTCGAGCGTCCGGGGTCGAGGAGCCTCGGGGAAGAGCGCACGGTGGATCTCCTCCGAGCTGTAGCGGCCGGCCCGCCGGACGACGATTCGCCCGCCCTCCTGCTCCCATTCCAGGATCGAGCCCGGTCCAATGCCGAGCCGCCGCCTGACCTCGGCCGGCACGGAGATCTGACCCTGAGCCGTCAGCTTCGAGTGAGCGATCGCCATGGCAGTCCCGGCCGGCGGCGCGTCGCGGCCCCCAGGCGTTGCCATCGGACCGCCTACATCGGCGGCGCCGGACCGGCCGACCGCGGCACCGCGCCACCGGCGGCGACCGCGGTCTGCACCTGGTCCAGGAACCTCGGCACCTCGAACGCGGCGAGCGGCTGGCTGATCAGGAAACCCTGGTACTCCTCGCAGCCGCGCTCGGTCAGGAAGCGCAGCTGGTCCTCGGTCTCGACTCCCTCGGCGATCACCTCGAGGTCGAGGCCGTGGGCCAAGCCGATGATGGCATCGATGATCTCCGAGCCCTCGCGGCGCGCCGCGAGGTCCGAGACGAAGCTGCGGTCGATCTTCAGCGCATCGATCGGGAACTGCCGCAGGTAGGACAACGAGGCGTGGCCGGTGCCGAAATCGTCGATGGCGACGCGCAGCCCCATGGCGCGCAGCATCGACAGCACCTCGACGGTCAGCGCGGCGTCGTGCATCGCGGCGCTCTCGGTGATCTCGAGCACCAGCCGCCCGGGATCCAGGTCGGTTTCCGCCAGGACGTCCTGCACCAGCGCCACCAGGCCGCGCTGCTGGAATTGCAGCGCCGACAGGTTGACCGCGATGCGCAGATCGCTGCAACCGTCCAGGTGCCAGCGCCGCGCCTGCTCGCAGGCGGTGCGCAGCACCCACTCGCCGATCGGCAGGATCAGCCGCGTCTCCTCGGCGATGCCGATGAAGTCGGCGGGCCCCACCAGCCCGCGTTGCGGGTGGTTCCAGCGCAACAGCGCCTCGACGCCCACGACCCGGCCGGTCGCGGTGCGCACCTGCGGCTGGTACAGCAGGGCGAGCTCGCCGCGCTCCACCGCCAGGCGCAGGTCGCGCTCGAGCGTCAATCGCGCCACCGATTTGGCGTTCATCGCCGGCGTGCAGAGCTGGTAGCGGTTGCGCCCGAGCTCCTTGGCGCGATACATCGCGATGTCGGCGTTGGTCAGCAGGGCTTCCGGCTCCTCGCCGTCAGCCGGATAGATGCTGATGCCGATGCTGGCGGTGAGGAACAGCCGCTGGCCGTCGACCTCGACCGGCCGGGCGACCGCCGCCAGGATCTTCCGCGCCGCCCGTACCGCATCGTCTCCCGCCTCGACGAGGTGCAGCAGCAGCGTGAACTCGTCGCCGCCGACCCGCGCCACCGCATCGCTCTCGCCCACCCATTGTTGCAGCCGCCGCGCGATCTCCACCAGCAGGCGGTCGCCGGCGGCGTGCCCGAGCGTGTCGTTGACCAGCTTGAACTGATCGAGGTCCAGGAACAGCACCGCCAGGCCGCGCTCCTCGCGCCGCGCCAGGGTGAGCGCCTCGGCCAGCCGGTCGTAGAACAGCATGCGGTTGGGCAGGCCGGTCAGCGCATCATGGTAGGCCTGATAAACGATCGTCCGCTCGGCGTTCTTGCGCTGGGTGATGTCGATCACCGTTCCTTCCAGCACCTCGACCGCGCCTTCCCCCGACGTCAGCAGGGTGGCGTTGGCGAGCACCCAGGCAGGACTGCCGTCGATCCGCTGCAAGGCCACTTCCTCGTCGGCGAGCCCGCCCAGGGTACGCATCTTCTGCAGCAGCTCGGTGCGTTCCCACAGGTCCTTGTAATGATGGAGCATGCTCTTGCCGATGCACTCGCCGCGGGCGGCAAAACCCAGGATGCGTGCGAAAGCATCGTTGCAATCGAGGATCACGCCGGCGACCGAGGTGCGGAAGACCCCGGCCTGGTTGCGCTCGAACAGCAAGCGATATCGCTCTTCCGATTCGCGCAGCGCCGCTTCGACGCGCTTGCGGGCGCGGACGTCGCGGGCGATCAGCACGACGCCGACCGGCGTCCGCCGCTCGTCGAGCAGCGGCGACAGCGACACCCGGACCTCCACCCGGCCGCCGGCGCGGTCGCAAAAGACCATCTCCTCGTCCCGCACCACCAGGGCCGCGGCCGCCCGCAGGCGTTCTGTCAGCCCCGCCGGCGGCTCCTCCAGGCAAGCGAGCGGCGCGCCGCTGAGCTCGCCGCCGCTGTAGCCGAAGACGTTGGCGGCCGCCTGGTTGGTGAACCGGATGCGCCCCTCGCGATCGCAGACGATCACCGGGTCGGCGGCGGTGGCCAGGATCTGCTCGGCCGCGAAGGCCGGCGTGAGGTCCACCAGCCGGTGACGGCGGATGGCGTGCGCGACGATCACGATGAAGGCCAGGACCGGCAGATAGCCGAACGGATAGAGCGGCACGCCGTAGGCCGCGACGAAGTCGCACGATCCCAGATACGCGATCGCCACGCCGATCATCAGCATCCGGGTGCGCACGCGGCGGGTCGTCCCCGGCTCGGACCGCCGGAAATCGCTCCACAGCTCGCGCAGGACGAGCGCCAGCATGGCGAAGAAGTACGCCAGGAACGGCGCGCCCAGCCAACGAAAGCGCGGATAGAAACCCCACCAGTAATGGTACAGGTCGCGCAGCAGCGCATCGCTGGCGACGGCCGGCGCGCAAAACAGCGCCGACGCCGCCCAACCGGCCCAGGCCCAGCGCCGGCGCTCGCTGCGCGTCACCGCCAGCGTGAAGTGATAGAGCGCGGCCGGAATGAAAGTGATCCCGAGATAGGCAGCCTTCGCCCAGGCCAGCGCCACGCGTTCGTCCGCAGCTAGGTACATGAACGAAAAGCAGAAGAGCCATATGCAAATCGCCGCCGCCAGCCAGGTGAAATGACGGGCCTCGCGAGCACCCCGGCCGCGCACCATCACCGTCGCGCCAAGCAGCAACATCGCTGCCGCGGTCACCAGCAGGGGCGCCGCGCAGGCGTTCCAGTCATACCTCGAGGGATCGAAGCTCGCGATTGGCATGGGCTAGGAGAATTGCGGCGCGGATTGTACCACTCATCACGCCGCGGCCGTGACGCTCGCACCAGCAGCACGCCGCCATAGCCGGCTCAGAAAGCTTGCATCGATTGAAAGCAGCGAGGATGTAATTTGATCCATTCTCCGCCCCGGCGCCGCGCCACCCGGGCCCGGGCCGGTCCCTGCCGCGAGTCCGGGCCGGTCATCGCCGCGGCGAGATCGCCGTGCCGGCCGGAGCACGCCTGCGCCCGGCCGCTTCGGCGGCTCGTCGTGGCGCCCGGTCCGCGCGGCGGCCGGAGCGCGCCGCGGCCTGTTGGCAGAAGCTTTGCTTTCACTCCCGTCTCATGGACAGGCAATGGCTACACCAAAGACTGCGCGACAGCGGGCGACGCCTGCATGGGCTCATGGAGGCGATCTGGAGGCCGGTGGCCCGCCGGCCGGCGCTGCGGCGCAGCCTGGCGGTGGCGCTCGCCATCGGCTACGCGTTGGCGCTGACCGGCGGCGCCGCCTGGCAGACCTGCGACTTCGCCGGTTGCCCCGACGCCGCTCGCCTCGCCGCCTTCCGGCCCGGCGGCGCGCCGCTGCTGCTCGACCGGCACGGCCAGGTGATCGCGACGCTCGACCGCGACGACCTGCAGGAGGTCCGCCTGGCCTCGCTGCCCGCGCATCTCCCGGCCGCCTTCGTGGCGATCGAGGACCGGCGCTTCCTCGACCACGGCGCCGTCGACTGGCGCCGTGTCGCCGGCGCGCTCGCCGCCGATCTGCGCGCTGGCAGCTTCGCGCAGGGGTTCAGCACCATTGCCATGCAGCTGGCACGCAACCTCTATCCGCAGGAGATCCCCGGCGAGCAGCGGACGACGTCCAGGAAGCTGCTCGAGATCCGCGTCGCGCAGCAGCTCGAGGCCCACTTCAGCAAGCGCGAGATCCTCGAGCTCTATCTCAATCACATCGCCTTCGGCAACGGCGCCCGCGGCATCGAGGCGGCGGCCTGGCAGTACTTCGGCCGGCCGGCCGAGCGGCTCGACCTGGCACAGGCGGCGCTGCTCGCCGCGCTGCCCAAGGCGCCGAGCCGCTACGATCCGCGGCGCCATCCGGAGCGCGCCCTGGCGCGGCGCAACCTGGTGCTGGCGCGCATGGCGGCGCAGGGCAGGGTGGCGCCGGAGCTCGCCGCCGCCGCGGCGCGCGAGCCGCTCGGGGTCCACCCGCCGCCGGCGCACGCGCAGCAGGGGCCGCAGGTGGCCCGCTATTTCGTCGACGAGGTGCGGCACGAGCTCGAGGAGCGCTTCGGCGAGAGCCTCTATACCACTCCGGTGCGAGTCTGGACGACGCTCGACCTCGCGGCCCAGCGTGCCGCCGAGGAGGAGCTCGAGCGGCAGCTACTGGCGATCGAGTCCGGCAAGCTCGGACGCTTCTCGCGCGCCGCGGCTGCCGCCGGCGGCCAGACCGACGAGGACCGCGACCTCGAGGGTGCGGTGGTGAGCCTCGAGGCGGCCAGCGGTGACGTGCTCGCCTGGGTCGGAGGCCGCGACTACCGTACCTCGCAGTTCGACCGGGTGGCGCACGCCCGGCGGCAGGCGGGCAGCGCCTGGAAGCCCTTCGTCTATGCCGCCGCCCTGGCCCGCGGCTACCCCTTGAGCCAGCAGATCGCCGACACCCCGCTGGTGGTGCCGCTCGCCGGCGGCGGCGCCTGGGAGCCGCGCAACTACGACGGCGCTTTCGACGGCCAGGTGAGCCTGCGCGAGGCGCTGGCGCGCTCCAAGAACGTGCCCACCGTGCGGCTGGCCGAGGCCGTCGGCTACGACCGCATCGCCGCGCTGGCCGCCGCCGACGGCATCACCGCGCCGGTGCCGCGGCAGCCCTCGATGCCGCTGGGCACGGTGGCGGTGGCGCCGCTCGAGCTCACCGCCGCCTATGCCGCCTTCGCCACGCTGGGCTGGCAGGTCGCGCCGCGGACGGTGCTCCGCGTCGAGCGCGCCGACGGCACCACCCTGTGGACCGCGCCGCCGCCCGCCCGCCGGCAGGTGCTCGATCCGGCGGTCGCATACCTCCTCGACGACGCCCTGCGCGAGGCGCTGATCCGCGGCAGCGGCGCGCCCGGCCTGCCGCCGGGATTCGCCGGGCGCGCCGCCGGCAAGACCGGCACCAGCACCGCCGGCAACGACGTCTGGTTCATCGGCTTCACCACCGAGGTGGTGACCGGCGTCTGGATCGGCTTCGACGAGCCGCGGCCGATCGCCAACCAGGCGACCGGCGGCCGGCTGGCGGCGCCGGTCTTCCGGCGGCTGATGAGCCGGCTCTACGCCGATCGCCAGGCGCCCGCCTGGTGGCAACCGCCGGCAGGCGTCGCCTCCCTGCCGATCGATCCGGCGACCGGGCTGGCGCTCGACGACGGCTGCGTCCCCGCCGGCGGCGAGCCGCCGCTCCGCGAGCTGTTCCTCGCCGGCCTGGGTCCCGCTCCCTCCTGCCCGGGCGTCGGCGGTCCGACCCCCGCCGTGGAGTGGAACCCGGCGCGACCGGCGCTGGCGGCCAACGCCATCGCCGACACCGACACCGAGGCCGGCAACCAGCGCGGTGTGCCCCCGGGTGTCGACTCACCCGGCGAGCCCGGAGTAGGACGGGCCGGAGCCGACGAGAATCAACCCGCGGCCCGAAGCGACGCGGGTGCCAATGCCAGCGCCCCCATGCCGCCACGCCTGCGATGGGCGCCTGCCGCCGCCGCGCCGCCCGTGGCACCCGGGGCCGCCGCGGCACCGGGCGACCAGGCGGACGGCGACGACGATCAGCCACCGCAGGCCGCCGAAAGCGCCGCGCCGCCGGCCGCTGGCCGCCCGCGAGGAGTCGCCGCCGGTCAGAGCCTGCCCCCGGCCCCGGCCCCGGCCGCTGCCCCAGGCGCCGGCAGCACCGCCGGTGCCGCGGGCACCTCCGGCGCTGCCGGCGCTGCCGGCGACATCGCCGGCTGGTGGGAGGTCACCAACCGCGTCGATCCGACGAGCCTCGGCGAGGATCGCGGCCTGCAGGTGACCTATCGCATTGCGCTGCGCCAGGAGGGCACCCGCATCAGCGGCGAGGGCGAGAGGTGGGCGGTGGACGGCCGCCAGCTCCTGGTGCGCGCGCCGGTCGACCTTACCGGCTCGATCGACGGGCGCGAGGTACGGCTGCGCTTCGTCGAGCGCGGGCCGCGCGGTACCGTCAGCGGCACCTTCAATTGGCGTCTGGCCGGCGGCGCCAGCAGCCTCGCCGGCACCTTCGCCGGCGGCACGGCGGATTCCCACGGCGCCTCTTCGGCAATCCGCCTTCGCTGATCGCGGCCTGCCAGGACGGGCCCACCCCTCATACTCACCGAATCGTACGTATGTTACTTGACATGCGTACGAGCTCGCGGTAACTTGCTACCGATGCGACTCAAAGCCTCGAAGCTGCGCGAGAACATCTACCGCATCCTGGACCAGGTACTGGAAACCGGTGTGCCGGTAGAGATCGAGCGGCGGGGCAAGCTGCTCAAGATCGTCTGCGAGGAGCCGCCGAGCAGGATCGAGCGGCTCACACCGCGAGACTATCTGCGTGCCGCCCCTGAGGATCTCGTGCACCTCGACTGGTCCGGCGAGTGGCGGCCCTGATCTATCTCGACACGCACGTCGTGGCCTGGCTGTTCGCGGGTCGCCTCGAGCTCTTGCCTGCCGGTGTTCGCCGGTTGCTCGACACCAGCGAGCTCATGATCTCGCCTGCAGTCGAGCTCGAGCTCGAGTACCTGTTCGAGATTCAGCGTACCGTCAAGCCTGGCCGTGAGGTGGTCGCGGCCTTGAACCGGGAGATCGGCCTGAAGATCTGCGATCTGCCGTTTCCCCAGGTGATCGCAGCGGCGATACAACAGTCGTGGACTCGCGATCCGTTCGATCGCCTCGTGGTCGGTCAGGCTGCCGTGCGCCCGGCGCCGCTCCTCACCAAGGACGATGCCATCCGGCGGCACTATAGCCAGGCGATCTGGGGCGACTGACCCTGGTTCTCGCTCGCCCCGGAACCGGCTCGTGCCCCGCTCTGTCAAGGCTCAGGGCCGGCCCGCGCCGCCGGCGGCGATCCGCGCGATCCGCGCGGCCAGGGCCGTGGCGTTGCGCACGCAATCGGCGACCGAGACGCCTTGCAGGTAGTTGCCCGCGAGGTACAGGCCCGGCAGGTCGCGCTCGAGCTCGGCTTGCAGCGCGAGGAAGCGGCCGTGCCCCAGCTCGTATTGCGGGATGGCCCGGGGCCAGCGGCGCACGACGCTCGCCAGCGGCTCGCCGCGCACCCCCAGGACGTGGCCGAGCTCCTCCTGCGCCACGGCGCCGAGCCGCTCGTCGCTCCAGGAGGCGGCCTCGGGGTCGGTGCGGCCGCCGAAGTACGCGGTGAGCGCCACGCAGTCCTCCGGGGCACGGTCGGGGAAGAAGCTCGAGGTGAACAGGCAACCGAGCAGCCGCAGGCCGGCGCCGCCGCTGCCCGTGGCGCGCAGGAAACCGAAGCCGTCGAGCCGATGCGCCACGTCCTGCCGGCGGTAACCGGCCGCCACCACCGCCACCGCGGCATACGGGATCTCGGCCAGCAACCGGCTGCGCCCGCCGGTCACCTCCGCGAGCAGCGCCGCCGCCACCTCGGCCGGGACCGCCAGCAGCACATGCCGCGCGCCGACGGCGCCGCCCGCGTGCTCGACCAGGAAGCGCTCGCCGTCGAGCCGCACCCCACGGCAGGCGATCCCGTAACGCACCACGCCGCTCTCTCTCGCCAGGTGCCGCGGCAGCTGCTCCAGGCCGCCGCGCAGCGACACCATCGCCCCTCGCGGTGCCGGCGGCGAAGCGCCCTTGCGGCGGGCGAGGGCGCCGCGGATCAGGCTGCCGTGCTCGGCCTCCAGCGCCGCGATCCGGGGGGTTGCCCAGCGCACCGCCAACCGCTCGGGATCGCCGGCGAAGACCCCCGACACGAACGGCCCGACCGCCCGCTCCAGGAACGCCGCGCCCAGCCGGCGCCGCACGAACGCGGCGATCGTCTCCTCGTCCTGCCCACCCACCTCCGGCGCCGGCACCCAGGGCTCGCGCAGCAGCCGCAGCTTGGCGGCCGCCGGAAACAGCGGGCTGAGCAGGAAGGCGAGCGGCCCCCCCGGCAGCTCCCGCAGCCTGCCGCCGTGCCAGATCCACCGGCGGCGCGCCGCCGGCGCGGCGACCACGCGCTCGCCCTCCAGGCCGCAGTCGCGGATCAACGCCGGCAGGCTCGGATCGCTCTCGAGCACCGTGTTGGGGCCGAGCTCGAAGCGGAACCCCTTGGTCTCGTGGGTGAGCAGCGCGCCGCCCGGCCGCGACGACGCCTCGAGCACCGCCACCCGCAGGCCGGCCCGCACCAGCCGGAAGGCGGCCGCCAGCCCGGAGATGCCGGCCCCCACCACCACGGCGTCGTAGGGTCGCGGAGTCGGCTCGCGCATGCGCACAGGATGATGTCACGGCCGCTCACTCCCGCAGCGCCCGCACCGGATCGACCCGCGGCGCCCGCCAGGCGGGCAGCAGGCACGCCGCGACCGCGGCGACGGTCATCACCGCCAGCGCCGCTCCGAACGCCAGCGGGTCGCGCGGGCTCACCCGGAAGAGCACGTAACCCAGCAGCCGGGTCGCCGCCAGCGCCGCGACGACGCCGATGGCGATGCCGCCCGCCGCCAGCGCCAGCCCCTGCGTCATCACCAGCCGCAACAGGTCGCCGCCGCTGGCCCCCAGCGCCATCCGCAGGCCCAGCTCGCGCCGCCGCTGCGAGACCGCGTAAGACATCACGCCGTACAGCCCGACCACGGCGAGCAGCAGCGCCAGCCCGCCGAAGACGCTCAGCAGCGTCACCGCGATGCGTTGCGCCGAGGTCGAACGATTCAGCTGCTCCCGCATCGTCAGCACCCCCTGCGGCGCCAGCGCGCCGTCGAGCGCATGGATCACGGGCGCCAGCGCCGCCGCCATCGTCCCGGGGGCCAGCGCCGTCCGGATGTGCAGGACCGCCCGCAGCGAGAGGTTCTGGCGCAGCGGCACGTAGAAGAACGGCCGCGGCGCCTCCAGGAACGACCCGTATTTCGCATCGCGGGCGACGCCGACCACCCGCAGCCACCGGCCCTTGACCTGCAACCGCTTGCCGAGGGCATCGCCGCCGCGCCAGAAACGCGCCGCCATGGTCGCGTTCACCACCGCGACGCCGGGGGCCGTCTCGTCGTCGGCGCGAGTGAAGTCGCGGCCGGCGACCAGCGGGATCCCCATGGTCGCGAGATACCCCGGCCCCACCTCGTCGAGCTCCGCCGTCGGCTGCTCGTCGGGCCTGGCCTGATAGCCGTCGACGGCGATCGGCGCCGACGAATACGGCAGATAGCCGAAGGGCACGATGCGCGCGAGCGCCACCGACTCGACGCCGCCGATCGCCGCGACGCGATCGCCGAGCTCGTCGTAGAACCCCTTCGCCCGCCGCGCGTCGTAGCCCGCCGCGACCAGGTCGACCGAGGTGATCAGCAGGTCCCGCGTCGCAAACCCCGGATCGGCGGTGCGCATGCCCTGGATGCTCCGCACCAGCAACGCCGCGCCGACCAGCAGGACGAAGCTCAGCGAGACCTGGACCATGACCAGGCCGGCGCGCCCTCTCGCCCTGCCGCCGGTCCCGACGACGCCCCCCGCTTCGGAGCGCAGCGCGGCTCCCAGCCCGACCCTGCCGCTCTGCACGGCCGGCAGCAGGCCGCACAGCAGCGTCGCCAGCAGGCAGGTGCCGGCGCTCGCCGCGAGCACCCGCCAGTCGAGCTCGCCCCCCAGGTTCAGCACCAGGCCGCCCGGCGCCGGGAAGAACATCACCAGCAGATTGCGGCACCAGTAGGCCGCCAGCAGCCCGCCGACGGCGGCGATGGCCGACAGCAGCAAACCCTCGGTGAGCAGCTGCCGCAACAACCGGCCGCGGCCGCAGCCGATCGCCAGCCGCACCGTCATCTCGCGTTGCCGCGCGAAGCACCGGACCAGCAGCAGGTTGCCGACGTTGGCACAGGCGATCACCAGCACCAGGATCACCACCGCCAGGGTGATGCCGAGCGTCGGCAACAGCTCGTGGGCCTTGTTGAACGGCGTCCGCCACAACGGCAGCAGCTCGACGCCGCGGCCGCGGTTGGTCGCCGGATAGGCGGCCGCCAGGCGTTGGGCCACCGCCGCGATCTCCGCCTGCGCCTGCTCGCGGGTGGCGCCGGGCTTGAGCCTCGCGAAGCCCTCGATCCAGCGCGCGCCGCGGTCTTCCAGCCGGTAGCCGCCGCCGGCATCGAACCTCTCCTGCATCGAGGTGGGGACCCAGAACTCGATCGCATAGCCCACGAAGGTGCCGGCAAAGCCCGCGGGCGCGACCCCGACGATGGTGTGCCGCAGGCCGTTGAGGACCTGCGTCCTGCCGATGATCCCCGGGTCGCCGTGGTAGCGGTCGCGGAAGGTCCGGTAACTGATCACGGTCACCGGATGCGCGTTGCGTCCCGTGGCCTCCTCGGCGGCGAAACCGCGCCCGAGCACCGGCTGGACCCCGAGCACGGCGAAATAGTTCGGCGACACGATGCTGCCGGTGGCGCGCTCGGCCCGGTCGCCGATGCTGAGGGTGGTCCCCATGATCTTGTCCTCGATCAGGTCCACCAGCTTGCAGCTGCGCTGGAAATCGACGAAGTCTGGCCACGACAGGTCGCTGGCGCCGGGCGTGCCACGAGCCGTGCCGCTCAGGGCCAGCAGCCGCTCCTGGTGAGCGACCGCGGGGAACGGCCGGAACAGGATGCCCTCGATCCAGCTGAAGACGGCGGCGTTGGCGCCGATCCCCAGGGCCAGGCACAGGATGGCAAGCAGCGAAAAGCCCGGGCTGCGTCGGAGCATGCGCCAGCCGAAGCGTAGGTCCTGCAGGGCGGTGTCGATCATGGTTCGTCCTTTCGGGTCGCGGTCGACGAATTTCGCGCGCTCCGGCTACTCGTAGTGCAGGGCCTCGATCGGGTCGAGGGCCGCGGCGCGGGTGGCGGGATAGATGCCGGAGATCAGGCCGACGGTCATGGCGACGCCGGTCGACAGCAGGATCGAGGCGCCGGTCACCTCCGTCTGCCAGCCGGCGAAGGCGGCGACGACGCGGGCGATCACCACGCCGGCGGTCACCCCGGTGAGGCCGCCGATCAGACTGATCGCGAACGACTCGACCACGAACTGGAAGCGGATGTCGCCGCGGCGCGCGCCGACCGCCCGGCGGACGCCGATCTCGCGAGTGCGCTCCAGCACCGTCGCCAGCATGATGTTCATGATGCCGATGCCGCCCACCAGCAGCGAGATGCCGGCGATGCAGCCCATCACCAGGTTGAACAGCCGCTGCGTGCGGCGGCTCTGCGCCAGCAGCGCCTCCGGCACCACCACCTCGTAATCGGCAGCGCCGCCGTGCAGGCGCGCCAGCAGATCGTCGATCAGCGACGCCGCCTCGCCGCCGCCGGTGCCCGGCGCCAGGTTGACCACGATCTCGTCGAGCGGCGACTGCAACACCGGATGCTCGAACTTCCGCTCGGCGGTGGCGGCGGGCAGGTAGATCTCGTGCGCCACCGATCCGACCGCGATGCCCTCGAACGTGCTGCCGGCGGCACCCGCGGCCCCCTCGTCGCCGGCCAGCACCCCCACCACCTCGAGCCAGACGTCGTTGATCTTGAGCCGCTGGCCGAGCGCCGGCCCGAAGCCGAAGAGCTCCCGCCGCACCGCCGGTCCGATGACTCCCACCTGGGCGTGCTGGCGCTCGTCCAGGGGATCGAGGAAGCGCCCCTCGGCCACCACCAGGTGGGAGAGCTCGGCCTGCGCGGCGCTGACCCCGTACACCTCGGCCCCCGGCGCCCGGCCGGACGCCGACCGCACGTTGTAGGGCTCGATGCGGATGCGCGGCGCCACCAGGCGCACGCCGCGCACCGCCTCGGCGATGGCGGCGGCATCGCGCGCCGAAACTCCCGGCGATTTGCGGCGGATCTCCTGCAACTCGTCGTCCTTGAAGGGCTTCGCCCGCACCAGCACGTTGCGCAGGCCCAGCCGCTCGATCATCGCCAGCGCCTGGCGCTCGGCGCCGGCGCCGATCGAGAGCATGGCGATCACCGCGCCGACGCCGAAGATCATGCCCAGCATGGTGAGCGCCGAGCGCAGCTTGTGCGCGGCGAGGTTCTCGAGCGCCGAGCGCACCGCTTCGGCCGGGCTCAACGCCGCCTCCTGCCAGCCGAGCGCCGGCGCCTCATGGCAAACCGACCTCGGCCGGCGGCGGCCCGATGCGCGGCACCCGCGGCGCCGCCGCTGCCGCCCCGGCCGCCCCCGCCGCCGCTCCCCTGGACCGCCCGGCGCCGGTCGGATCGCGCAACGCCAGCAGGTCGCCGGCGGCGACTCCCGAGTCCAGGACGGTGGTCGCCAGGTCCGCCGGCCCCAGCGTCACCGGCACCGCGTCGAAGCCGCCGCCGGCGCGCCGGCGATAGACGACGTCGTGGCCGTCGCGCTGGAACACCGCCTGCCGCGGCACCACCAGCGCATCGCGCCGCTCGGCGAGCCGCAACGTCGCCTGCACCCGCTGGCCCGGCTTCATCACCCGCGGATCGGTGCGATCGAGCTGCAGGGTGACGGCGAAGAACTGCACCGGCGAGCCGCGCAGGCGCGGCTTGGCCAGCGCATCGACGCGCGCGATGCGCGCCGCATGCTCGACGCCGGGCGCGCTCTCGACGGCGACCGTCGCCGGCCTGCCGGCCGCCAGCCCGCCGGCGTCCGCTTCCAGCACGTAGACCTCGGCCTCCATCGCCGCCGGCTCGGGCACCTCCGCCAGGGTGCTGCCGGTCCACACCTGGTCGCCGACGTGCGGCACCTCGAGCCGCTGGTCGCGCTTGAGGATCAGCACGCCGTCGTTGGGCGCCCTCACCTGTAGCGCGCGCAGGCCCTCGCGCGCCTGGCGGATCTTGAGCTCGGCCTGGCGGATGTCCACGCCCAGCACCCCGACGTCCGCCCGCTGCAGCTCCTGCCGGCTGGCCTGCACGCGGCGCGCATGCTGCTCCTTTTGCGCCGCCAGCTCCTGGTCGATCCCCGACTCGATGATGTCGTTGCGCGAAAAGATCAGGGTGTCTTTCTTCTGGAAGCGCTTGGCCTGCTCGAGCTCGATGCGCGCCATCGCCGCGTCGCGTTCGAGCTTGTAGATCTCGGCCAGGTCGGTGGCGCGCTGCTTGCCCGCCTTCAGCCGCGAGGTGGCCAGGTCGCCCTCCGCGTCGGCGAGCGCCTTCTCGATGTCGGTGGGATCGAACCGCGCCACCACCTCGCCGGCGCGCACCCGGCTGCCGTCCGGCGCCAGCCAGGCGAGACGGAAGGAGCCCGGAGCCGCCGCCGGCACCAGCACCGCCGTCGAGCGCACGGCCCGCAGGTTGCCTTCGGCCGGCACCAGATGGACGAAGTCGCGGCGCGCCACCGCCGCCACCGGCACGTCACCACCGCCACCCCCGCCAACACCGCCAACACCGCCGCCAGCCACCATTCCCCGATCGGGCGCGCCGGGCGCCCCTGCCCGCCCCAGGCGGGCCGCCGAAGGCAGGGTGGCGGCGAGCGCCGCCAGGGCCGCCAGCCCGAGCGCCGCCAGGGCGAGGCGACGCTTCATCCTCCCTCCCGCGCCCCGCCGGCGCGCCGCACCAGGTCGCCGGCACGGAGGCCGGCCAGCACCTCCACCCAGCGGTCGTTGTGGCGGCCGAGCCGCGGCCGCACCGCCTCGCTGCCGAAGCCGGTCCGGCGATAGACCAGCGGTCCGTCGGCGCGGTTGATCACCGCGTCGAGCGGCGCCACCAGCGCGCCGGGCGCGCGCTGCACCTCGACGGCGCCGGCGAAGCGCATGCCCGGCCGCATCAGCAGCGGCTCGGTGCGGTCCAGGTCGATCTTCAGCTTGGCCACCTTGGCGGGGTTGGCGGGCGAACGGGCCTCGACGGCGCCGAGCAGCGAGCGCACCCGGCCGGTGAAGGCGGTCTCGGGATGCGCGTCGAGGCGCAGCGTGACCGGCTGGCCGGCAGCGACGCGGCCGGCGTCGCCTTCGTCGATCTCGCCCTCGGCCTGCAGGCGCCGCAGGTCGGGGATCTCGAGCACCAGATCCCGGCGCCAGACCGAGTCTCCCACCTTCTTCTTCACCCCCTTGCGGTCCGCCACGTAGACCACCGTGCCGTCGCGGGGAGCGGCCACCCGCAGGTTGGCGATCTCGGTCCGCGTCTCGGCGACCCGCGCCGCCGCCAGGTCGCGCTGCTCGGCGAGCGCCCGCAGCTCGGCGTCGCCGGCGCCGCCGGTCAGGCGCAGGCGCTCGCGGTAATAGGCGTTCCCGTGCTGCGCCAGCTCGAGGTCGGCGCGCGCATCCTCGAGCTCGTGGCGCCGCTTGAGCTCGGGCGGCACGGCGAGCTTCAGCGCGGCCTTGCGCTCGTCGGCCGCCGCCTGGGCCAGCTTCAGCTCGTCGTCGCGGCGCGAGATGTCGAGCGCGGCGCGCCGCTGCTTCAGCTTCTCCTCGGCCGAGTCGCGCTCGGCTTCCTTGACCTGCAGGTTCTTCTGCAGCTCCGCGGGGTCGAAGGCCAGCACCGGCTGGCCGCGGCGCACCGTCCTGCCCTCGGGCGCCATGAACGTGATCTTGAAGCGAAAGATGTCGCCGACGATCGCCGGCGGTCCCAGGCGGGCGGCGTCGATGGCGACGAGGCTGCCGCTCACCGGCACCGCGATCACCAGGTCCTCGCGATGCACCTCGGCCCATTCGCCGCCGCCGGCCAGGGCCGTCCGCTTCATGCGGGCGCCGAGCGCGACGGCGGCGACGCTGGCCAGGGCGAGGACGGCGACCGCCGCCAGCGTGATCGGCATCGCCACCCGGCGCGGGCGCCCGACGGCGTCGCGAGCGGCGCTCATCACCCCTCCCCCGCGCCGCGCCGCCGCAGGGCCTGGCCGGCCGTGACGCCGCTCTCGGCGACGCACCAGAAGGAATCGCAGGGGCCCAGCCGCACCGCCGCCGCGCCGCCGCCGGCCAGCAGCGCCCGCGGCGGCCGCGACGCGAGGTCGAGGGCCGCCCGCGGCACCAGCAAGGCGTCGCGCACCGGCGCGGCGGCGATCTCGACCCGCACCGACATGCCCGGCCGCAACCGGTTGCGCCGGGAGGGCGGCAGCGGCGCCAGCTCGATGCGCACCGGGAAGTAGCGCAGCAGCGCGCTGCGGCCCGACTCGCGGGCCACCGCCGCGACCTCCGCCACGCGCCCGGCGTAGACCTCGTCCGGGAAGGCGTCGACGATGCAGGCTGCCGCCATCCCCGGCGCCACCCGGCCGTCGTCGACGTCGGAGAGCGCCGCCTCCACCAGCGTCGAGGACAGGTCCGGCAGCGTCGCCACGGCCATGCCCGGCCACAGGTTGTCGCTCACCTGCACCTTGCGGCCTTCCCAAGGGTGGTCGGCGATCAGCACGGTGCCCGCCCGCGGCGCCCGCACGGTGAAGTCGCGGACGCCGGACTCGGCGGCAGCCAGCTCACGGCGCGCCTTGGCCAGCGCGACCTCCTGCACGCCGAGGTCGGCGGCGCCCGCGCCGCGCTCGGTGGCCAGGTCCTGCTCGGCCTTGGCCAGCTCGGTCTCGGCGCTTTTCAGCTTCAGCTGCAAATCCTGGTAGTCGAACGCCGACAGCAGCTCGGCCGGCACCGCGGCGGCGGTGCGCGCCTTGGCGAGGTCGTGGCGCTTCTGCTCGACGGCGAAGGCCAGGTCGGCCAGCTTGGCGAGGCCGTCGGCCCGCAGCCGCGCCAGCTCGGCCTCGGCGGCGGTGACGGCGGAACGCTTCTCCTCGACCTGCGCCACGAAAGTGGAGTTGTCGAACTGCGCCACCGGCTGGCCGGCGGCGACCGTCGAGCCGTCCTCGGCAAGCCAGGTCAGCGTCAGCTGGAAGTCGGGCGACGCCGGCGTCACCAGCGGCACGGCTGCCGCCGCCCGGATCTCGCCGCTGAGCAGCAGCTGCGGACGCAGGGTGCCGCGCCGCACCGCCAGCGCGCCGTCCGCGGGCTGGGGGGCCGCTGCCGGCGGCGAGCCCTGCGCATGGCTGCAGCCGGCCAGCCCCGCCAGCCCGAATGCGGCTACCAGCAGCCGCGCGAAGTGGCCGCGCCGGCGCATGCATTCATTATGTACGATGCGATCTGGTGGACCGTCGCGGCCTTCAGCGGCCCGCGCCGTCGAGCCGCGCGAGCTGGAAGCCCGCCGGCAGGACGGCGTGGGCGAGGTCGAAATCGTCCGCCGCGATGGGGACGACGAGGGTTTTGGTGTCCTCGAAGACCAGCCGCACCTCGCACCCCTTGATGCCGGCCGGCGACGGGTTCGCGTTCGCGGCCCACAGGTCCAGGCGGGTGGTCTCCTCGCTCTTGCCGGTCAGGCGCAGGGCGAGGCGCGGCGTCCAGGCGTCGATCCCCGGAGCGGTGACCGCGACCCGCCGGCGCACCCCGTCGTCGGAGCCCAGGCTCAGGACCCCCAGCAGGTTGGCGATCGGCGCCGGCGTCTGCGGCGGCCGCTGGCCGTTGACCCCCTGGTAGGCCACCATCCGCCAGGTCGGCGTGTTGGGAATGGCGATGTTCGCGGCGGCCTCGGCGGTCGCGGTGCCGACCAGCCGGCCGCTGGTCAGGCTGTAGTAGTCGTGCACGTCCTCGCCGCCGCAACAGCCCAGCTTGGTTGCCTCGTAGAGCTCGCGGTCGCGCGGGATACCGCCCTCGTCCGCCGCGTCGGTGAAGCTCCACAGGCGATGGTCGAAGCGCGACTTGCCGTCGATCCAGCCGCTCACCGTCAGGGTCGATTCCTCGCTCTCGGCGTCGGAATGCGAGAGGCTCTGCAGGCGCTGGATCACCAGCAGATCGATCGCATGCTTGGGCACCAGCGCCACGCGCGTGACCTGGAAGCGCGGTTCCACCACCAGGCGATCCCAGCCGCCGCCGGCGTTGCGATGCTCGCTGAAACGGGCCTCTTGCGCGATCTCGAAACCGGCGGGGGCATGGGCCGCTCCGGCCGCGGTGGCCTCCGGGCTGCGCCGGGCCGCAGCGGCGGTCTCGCCGGGGACGGCGCCGAGCGGCAGCAGAGCCAGCAACAGCAGCAGCAGCACGCCGGCGGCGCGCCGGCCGGTGGTGGCGGTGACGGTGGCGGTGGAAACAGGGAATCGCTGCTCGTCGATCGACATCCGGTTCTCCTCCTGCCTCGGCGCCGAGCTCCGGCGCCTGACGGCAGACTTCATAGCAGGTTGCGGCAAGCAGGGGCGCCGGGTGACGCACGAGCCGGGGGTGTCCTCGGACACTGCCCACGAGCCCGCCACCTTGACCCGTCGCCAATGCTGTAATAGCATTTACGCCGGCTCAGCACTCCGTGAAGTCGGACATCGTACTCGCAGGAGGACCGTATGCCGCCCACCTCGCAAGCGCCCGTCTCGCCGCCGCCGTCCCGGTCGCGCCGTCCCGCCTGGCTGGCGATGGCGGCGGCGCTGGGTTTGCTGTCCGGCGCCCTCGCTCCGGCGTCGGCCACGATCTGCGCCACCGACACCGTTCCGGGCGCGACCCTGCTGCTGCCCTATTTCGAGGTGGACCTCAACGATCCGAACGGCCTGACGACCCTGTTCTCGATCAACAACGCCGCCGCGGCCGCCGTCCTCACCCACGTCGTCCTCTGGACGGACCTGGACGTGCCGGTGCTCGCCTTCGACGTCTATCTCACCGGTTTCGACGTCCAGACCATCAATCTCCGCGACATCATCATCTCCGGCGACCTGCCGCGTACCGCCTCCGCCGGCCAGGATCCGACCGACACCATCAGCCCGCGGGGTGGGCTCTCCCAGGACGTCGACTTCGCCAGCTGCGACGGCATCCTGCCGCTCCCTCCCCTGCCCGCCGTCTTCACGAACCACCTGCAGCATGCCTTGAGCGGCCTACCCTCGCCCCTCCTCTCGAATCTCTGCGCGGGCCTGCTCTACGGCGACAACGTGGCGCGCGGCTACGTCACCGTGGACACGGTCGGGCGCTGCTCCACCGACTACCCTGGCGACATCGGCTACTTCGCGTCGAACAACTCCGGCGTCGTGACGGACCAGAACGTGCTCTGGGGCAACTGGTACATCGTCGACGCCACCAAGGGCTTCGCCGAAGGCTCCGACATGGTGGCGATCGAGGCCGATGGGAGCAACCCGGCGACCTCCACTCCGGGGCACTACACCTTCTACGGCCGCTTCGACGGCTGGTCGGCGGTCGATCACCGCGAGCCCCTGGCGACGACCTTCGCGGCGCAGTTCGCCACCGGCGGCGGCTTCAACGGCGGCACGGACCTCCTGGTCTGGCGCGACAGCAAGGTGATGCAACAGCCCTTCGCCTGTCCGGCCCAGCCGGGCGTGAACCCCGCGTGGTTCCCGATCGGGCAGGAGGGCTTCGTGATCTTCGACGAGCAGGAGCACGCCGTGGTAACCGGCACCGGCACCTGCAACACGCCTCCGCCGTGTCCGCCATCGCCGAAGCCGCCGGTGCCGCCCTTCCTGCCGTTCCCGGCGGCGACGCAGCGGACCCTGGTGTCCGGCGCGCAGCTCCCGGTCCCGTTCGCGTTCGGCTGGTTCTACATCGACCTCAACGGCACCAGCGCCGGCGGCAATCCGACGGCCGATCCGGCGGCCCAGCAGGCATGGGTGGTCACCACCCAATCTTCCAACCTCCACTTCGCGGTGGCCCTGGACGCCTACCGGCTGGACGACGCCTGCGCCGCGAACCATTTCGTCCCTTGAGGCCGGCGGCGGCTCTGTCGGCCTGGTCCGCGGTGCTGGCGATGGTGGCGGCCTGCGCCGGCACGCCGGCGCCGCCGGCCCGGATCGCGGCCGAGTCGTCGCCCCGGCGGGCGGCCGCGGCGTACCGGGAGGCATGCGCCGGCGGCGACGCCGGCGCCTGCGCCCAGCTGGGCGTCATGACCGGCTCGGGCGAGGGACTGCCGGCCGACCTCGTGGCCGCCGCGGCGCTCTACCGGCGGGCCTGTGCCGGCGGTTCGGCGCTCGGTTGCTTCGATCTCGCGGTCGTCGAGTCCACCGGCCTGGGCGTGGCGCGGGACGTGGCGGCGGCCGCCGCGCACTACGCCCAGGCCTGCGACGCCGGCGACCCGGCCGGCTGCGGCGAGCTGGGCGCCCTGTACGCCGTCGGCGCCGACGCCGGAATCGAGCACGATCCCGTCCGCGCCGCCGGCCTCCTGGCGACCGCTTGCGACGGCGGCGAGGCGCGAGCGTGCGGCCACCTCGGCGACCTCTGCGCGGCGGGGGAAGGAGTGCCTCGCGACGAGCCGCGGGCGCTGGCGCTCTACGCCCGGGCCTGCGACGGCGGCGACCCGCCGGGCTGCCAGCAGCTGGCGGCCGCCTACGCTGACGGTGCCGGCGTGCCCGCGGACGCCGCGCGCGCCGCCGCGCTCTACCGCCGCGCCTGCGACCTGGGAGCCGTTCAAGCCTGCGCCGACCTCGCCGCGGCGCTCGCGCAGGGCCGCGGCGTCCCTGCCGACCCCGCCGCCGCCCTGGCCCTCTACCGCCGGGCCTGCGAGCGGCACGATGCGCCGAGCTGCTTCGCCGCGGCGGCGCTCTACGACGGTGGCCACGGCGTGCCCCGGGATCCGGCCCGCGCCCTCGCCCTGTACCGCCGGGCGTGCGCTCTGGGCTACGACCGCGGCTGCGACGAGAGCGCCCGGCCGGCGCCGCCGCCGCACTGAAGAGGTCGGCGATGGCCCGCTACCGGGGGCCGCCGAGAGGGACGTGCAGCTGGCAGAGCAGCGTCAGGACGGCGGCGAGGCCGGCGTACTGGCCGAGCGCGATGGGGTCGTCCGTTTCCGGGGCGTCGCGGCGGAAGGCCTGGACCGCGGCCGCGAGCAGCAACAGCAGCAGCAGGCCCTCACGGCTCAGCGCCCAAAGCCCTGCCAGCACCGCCGCCGCCGCCAAGCGCTGCCGGCGCGACAGCGCACGGAAGGCCCGGCCGCCGTCGAGCTGCCAGACGGGCAGCAGGTTGAACAGGTTGACCCAGGCGCCGAAGCGCGCGACGGCGGCCCACAGCGGCCCCCAGCCGAGCAGGAAGCCGGCGTAGGCGAAGGCCGCGGCGCCGAGGCCCCAGATGGGGCCCGCCAGGCCGATCCGCGCGTCCTCGCGCGGGTTGGCCGGATGCTGGCGCAGCCGGATCAGCGCCCCCAGGCCGGGCACGAACATCGGCGCGCTGGCCTGGATGCCGAAGCGGCGCAGCGCCGCCACGTGCCCCATCTCGTGCACGTAGATCGACAGCACCACCAGGACCGCGAACCACCAGCCGAAGATGGTCCAGTAGACGCCCACCGTCAGCAGCATGGAGAGCAGCGTTCCGGCCTTGGTGAGCCCGAGCAGCAGCAGCTTGGCCTTGGTCGCCAGGAAGGCGAGGCCGGTCGCGAGGCCGCCGCGGAGGCTCCAGGAGCGGCGCCGCGCGCCCTCTCCGATCTCGCCGCCCGCGGCCGCGCCGGCATCGGTGCCGGCGGCCGGCGGTCGCCCCATGGCCGCGGCCTCGCTCAGCGCGGCGACCCTGGCCCCGACCTGCGCCGCCTGCCTCGACCCCGGCGGCAGCAGCTCCAGCGCCCGCCGCCAGTTGGCGAGCTCCTCGACGCGGTCGCCTCGCCGGCCGGCGGCCTCGGCCGACGACGCCAGCCCCTTGAGCACGGCGGCATGCACCAGGGCGTGGCAGGAGGGGCAGGCGAGCAGCGCCGGCGCCACCTCGGTGCCGCAGGCGCAGGTCATCGCCGCCAGGCCGCCGGGGTGAGCGCGTGCGGGCCGGAGGCCTGCAACCGGGGCCGGCGGTTCAGCTGCCACGCCTCGTAGAGCCCGACGGCGATGACGATCAGACCGAGGATGCCGACGCCGCCCCGGAGTGGCACCGCCGCGGCGATCAGCAGCGCGCTCGGGGCGTCGACGCGCTGGTAGGCGGCGTAGACCGCCGGCACGTAGGTGCCGACGATCGCCAGGTAGGTGAGGGCGACGGCCAGAGCCTGGTACGACCAGCCGCCGTGGCCGCCGCAGCCCCAGTGCACCGCCTTGCCGACCAGGAAGCCCACCAGGATCGAGATCAAGCCGAAGTGATACCCGGTGAGCGCCGAGACGCCGAAGTAGATCCCCGCCCCCGCCACCGCGGCGGCCAGGCCGGCGCCCGCCGCGCGCAGGAAGCCGGCGGGCCCCGGGCGCCGCTCGAAGGCCCCGACCAGCCGCTGGTGGCAGGCCGCGCAGCAGACGCGGCCGGCGACCTCGTAATAGCTGCCGGCCAGCGCCTGGCTGCAGACGGCGCAGCGCTGCGGCTGCCCTTCGGCGAACTCGGCGTGATCCAGCTGCAGGCTGCCGGGCTCCCCCGCGGCCTGCGGCCCTTGGTCGCTCATCCAGGGTTCTCCTCGTTTCCTCAAGTATATCGCGCAAGGCTTCAGCGGCGGGTCGATATGATGCCGGCATGAACCCCGACCGGCCGGCGCCGGCTCCGGCTCACGGCGATCCGGCTCCGTCTGCCGACCGGATCGCGGACCGGGCCCGCTTCGACTTCGTCCGCTATGCCAACTGCTGGGAGGACGCGGACGTGCTGGTGGCCGCCCTGCGCCCGCGGCCGGGCGCGCGCATCCTGGGGATCGCTTCGGCCGGCGACAACTGCCTGTCGCTGGTGGCGGAGGGCGCCGACGTGGTGGCCGTCGACCTGTCGCCGGCGCAGCTGGCGCTCGCCGAGCTCAAGCGCGCCGCGATCCGGCGCCTGCCCTACGCGGCGCTGCTTGGCTTCCTCGGCGTGCGGCCGGCGGTTCCGGAGCGGGACCGGCTGGCGACGCTCGCGGAGCTGGGCGGCGAGCTGTCGCCGGGGGCCCGCGACTACTGGCGACGCAACGCCGCGGCGGTCGCCGGCGGGGTCGTCCACTGGGGCAAGTTCGAGCACTACTTCGGCCTCTTCCGCCGCCGCGTCCTGCCGCTCGTGCATGGCCGCCGCACCGTCGGCGAGCTGTTGGCGCCGCGCGACGCCGCCGGGCGGGCCGACTTCTACCGGCGGCGCTGGGACACCTGGCGCTGGCGGCTGCTGTTCCGCCTCTTCTTCAGCCGCGCGGCGATGGGCAGGTTGGGGCGCGATCCGGAGTTCTTCCGCTACGTCGAGGGCTCGGTGGCCGAGCGCATCCTGGGGCGCGCCCGCTACGCGCTCACGGCGCTGCCGATCGCCGACAACCCCTACGTGCGCTACATCCTGACCGGCGGTTTCGAGACGGCCCTGCCGCACTACCTGCGCCCCGAGGTCTGGGCGCGGTTGCGGGCGCGCCTCGACAGCCGGCCGGAAGCGCTGGCGCTGCACCTGGGAGCCATCGACGAGGTTGGCGCCGCGATCGTCGCGGGCGGCGGTGGCCGCTTCGACGGTTTCAACCTGTCGGACATCTTCGAGTACCTCGACCCGCCGGCCTGCGCCCGCATCTTCCGCGGCCTGCTCGCCGCCGCCAATCCCGGCGCCCGCCTGGCCTACTGGAACATGCTGGTGCCGCGCCGCTGCCCGCCGCCGGAGCCCGCCGCCGCGTCGCCGGGAGCGGCGACCGCGCCGCGGGTGCGCCCGCTCGACGAGGAGGCCGCCGCGCTGTTCGCGCGCGACCGCGCCTTCTTCTACAGCGCCTTCGTCCTCGAGGAGGTGTGCTGATGGACTGGCGCGCGGACCTGCCGGGGGCGGCGGTGCTGTCCGGCTTGTTCCTGGGGCTGGTGCTCGCCGCCGAGATCTGGCGGCGCTTCGGCAATCCGCAGGCCGAGTGGACGCGCAAGCTGGTCCACATGGGCGGCGGCATCGCCTGCCTGTTCTTCCCGTTCCTGGTGCGTTCGCCGTGGGTGGTGCTGGCGATGGCGGCGCCGCTCACCGCCGTCTTCGCGCTCGGCGGCCGGCTCGGCTTCCTGCGCAGCCTGCATGGTGTCAGCCGCCGCAGCCGTGGCGTCGAGTACTACCCGCTGTCGGTCTTCCTGGTCTTCCTCATGGCGCGCGACCGGCCCTGGATCTACGTCTCGGCGCTGCTCGTGCTGGCGGTCGGCGACGCCTTCGCCGCGCTCATCGGCAGCCGTTACGGCGTGGTGCGCTACCAGGTCGAGGACGAATACAAGAGCCTCGAGGGGTCGATGGTCTTCCTGGTCATCGCCTTCCTGGCCATCCATCTTCCGATGCTGCTGCTCACCGACCTGCCGCGCCCGGTCTGCGTGCTCGCCGCGCTGCTGGTGGCGGCGCTGGTGACCGGTTTCGAGGCCATCTCGCTGCGGGGGGCGGACAACCTCTTCGTGCCGCTGGCGGTGGCGGTGGTGCTGGGCAAGATCACCGCTCAGCCGCTCGCCGAGGTGATCTTCCAGAACCTCTCGCTGTTGGTCATCTGCCTGGTGGTGGCGGCGCTCGTCTGGCGGACGCGCGCGCTCAACGCCGGCGGCACGCTGGCGTTCATCCTCTACGCCTACGGCGCCTGGTCGCTGGGCAGCTGGCAGTGGGCGCTGCCGGCCTTCATCGGCTTCGCCGCCTACGTTGCCATCTGGGTCTACCTCGGGCGCCGCGGGCGGCCGGGCGGGGCGCGGGTGCAGACCCTGGCCCGCGCCGTGCTGCCGCCGTTCTGTATCCTGATCCTCGCCAACAGCTTCCGCCAGGCCTTCGACCCTGCCTACGGACCCTACCTGGCCGCCTCCGGCGCGGTGCTCGCATTCTGCCTGCGGCCGGGGCTGCTGATCCTGCTGCGCCGGCGGCCGAGTTGCCGCGCGGCGCCGGGGTCGCCGCCGGACCTGCGGAGCCCGCGGACCTGGAAGGCCCTGCGGGCAGCGCCGTGGCTCGCGGGCGCCGCCGCCGGCGCCGCGGCCGGCCTGGCGGTCGCCGTTCCACCCTGGTTGATCCAGGGCCTGCCGCCCACACCCCTGCTGGCGGTGAGCGCCGTGGTGCTGGCGGTCTCCCTGGCGAACGCCGCCCTGGTCCGCGACGAGGGCGACCTGGAGGCCGAGGAGGAGGCCGACTTCCCCTGGCCGGCCCGCCTTTTCCTCCTCGCCTTCGCCGCCGCCGCGCTGGTCCTGGCGCTGCAATGGGCCGGCCTGGCGCCCGCCTGGCGCCCGGACCTGGCCGTCTGGGGCGCCTTCCACCCGCTGCAGGTTCATTCCTGAGCCAGCGCGCGGCGGGGCGCGACGGTTTCGCTAGTCCAGCAGCTCGACGGTGCCGGCGGCGCCGTCCATGCGGACCCTTTGGCCGGTCCGCAGCGCCGCGATCAACCCCGGGATGCCGACGATGGTCGGAATGCCCATCTCGCGGGCGACGATGGCCGAGTGCGAGAGGATGCTGCCGCGCTCGATGAGCAGGCCCGAGACCGACGGGTAGAGCGGCACCCAGCCCGGATCGGTGCGTTCGGCGACCAGGATCTCGCCCGCCAGGCTGGCGTCGTCCGCCGGCGTGCGGATGACCTTGACCGCTCCGGTCGCCACCCCCGGACAGCAGGGAGTGCCCTGCAAGGCTGCCGCGCCGGGGCCGGCCCCCGCGTCGCCCGCGTCGCCCGCGGGCGTGGCCCCCGCGCTGCCCGGCGCGGCGCGGCGCGGCGGCCGGCCCCGGAAGAGGTTGCGGTGGTAGGCCATGCCGAAGGTCTCGAAGCGGTCCTCGGGCCGGGCCTCGACCTCCCGGTAGCGGTCGAACTCGGCGCGGCGCAGCGCCGCCAGGCCCCGCAGGTCGGTCGTCACCGCCATGCCCTCGACGTAGTCCCAGACCTCGTCGAGCGTGAGGTAGAAGACGTCCTCCGGCGCGGCGAGGATCCCCGCCGCGGTGAAGCGCTGGCCCACGGCGCGCAGCAGCTCGCGCAGCAGGCCGTAGATGCGGGTGCGGGCGAAACGCAGGTTCTCGCGGTTCTTGACCCCCAGGCGCGCGTTGGCAAGCACCCAGCGGAAGACGGCGCGGCGCGGCAGCAGGCCCCGCCGGGCCGCCAGCGCGGCCGCCGCGCGCCGCTCCGCAGCGGCGCGGATCTGGCCCTCCCGGGACTCCAGAGCGGCGACATCGAGGGCCGCGGCGTCGCTGGCCGCGAGATAGTTGCGCAGCACCTGATAGAGGAATGCCGGCCGATCGCGCAGCGACGGCTCCTCGAGCTTCAGCTCGTTCATGCAGCGCAGGCCGTAAAGCTCGAGGTAGCGCCGCACCGCCGCGGCCAGCTCGGCGCAGCGCGGGTCCGACGGCACCTGCGCGGCCAGCACCTCGGGAGGGCTGGCGCGCAGCAGCTCCACCACCTCCGGCCGCCGGCGCGCCGCCGCGGCCATGGCGAGCAGCATCTTGGTCGGCTCGGTGCTCTCGATGCCGCCTTCGCCGCAGATCAGATCGTTCTGCAACGACCCCGAGGCGTCGCCGCACCAGCTCGCGGCGAGCCGCTTGAGGGTGCCGTAGAAAACCATGACGAAGAAGTCGTTGACGATCGGCGCCTTCCAGTTCCACAGCAGCCGATCCTCCATCTCGCGGTAGAGGGCCAGCAGCTCGTGCGGCGCCATGGCGCTGAAGTCGCGCGCCGACCACTCGCCATAGAGCGCCGAGAAGGACGCCTGGAAGTCGCCGACGATGCGCCGGATGTGCAGGAAGTTGCTCGCCGAGCGCAGCACCAGGCGCAGCAGCGCCGGCAGCTCGACGGTGTAGCGGTGCAGGCGCGACGGCGCCGCGGCGGTCCCGGTAGCGCGAGCTGCCCCGGCGACCAGCGCCGACATACTCGCGTCGTCCGCCGGATCGGCGGCCGGCTCCCGCACCCCCATCATCGATTCCATGAACTTCTGGTTGTACTGATAGCCGGGGAAGAGCCGCACCAGGGCGTACCAGTTGCGGAGGTTGTAATAGACCTGGCCGCGGAACAGTCCGAGCATGTGATCGAACACCACGCGATGGGCGCGCACCTTCCCCGGCTCGATCCCCATCACCTCGGCGAAGCAGTGATAGACGATGGCGTAGGCGCGCCGGATGAAGCTGAAGGTCATCGGCGAGGTGACGCCGGAGTAGCTCTCGATGATGTTGGAGTTGTCCCATAGCAGGCGGTTGCCGGCCGCCGGCCCGAGCTCGGCGACGGTGGTCACCGGCCGTGCCTGCAGCAGCCAGGCCCGGCCGCCCTCGTCGATCGCGAACTCGAGGTCCTGCGGGCAGCCGTGGTGCCGCTCGACCAGCAGGCCGAGCCGCGCCAGGGCGCCGACCTCGGCGGCGCTCAGACTGCTCGCCTCCTGCATCGCCGCCGGCACCGGCTCGTGGCGCAAGCCGCTGCCGTTCGCGGCGTCGAAGACCAGCCGCTCGCGCTTGCCGGCGAGGCGCCAGTCGACCTCGAGGCTCTGCTTGTCGACCACGAAGGTGTCGGCGTCGAGGCCGGCGCTGACCAGCCCCTCGCCGGCGCCGTAGAGGGCGCTGATCACGATGTCGTGGACGCTGCCGGTCGCCGGGTCGGCGGTGAAGAGCACGCCGCTGGCGCGCGCCGTGACCATCTCCTGCACCACCACCGCCACCGCGATCTCCAGCAGCGGCAGCCCCTGAGCCAGCCGGTAGGCGAGGGCGCGCTCGCTGTAGGCGGACGACCAGACCCGCCGCAACGCCAACTCGACCTCCGTCTCGCCACGCACGTAGAGGAAGCTGTCGTGCAGGCCGGCGAACGACTCGCCGGCGGCGTCCTCGCCGGCCGCCGAGGAGCGCACCGCGACGAAGGCGCCGGCGCCGATGCGCGCCGCGTGCGCCGCCGCCATCGCCGCCCCCAGGCCCGCGGGCAGTGGCAGCTGCTCGATCCAGGAGCGGACGTCGCGCGCCGCCGCATCGAGCTCGCGGACCGACGGGGACCCGGCGAACGGCGCCAGCCGCGCCGCGATGCGCCCGCGCAGGTCCGGGCCGAGCGCCGCCGCGAAGGCCGCGGTGGTGACCGCATACCAGGGCGGCACCGGCAAACCCAGGGCCTCCAGCCGGGCAAGGTTGGCGGCCTTGCCGCCCAGCCGCTCGCGCTGGCGCGCCGCGCTCGCCAGGTCGGCAACCACCAGGGCGTCGCCGGCGGCAACGGCGTCTGGCGTTCCAGGCTCGTTGATCAGCGCCATGGGGCAACGATGCCGAAGCGGCGGCCGATCTCGAAGGCGAGAATGAGATCGAAGGCAATGATGTAGATGCCGGCGAAGAGCTCCATGCGCTTGGCGCTGGCACGGCTGGTGCGGAAGCGGTAGTCGAGGAAGCCGCCGAGGCAGAGGACGAAGAGCGCCACCAGCGCGGCGTAGAAGCTGGCCGGCAGGCCCAGGTGGTGGCCCACCAGCGCCACCAGGCCGGTGTCGAGGACGCGGATGCCGAGGACGACGTAGGCGGCGCCGTAGGTGCCGAAGACACGGGTATAGCTCTCGACGCCCTCGATCTCGTCAGCCGGCGCGCGGATCTTGCGCGACACCTCCCAGTTGGAGGTGACGCAGAAGCCCACCCAGCTGTAGACCCAGAACCAGGCCGGCGCCTGCCACGGGAAGCGGCCGGTGGCGAACGAGAACACCATCAGCGACAGCAGCGGCATGATCAGCATGTGAGAGGCGGCATAGAGCAGGAAGTGGCGCCGCAGCCAGGCGCCGGCGAAGAACTCGCGCAGCATCAGCAGCGAGAAGGCGAGCGCGACGAGCAGCGCGATGAACGCCGGCAGGCCGTTGGCGGCGGCCAGTATCAGCTCGACGGCGATGGCGCCGCCGCCCAGCAGGCGCAGCTGCGCCAGCGAGACGAGGCCGCGTTGCAGCACCCGCTCGGGGTAGTGCAGGCAGTCGTCGTGGTAATCCTTGTGCTCGTCAAAGACCCGCAGGTGGAAGAAGAAGCAGAACAGGGTGACGGCGCCGGCCAGCGACGAGAGGTCGTAGCGCATCGGCCGCCCGGGCGCGGTGAGGACGCGGGCGAGGAACTGGTTGGAGGAGTAGTAGGCGGCGATGAGCACGCCGTGGCCGAGCAGCGGGAAGCGCTCCGCGAGATAGGCGCGCAGCCGGCGCGGGAACGGCGACGCGAGAGTCAGGGCGGCGCCGGGGCCGGCGCTCATCGGCCGCTCCCCGCCACGAGCCGGCGCCCGCCGGCGCTGCCGCCGCGCAGCAGCCGCCGGCGCAGCTGGGCGTAGTCGACCTTGCTGCGGTGGCGCGGATCGCGCGGCAGCGGCTGGCGGCTGAACGCGACCTCGTCGATGGCGATACCAATGCCCGGCTCCGTGCCGCCACGCCGGCCGAGCCCGGGGGCCGCTGCGGTCCCGGCCTCAGGACCGCCGCCGAGACGCGCCGCGAGCGCGGCGCGAGCGCCGGCGTCTTCCTCGCCCTCGATCACCAGCACCACCCGCTCGCCCAGCGCATCGTCGGGCAGCCCCACCGCCGCCATGGCCTGCGCCGAGCGGCCCAGCGCCTGCGCCGCCGCCTGCTCCACGAGCTGGGGGTGCACCGCCCGGCCGGCGCGCCAGATCGTCGAGTGCACCCGGCCGGCAAGCCAGAACCGGCCCTGGGCGTCGAGGCGGCCGGTATCTCCCATGCGGTGCCAGATCACTCCCTCGGCGTCGCGGATCTTGTTCTCCGCCACCGCGCCGGGATTGCGGAAATAGTCCTGGCAGACGTGGTCGCCGGCGACCACCAGCTCGCCGACCTCGCCGGCCGCCACCTCCCAAGCCGCCCAGCCGCCGTCGAGCGCCACCGGACCGCCATGGATGCGGACGACGCGCGCCCGCACCGCGGCGCACGGCGGCCCGACGCAGTAGCCGGCCACCGGCGCCGCGGTGACCTGGGCCGATGCTCCGCACAGGGCCAGGCGCTCCTCGGCGGTGAGGTGGGCGACCGGCTCCGCTTCGGTCGAGCCGTACACCACCACGATCTCGGTCTCCGGCAGCGCCCGCCGCCAGCGCGCCAGCTGCTCGTCGGCGACCGGCGCGCCGCCCGTCAGCAGGCGGCGCAGACGCCGCAGGGGGGCCGGGCGCGGTGGGTCGTGGCCGGGCCGCCCGCCCGCATCTTCCCCGCCGGCGCCGGCCGCCGCGATCGCCTCGGCGAGGCGGTCGAAGAACGGCGGCGAAGCCGTGCAGGTGGTCACGCCGTGGGCTTCCATCTGCGCCAGCAGCGCGGCGCCGTCGACGCGGTCGACGCGCGCGAAGTCCATCGCCGGGACGACCGAGGTGACGCCGCTCGCCAGGTTGCGCAGGGCGAAGACCGGGAACATCGTCAGGTCCACGTCGTCGGCCGCCAGCGGGAACTCGGCGGCCAGGGCAAGGTGCTGGGCGCGCAGGAAGCCGTGGGTGCGGTTGGCTCCCTTGGGCTCGCCCGAGGAGCCGCTGGTGAAGGTGATCAGCGCCGGGTCGCCGGCAGCGGCCCGGAAGATGCCAGCCGCGGCCTCGTCCGCGCCGGCGCCGGCCCCCTTGCTCGCCTCGCCGCCGGTGCCCATGTCCGCATCGTCTCGGGCAGCTCCGGCGGCTCCACTCTCGGCACCCTCGCCACCCCTGCCGGCGTGGCCTGCGGCACCCTCGCTCGTGCCGGCCGCGGCGCCCGCCGCCGCCAGCTCCGCCAGAGTGCGGCCGGCCGGTAGCGGTCCCCAGCGCCGGCCGGTGGTCACCGCCAGCCGCACCCGGCGCAGCGCCGGCGAGAGCCAGCGCAACAGGTGGCTGCGCGGCGTTCCCAGGTAGGCCGTTGGCGACGCGAAGGCGGCAAAGGCGGCCACCTGGCGCCAGCCGATCCAGGGATCCACGAACACCGCCACGGCGCCCAGCTCGAGCAGCGCCAGCAGGGCGACATAGAGATCGATCGACATCGGGATCATGACGATCGCCCGCTCGCCCGGCGCGAGGCCGGCCTGCCGCAGGCCCGCCGCCACGCAGCGGACGCGCCGCCACAGGGCGCCGTAGGTGATGCCCTGCTGCCGGCCGCCCGGCTCCGAGGTCACCAGCGCCGGCCGCTCGGGATGACGCCGCGCCGCCGCCGCCAGCAGCTCGATGACGTTGGCGCTGCCGCCCGCGCCGCCTGCTCCACCCAAGTCACTCCCGCCCTCTCCACTCCCGCCGCCAGGCTCCGCCCCGGCCACCCTCATTGCGGCGCCGCCTGGAGCGCCATTACCGCGCCGCCTCCCCCGCCGCCGCCGTCCGTCCCAGCGCCGAGCGCCCTCACCTCGCCTCCGCCCCGGTCGCCGCTATCGGCGCCAGCCCGCCGCCAGGCGCCGTGGCCAGGCGGTAGAGCAGGTAGCGGCGCAGCACGCGGCCATGGCCGCCGTCGAGACGGCCGGAGGGGTTGCCCTCCCGGAACAGGCAGTGGTGGGCGATGGTGTAGCCCTTGGACGCCGCCGCCAGGTGGCCCTGGGCCATGAGCGCGGCGGCGATGCCCGCGCGGCGGTGCGCGGCGAGCACGCCGAGGGTCTTGAAGTTCACCGCCGGCAGGCGGCCGCGCCGCCGCAGGCGGGCCGCACCGTAGCGCAGCAGCGCGCCCGGCCCGCGCCCGCCACGCAGCGCCGCCACCTCGCGGAAGCGGTCCGGAAACGCGAACAGGAAGCCGACGGGCTCGCCGCCGGGAGCCTCGGCGATCCACGCCAGGTCCGGGTCGACCAGGCCGCGGGCGCCCACGTAGAGGGCGGCGAACTCCGCCTCCGGGATCTCGGTGTAAAGGAAGTTGCCGGCGAAGATGACGCACGACAGCCGGTAGAGCGCCCCCAGCTCTTCGCGGAAGCGGCGCATGTCCAGCCGCCGCAGGCGATAGCCCGCGCCGAGCGCCTGCTGCCGCCGCGGTTCGAGATGCGCGGCGACGGCCGGAAGATCGTCGACCCGCAGCGAACCGTAGCGCTCCAGCACGGCGAACCCCTGCGCCTCCCAAAGCTCGCGATAGTGCGGCGGGTTGTAGGGTTCGAGCAGGAAGGGCTCCTCGTCCCAGGGGCCGACGTTCAGGCGGTGGCGGTGCCAGGTGTCGCCGTCCATCGGACCGATGATCTCGCCGGCGCCGCCGGCCCGCAGCCAGGCGATCGCCTCGGCGAACAGCCGCGCCGCCGCCGCGCCGCCGGCCGCGCCGGCCAGCGCCTCGGCAAAACCCAGCATGCCGTAAGGACGCCCGGAGGCGTCGCGCAGCGCCGGCGACAGCCGCGCCACCAGCCGCGCCGCCGGCCGCCCGGCGACGACCGCCACCATCGCCAACTGGCGCTCCGCGAACTCCCGCCGCTCCAGGCTCGCCGCGGCGTCGCCGGGACGCGAGGCGCAGTAGCCGGGATCGCCGGCATAGACCATCTCAGGCAAGCGCAGGAACGCCCGCCGCCCCGCGGGATCGCGCACGGCGTCGAGAATGGAAAGGGTCACCGGCCCGGGATCATATCCCGCTGGCGCCGGCAGGGTGGCTCAGCGCGGCGGCAAGCCGATGCCCGCGACGACCCTTGCAGCATCGACCGTTCACCGCACGGCCGCGCTGCGCCCGGCCGCCACCGGTCTGGCTCAGCGCCCGCGGCCCCTTCGGGCGGCTTCCCGCAAGTGGTGGCTCGCGCCGGCGTCGAGGTCGAGGCCGTAGATGCGCTTCAGCTCCACCACCTGGCGCAGGGTCTCGGCCCCGAACGGCGACTTGCCCTCGAAGGCGTGCAGCACGATGCCCTCCAGCAGGTCGCCGAGCGAGAGATCGTGCAGCTCCGCCAGGGCCTTGAGCACCTTGAGGATCCGCTTCTCCATCCGGACGCCCGTCTGCACCCGCTCCACCTCGACGGTGGCACTTCCGGCGCGACCTCTGGCGCTGGCCATCTCTTCGAGCCTCCTCTCGGTAACGATCTCGACTTCCCTTCCTCGCTCGAATCTACCAATGTACCAGCTATAGAGCCACACCTAGTCAAGATCTCTTGACATCTATCTTGGTACATTGGTACCATATCAACACCGGACGCGACCCATCGCTCCACCTGCCCCACCGCGCCCTGCCACTCGAAGACCTGAGAGGAGCCAGCTCTGGACATCGGAATCTTTCAGCTCCTGCCGGCGCCCGAAACGCTTTCCGACCGCGAGGTGATCGAGCAAGCCCTCTGGGAGGTGGACTGCGCCGAGACCGGCGGCTATGACAGCGTCTGGATCGCCGAGCACCATCTGGCGTCGTTCGGGCTCGTCGGCGCGCCATCGGTCTACGCGGCGGCGGTGGCGCAGCGGACGCGGCGGGTGGGGATCGGCTATGCGGTCGCCGTCCTGCCTCTGCATCACCCCCTGCGGCTCGCCGAGGAGATCGCCTGGGTGGACAATCTGAGCCAGGGCAGGGTGCTGGTTGGCGTGGGCCCGGGCTTCAGCCCCTACGAGCTCGGCGCCTTCGGCGTGCCGCTCGACGAGCGCCAGGCGCGCCTCGAAGAGGGGACCGCGATCCTGCGCGCCGCGCTGTCGCAGCCGAGCT